>NZ_CP032697.1 GCF_003627755.1 Rhizobium jaguaris | reverse complement strand
CTACGAGGCTCTTCGCGCCGTGCCAGCATTCGTCCGCATCAGCGCCATGAGCATCGGCCCAAGCGAAAACTCGCCCCGCTCCGCCTTGCGGCTGAGATCGCGCAGATATCCGCCGGCCGAGTTGATGTGCCCTGCCCTTTCGAGGATGCACGCCATGACGGCCGCTGCATTTTCGGGGCCAAGCGCATCGCAGGCATCCTGGTAGGCGCTCGGGCTGACCCCCAACATCGATCTGACCACGACCGCGGCCGACATCAAGTCTCGCCAGCTGCCGACTGCGCCGCCTGGACCGTAATTGACGATCTCCGGGCAGGCCTGCAGCACCATTGCCAGCGGAAACGACTTTATCGCCACAGGCTTCAGCCTGATATCCTGGCTCGATTTTGCCCCCTGCTCTTTTTCAGAGCTAGGTTCAAGTTCATGGATGGATTCGGATTTTGAATTCTGTATGTGGCATCTGTTTTGGACAGCATTGCCATCCGTATTTTCAGAATTTTCCTGAATTTCCAGCCGGTTGATGATCTCCTCGCGCAACATCTCCATTTCTTCGAGGATCGACGTCAGATCCAAGATCGCCGGTGAGCGCGGAATCCGGGCAACCAAGCCGATGAACAAGGCTTCGATATGGCTCCAGTCGCCGGGAGCGCCCTCTTCCACCGCAGCCGAGATCAGCTTGCGGACATCACGCCGGCAGATCGTCAGTGCCTCCTTCGCGACACGGAAGCGCTTACGTTCCGCGGCCACCTGCTGTGCGGCATGCGCCAGCTCTTCAGCGCGCGCCAACAGTGGCGCCAGACTGAAGCCGAACGCATCCTCGATCGCACCAGATCCATCCTTGCGAGCATAGCGCTTGCCATTAGCACTGTCCTTGCGGTGGATGAGGCCCGCATCGACGAGTGCGGCAAGGTGCCGGCGCAAGGTCGTGCCAGCGATGCCATGGGCGCGAACCGAGAGCTGATCATTGGATGGGAAAACCACGAGGCCGCGATCTTCCGAAAGCTCGTTGTCCGGATAGAACGTCAAAAGCGCGTCGAGGACGGCCAGAGCGCGATCCTGAACGCCAAGCAGCTCCCTCGCCTCGCAGGCATCGCGAAACACTTTCCATTTGTCGGCCGTCTTGCCTGATTTGATTTCGGCCGTTTTCATCTGCCCTCTAATCTGGGCAAGCGAAATCGACCGCCGCCCGAAGGGCGTCGTCACATTTCCAACCTGCATTTTCCTTCACCTTTCAAAAGGCAAAAGAAATCCGCTCACCAAAACAGTGCCAAAGACTCTTGACTGCGATTCGTGGAAATGCGATTCTCGATCTGTCAGGAATACGAGAGAGGCTTCCACGACTTAGGTCGTTTGGGGGCCTTTTTCTTTTGCGGTTCTACGTCTCCTATTGCTCCAATTGTCAGCTGACAATTCGATTAATCGGCGGATTTCCCTTCCGTTTCCCGCTCGAACATCACGACGAACTCGTGCATGTGCGACGAGAGGAAGTCCGCGAATTCTGCGGATGTAACCGTGATCTTTGAACCGCGTGCGGTGCGATCAATTGACGCAAGCGGCAAGCCCTTTTTGGTTCGCACTGCTTCAACGTCGTTTGCTTTTTTCTCGGCTACCGTCATGGCCGTCCAAAGGCGATCGAACCGCTTGTTGGTCTCGGTCGCTGGGAAATCGGCGGCCTGCAGTTCTTTCTCGACTCTTTTTGCGGACGCACTGTCCTTTAGCCTTTCCGCGAAAGCAAGCCAGCGTGGGCGCCCGACCTTCGGGGCCGGGCCTATCGCTAGGATGATTTCGGCAGGGACACATTCGGCGACCTGCAACAGCCGCGAGATCTCTGGCTTGTCGACGGACAATGCCTTGGCAATCGTATCCCGGTCGAACCCATGTTCTTCCAAACTTCTTGCAAACAGTGCCCGCTCAATGAAACTGAGATCAACACGCGGACCGTTCTCCTGCCCCTGAGCTAGAATAAGTTGCTCATCACTTAGAGCGCGGACGATCGCCTTGACGGGGCGGCCAAGGTCGGCCGCTGCACGCAGGCGTCTGTGGCCGTAAGCCGCCTGATAATAGCTCGGCTTTGTGGGATGAGCCCTGACGAGGATAGGCACCTGTTGGCCGCTATCTGCTATCGACGCCTTCAGATGGTCGAATTGCGGATCTGCTACTAGCGGTATGCGATCCCGAATGAACGAGGCCTCTACAAGAGCAGGATCGAGTTCAATGACCTTGTCGCCGGCCGCGATTGCTTCCCGCAACTCTTTGGCGGCGGCCGCTTCTTCATTTAAGCGGCCAAGTGAGAGGTTCATAGCACGAACAGCGCCCGCTGGCTTGTGTGACGGCGACGCTTGCGGAGTTTCCACCTTGCCGTGTTCGGAAGAACTCACCATGCTTTTCAGGATGTCTCTGCCTTTCATGCCCTACCCCATGATGCTTGAATAAGGGCCTCCACTTCGGAGTTCACGCTGTCCATTGCTTCCACGGCCCTATCGTAGGTTTGTCGGTTCATCGTTTCCCGACCTGCTTCGTAGATCGTCTGCTTGGAAAGACCGGCGTCGGAGACTGCCGTCGACTTTACCATCATTGAGGTGAGGACGCGTTCGCCAAAGAGACTTCTGAGAAACGCAACGATTTGCGCCTGAGGCCCGTCATTGGGTTCGTACCTTGTTATCAAGTATCGCATCCAATCGTAGTCGAGGTTGCCTCCAGCCTCTTTCACGACACCGAGCAGATCGGATGTCATTGAGAGGAACTGGTTCATCGACGCAACATCGAGCATCTGGGGATGAACGGTAACCAGCACAGATGTAGCTGCGCAAAGGGCCGATAGCGTCAAGAAGCCAAGAGTGGGCGGGCAGTCGATCACTACGACATCATACCGATCCTGTAGATCTGTGAGCGCGTGACCGACACGCATAAAAAACATATCGGTGTCCGCAGATTCCCGCGACGCAAGCGCCCGCGGCGTGTCATGTTCAAACTCGTGAAGTTCTAGGTTACCTGGAATCAAATCCAACCCAGCGAAATAGGTTTTCCGGACCACCTCCCCTACTGGACGCCGTTCGGCGTCGTATCGGATAGCGCCGTAGAGTGTCTCATTTTCGTGCACATCGAACTCAGGTTGGAAGCCGAGCATGGCTGACATAGAGGCTTGAGGATCGAGGTCGACCGCAAGCACACGATAACCGCGCAAGGCAAGGTACTGAGCCATGTGGGTAGCTGTCGTCGTTTTGCCCGAGCCGCCTTTGAAGTTGGTCGCCGCAATCACCTGAAGGTGGTCACCTTTGCGGCGGCCAGGCAAATACGATGGTTTTGTTCGTCCGAGAAATTGCCGGATCGTGTTCACTTCTTCCAAGGAGAACGTCCTTCGTCCACCCGCAGTCTTTTCGGATGTGACGGCCTCTTCCTGCGCGGCGATGTGGCGGACATAGCTGTCAGTGACGCCGAGAAGCTTTGCAGCTTCTGTGCTACTGAAACGCCGCAGAGTTTTCTTGGCGTTTGGCGAAAAGAGCTTCTCGAATAAGATCTGCAACTGGCCACTAAGGGCGGCCGAGTCGTGCGCTATGGTTTCGTCAATCGAGACCCGTGCGCTCTTCTGTCGGTTATCAACAATCGCAGGTTTTGTCGCCATTCACGTAAAATCCAGAAATTCATCGAAGTTTCCGCAAATAATCTTCAATCGCGCGTTAGCGTCAAGCATTTTTTGGTTAACTGAAATTAACAGTTGTGGTCTGCGAAATTTAATTCGCGATATCAATGCGTTACCAGAATTGTCAGGTGACAATTCCAATAGAGAAAGCTGCCCTAAGGCCGTCGTCAAAGCCAATTCTGCAACCGAATGACAGCGGATGTCTGCGACTCACTTCCGCCTTCGAAAGTCAAACAAAGGCGCTTATGGCGCCGAAGGGTTTGCCGAACGCGATGGGAATCCTTGTGCCTCTGACACTCATCGTTTCGGCTGGAGAGAAAGTGTGAGAGAGGACGCGGCTTGCGGGGTTCCCTCGCTGTGGCCTGAGCGGTCGATCCGCCAAGGCACACCCTGGCGCCGGTCTTCCGGCATCTCGGCTGCTAACATTTTCGCCAGACAGGCATCGGATTTACAGCCCAGCCGCATGTCTGCCGAGCCGGTCGCGGGGGCGTGCCGCGACCGGCATCAATGATTATTCAGCGGCCTCCACAAGTTCATCTTGCGGACCGCCGTCTGTATCGCCGTCTTCATCATCCTGATCGAACGGCTTGCTATCGCCATCGAGAGTCTCGAGGGCTGTGATGCGTATCGCCGACGGATGCCAGCCGGTTTCGGCAATCACCCGCTCCGCATAGGCTGCGGCCTCAGCCTTCTTCATCCCCGCCACACCGGACGCGACGTCCCTGCCCTTCGCTTCGGCGAGCGCCAACTCAATACCCGCCTTGCTGATCCTCCCGAAATAATTCCCCGCCGTCGGCGTGAACCAATCGGTCATGTCGATCTTGAGTGCCTCGGCCAGCTTATCGGCATGGCGGCGCTGGTTGGTTCTGGCATAGTGCGGCAGTTGCAGCGCATTGACAGAGTTTGCAGCGGCAAAGGCCAGAAGCGACAGCAGCTCGTCGCGCGTCCGCTCCAGGCACCAATCCCAAAGATCGGCGGGATTGCCGGGGAAGTGCGACGAATGATTTTCCGCAAGGTCGTCCAGCACCTGCACGCCCTTGCATTCCTGCCGGTTCCTTGATGCTGTTTTCCAACCGCTCGCTCGTCAAGCGCAGCTCAAGGCAGGTCTCATCACTGCCGTACGCATTCTCGATGCTGAGCAGCAACGCATGAACAACGGCGGCAAGCGCAATGTCGGGATTATGTGCGAGTTCAGCTCTGATCGCCGCCGTCTTCTGAGCCGTCAGCTCCTGCATCAGTGCTGCGGAAAGCGCAAAGGGCTTCGCAGGCTTTGCCCCGCCGCTGACTGTGCTGCCGCCGTCCCCCTCACCCGCCGCACTGCTGGTGGTTTCATTGACGCTGGCCTCCGGCTTGATGAGGCCGCGCTCAATGCGCAGCCTGCCATAGTGATCGATGCAGACATACGCACCAGCCTTCTCGATATCGGTCGGCTGATAGATTTTTCCGGGATTCTGCAACACCTCTATCCGATCCTCGAGGACCTTCAGGCGGGCTTCGGCCTGTTCGCCGGCAACGCCCGCTTCGATCAATTCCGCAAGCTCGGTGTATTCTCCATCTAGCCGATCAAGTTCCGCCTGTTGATCGTCGGCAAGCGCCACCAGCTCGGAATAGACGCGCCGCATGCGATTGCCCTCGTGCGGCATTTCAGCATGGCATTCAACCCAAGCCCAGCCTTCGGCGCTGACCTTCTCAGCCTCGGCAGTCAGTTTGTCGGCAACCAGACGTTCAACGAGAGCCACATCGGTGGCAAAGCCGCTATTGTTGGTGTCGAACAGGTCGCGACGGATACCGCCGCCCGCTGCTTCATAGACTTCCAAGCCACCAAGAAACACAATGCGTTTGTCGGTCGCTTTGACGGCTCCGGACTGCAATGCCCTGCGAATGTCGTAGGCCGAACGATTCCACGACGGCAGGCTGCTCCAAACTTCCTCCTGTCTCGCATGATCGTCCGTCAATGTGAAAGCCGAGAGCTGATCGAAGCTCATTCCCTCTTCCCTGTAGAGGTTCAGCAGAACCGGCGACACGCGGGCCAGTGCCAGACGACGGCGCACGATGGTTTCGGTGGTGCCGAAGCGGACGGCAATGTCAGCGAACGGCGTACCCTTGTCTGCCATGACACGGAAGGCGTGATACTGGTCCACCGGATGCATTTCCTCACGCATGATGTTTTCGGCAAGGCTGATTTCGGTGGCGTCGTCGGCTTCGCGCTCCTTGCACTCCACCGGAAAATCCTTGGCGATCTCTCCGGCTTCCGCGAGCAGCATAAGCGCCAGACGACGGCGTTCGCCGGCAATCACGAGGAAGCGGCCCTTCTTGTCGCTCTTGCGGACGACAAGGTTCTGCAGAAGGCGATAGCCGTCATGGCGGATATTCGCGGCCAGCTCCTCGATTCCGTCCTCGCTGTAGGTCTTGCGGACGTTCAAGGGATCGGCGTCGAGCTTGTTTAGAGCGATGGTGATGATGTCGGTCATTGGTCTATTCCTTTTTGGCGATTGAAGGGTTGATCAGGCGAAGGCGGCGGCCCAAAGGCAGACGGCGGCGAAGAACGCGGTCAGGCTGATGGCTTCAAGAATCATCTTCATGGTCATGCTCGGTTTCCTTTTTTCCGCGGAGCGGTCTTATTCCTGCGAAGCAGGAGCACCCGCTCCTGCTTCCCGAGTTCGCGCGGAGCAGCGGGAGAGAGGGGGCAAGGTTAAAAAGGTGAGGGGGATCACCCACCCGGAGGGCGGGCGCGACAAGCGGCCGACCGGAGCAGCGATGGCGGCGGAGGCGCAATCGTCCTGCAGGGCGTCAGACCGAAGGATGGGGAGACGGCTTTTTGCGCTTGCTGGGGAGAGGGGCAGAGCTTCCTTTCCCCGACTGAAGGAGACGATGTCGCCGGTGGCGCCGACGTCTTGGCGCGGCCAACGCAGCTTGCACGAGCGATCGTTATCGGGATCGGCGGAGACAGGCTTCAGCCTGGCTCCGTGCACAGCATAGATCGCGGTCGTTCACGCGACGTGCCAATGATGCTGCCGATCATCCGAAACTGGGAATTGCGGCAGGCAAACGGACTTTAGAACAAGATTTTGACAGTCGGGCTGTGCAGCCTTGTCTATCAAACCCCTTCTTCAACTTTGGAGTTGGGTATGAATGGCAAGGTGACGCCACCAATCAAATCCGAACGCCGACAGAAACGGCGCCTAGAACCAACAATCCAATCGGTCGACCTCCATGTTGGACAGCAAATTCGAATTCTGAGAATTCAGATGCGGCTATCCCAGAGCGATCTCGGCAAAGGAATCGGGCTGAGCTATCAACAAATACAAAAGTATGAGATCGGCAGGAACCGTGTCAGCGCCTCGATGTTGTATCAGATGGCGAAGTTCTTTTCCGTGCCTGCAGCGCGCTTTTTCGAAGGAATTCCAGAAGCTGTTACCGGCCCTTCCAACGAAGCCGCCCGTGGGGTCGACGACCACATTGCTTACATCTCGACGACGGAAGGACGCGATTTGATAGCGAGAATGCTGCTGCTTTCGCCTCGCGTCCGGAAGCGCGTTGTTTCCCTTGTCGGCGCACTTACTCAGGAATGACACCGGTCCGCGACTTGGAAAACCGATTGGAAGCGGCTACCATATTTCTGAAGTCGTTTTGCCCGACGCCCCTTTTTCCAGATAGTGAGCAAGCAACGTGAAAGCGGTTGGCCTTATACTGAATGGTCTTATTCTGATTTTGGGCTTCGCCGCGCTCTTCTTTTTTATCGGCGCGAACCTGCAATTTCTGCGCATAGACGTTGGATTGGCGAGTGTCTGGCACAACACCATTTTTTCTTCGATCTGCGCGATATTGCTGGCCGGCGCCGCCATTTGCCTTGATAAGGCAAACAAGGCGCTGGCTCAGGGATCAAAGCGGAGTTGAGCAGGCAGCAACCCCGGCCGATGGCCGGGGCGCCTCGTCCCTGGGTTTATTCCCAGGGAATGACGGCCATGAGGTCTTCGTCGTCCTGGCCGGGATAGCGTCCGAGATTGGCATTGAGCCTGCCGTAACCGGTGTTGACGGAGAGGGTAAAATAATCGCCACCGCTCTGGTTCTGCTTCTTCCAGATCCCACCGATCTCTACGCGCTTGCCCCGAGGGCTTTTGGCGAAAAGGCGGTAGGCAGGTGCCCTGGCGTTGGTGCTTTCGAACTGTTCGCCTGAAATATCGAGGTCGTAGGCGACCGAGGCGATATTCCCGGTCAGGGTGCCGTTGTTGTTGAAGCGGATGAAGTTGACGAGATCGGTCATTGCAGGGTCTCCTTTGTTTGCGTTGCCGATGGGCACGAAAAACGGCCGGAGAGAGGGCGGGCTGCACCCTTAGGGGCGGAGTGGAACAGAGCGCCGCCGGAGACGACGATTTTGTATCGCGAGGAATGGCGCAAAGCGACAAGCGAAGCTTGCGCGGGCGGCAGGGGAAAATCGTCAACGGAGGCGGTTGCTGGCTGTCCGGCCGGCCGTAGTGATCCATCCATCAAGGCAACGGGAACACGGAGACCGGATAATGGGCGATTTCGTCTCCTCCGCATTCGATGATGGCACCCTGACTGGGAATATCGCCTCGATCGCCGGCCCTGCAGCAGCGTCGGGAAACGGGCCGACAATCACCAACGCCGCCTCACTGATCCATTTGCCGATTGACTGCCTGCGCCAAGCGCGTCGAGATCGACGGCATTTGGAAGAAGCATGAGGTAAGTTCGGCGCCTGCGCCTTCCCTATGACAACATCGGTTGCGGCAGGCTCAATGCCAATTTCGGTCGCTGTTCGGAAAGGCAACCGGATCCAGGTCACGCCTGACCCGGGAATAATCCCAGGAACTAAGCGCCCTGGCCTTCGGCCCGGGGTTGCTGCGGGAAGAACGAGGCTTATGCCCAACGGGCATTCTGCTCCTGGGCGGGAAGGGGAGCGAGAGGGGAGGGGCACGGGCTCCCCTTGCACCTGTCACGGGCCGCTTCGATAGCGGCATGGGAGGCAGCGCGGCTGGCAGGAGGTGTACTTGGAAAACGTGAAAACAACGGCATATATACCGGAGTGTGAGACGAGCTTTCGCCCGCCTGACCCTTCCTTATGTGATAAATGAGACCCGGATCGTGAGTAGCCAGCTCGTCCGGGTCTTCTTCACACGCTAAATGGCAGAAGCCACATTTGCGTTATCTCCAGTTCAAGGGCAAGGCCGTTGCCACGGTCGGAATGGCCGATCCTTTCCGATAGCGCCGGCTGGCACGGCGCGGCTGCTTTTGCCCTCGAAACTCTTTCATCCCTTATCGGTGATTCGCAGCGGCAAGGGCAACCGCCCTGGCGGCTTGCCCTTTTGGGGGCGGTGCTTCTGCGCCCGCCCCATGCCCTCAACCGTCACTTTGCTTCTTTCAGCTCGGCCATTTTTGCGCCGATCAGCCACAGGGCCTTATTGAGCTTGATGTCCTGATCGATCCCATTGACCGCGCGCGACTTGACGCGGCGCGGCCTGCCGAAATCGTCCCGGCCGATGCCTCGTAAGCCACCCCTTACGACGTTTTCCTGCACGACGTTGAAAACCGTCCAAAGATCATTAGCGCGATCGTCGTGACGACGCGGTATGAGAAGCTGTTGCGGCTTGATGGGCGTGGTAGTTTCGCCTTCACTATCGCCAAAGCGCACAAGATGCGCTGCCTCAGCCATGATCCGTTGCTCATCGCGATTGAGCATTTGCATGGACCAGTCTTGCGGAGCTGCAAGCGTGCGCTCCGCCTCGTTGAGAACCCGGTATGTCCCCTCGATGACCTTTGCGCCGACATCGCCGGAGTGGCGAACCTTGATGGCGTCGATGGTGCCGGTCTGCGTAACCAGGGAATTCATGCAGCGAATGCGGAAGAGGCCGGCCAGCAGCTCGTAGGCGCTGGTGCCGTCATTGGCATTCTTCAGGAGGATTTCGCAGACGGTGTCGCCGACCCTGTAGATCTTGCCGTCATCGATGCGACGCAGCCGGATAAGATGCTTGGTGAACTCTGCCTTCCCTCGGGTGCGAGTAGAGCTCTGCTTAGCTCCGACTGGCACAAAACCCTCATTCATAAGCCCGCGCAGGACATCTATGGTGGGGATTGGCTTGAAGCGCTCTGACCGGCTTTCATGCGCCGTCGTTGCAAAGATCGAGGGAGCGAACTTGCGCATTTCGATTTCGGTCATGGCCCGGCCGGTGTCGAAACGGGCGGTATCGGTATAGATGGTCATCTTGAACTCTCCTTGTTCCTTTTGGTCTCGCGAAGCGGGAGCACCCGCTCCTGCTTCCCGAGTTCGCGCGGAGCAGCGGGAGAGAGGGGGGCAAGGGTAAAAAGGTGAGGGGGATCACCCACCCGGAGGGAGGGCGCGACAAGCGGCCGACCGGAGTGGCGATTGCACCGGCGGCGCGATCGTCCTGCAGGGCGACAGACCGAAGGATGGGGAAACAGCTTTTTTGCCCTTGCTGGGGAGAGGGGGCAGAGCTTCCTTTCCCCACTAACTTTACGATGTTACAGGCAGTGCTGCGTCAACAGCCTGCAGGATGCGATCGCGACCCGACCAGGCGGCGATGCGCAGCCGAACACGACGTACCACTATGCAGCCAGCGACCAATTTCAGGCTGCCCCTATATGCTATACTTGTTAGAAGCCATGGCAGCTCTTCCAATCGCTGAAGACGAGGGGAAATGATCAGTTGTAAAGGTTTCTTGGGGGCCTTTTTGCCGGCGGCATTGTGCATCCAAGGCGCTGAAAAACAGGAGATTGCCGATTGCCTATCCAGATCCTGCTTCGACCGATTTGGGACGCGCGGCTTTTAGTTTCCAATTTCAGTTAAAGCCGTATGCTGAAATTTCAGGGCCGGGTTTTCTGCTAACGGTTTCACGCCGGGCAGGAAAGGCGCGATTTCAAATCGGGATGTTTTGGCGAAATTGACGCAGCAGCGTCACTTCGGTGACCTCGTCTGCGGGTGTGCCGCATTGCCGCCGGATGTCGAGATCCCGTCGAGCTTAAGGGTCCGTCGGAAGGGGCGGAGAAGGACAAGTGCAGTTCACATACGCCACGGATTTAGACTTCATCAAAGAATGCAAGCTAAGCTATTCGAAATTTTGTGGAAAACAATAGTGGCTTGGCAAGTTCTGATCGGCAATGTGACTGCCGTTTCGCTCCTCATCTCGATTTGGATGCATCTCCATTACAGGTTCTATCGCCTCTCGGCGGTGCAGGCCAAATTCGGCTTTGGCTTGATGATGGGACTGGGAGCACTTCTTTCGATGCTGCTGTCGGTAGAGATCGATACGGGCTACTATCTCGATCTGCGTTCGACCTTGCTCGCGGTGTCCGCGGTCTATGGTGGCCCACTGGCTATCCTTGTCACCGCCGCTCTGACACTGGCCTATCGAACCTAGATGGGCGGCGCCGGCCTTGAGCCAGGCTCCATCTCGATCGTTGCGGTGTCGCTCCTGGGGCTGTCGGTCCATTTTGCATCCCGCCGACAACCGATGGACCTCAAGAGAATTGTGGTCACTGCGCTAACTGTGGCTATGGTTTCTTTGGCGATCGGCCTGGCATATCGACATGATGAATCCTCGATTCCGTTGCTTGGCTTTGCGGCGATCGGGTTTGTTGCGACCTTGGCAGCGGCTTCTGTTATCACTTACTTCCATGCCTTCACCGCAGAACGGGATATCTTGCGGGCCGCCCTGACGCAGGCGCCGGATCTCCACTATGTGAAAGACCGAAACAGCCGCTTCCTCGTTGCCAATCTGAATGTCGCTCGAAATCACGGTCGGACGAAATCGTCTGAGATGGTGGGTCTGACCGACTTCGATCTCTATCCTCGCGAACTGGCCCAGGCGCTTTTCGATCGCGAGCAACAGATTATGGCGACCGGCGAACCAATGGTGGATTTCGAAGAACCCTTTGTCGTTGAGAGCGGCCGGGAGCGCTGGTTCCTGACCACAAAGGTCCCGCTGCGAAATCGCCATGGCGATCTGATTGGGCTTGCGGGCGTCACCCGCGACATCATCGAGAAGAAGCGGCTGGTGCAGGAAGCACTCGATAGCAAGGATGTGCTTTCCCAAGCGATGGCGGAAATGTCGGACGGGCTTGCAATGTTCGGCCGAGATGGCAGGCTGGTTTTCTGCAACGATCAGTATCGTGCAGCTTTCCCCCGTTCGGCCTATGCCAGACAGCCGGGCGCCCACATCTCCGATATCGTGAGGGCCGTGGTTCGGAATGCGGAAAGGATCGATGTCAGTCCGGACGTTAGCGAAGATTGGATCCAGGCGTCTGCCGCGCAGCTGTTCCTGACGCGAGATACCGAAATTCCTCTGTTTGATGGGCGGTGGCTGAGTCTGCGCACGCGTTTGGCGTCTGATGGATCGGCTCTGGTGGTGGTTTCGGATATCACGTCGATGAAGCATTCCGAGGAACAGCTGAAGCAAGTTGCTCACGAAATGCGAGGGCTCGCTTACATTGATTCACTGACCGGCCTCGCAAATCGAAGAGTGTTCGATGATGTGATGTTGAAAGAGTTTGCTCTAGCGCGCCGCAGTCGTTCGCCCCTTAGTCTGCTGCTCCTGGATATCGATCATTTCAAGACCTACAACGACACTTACGGCCACCTCGAGGGAGACAAGTGCCTCAAGGCGATCGGCGACGCTCTTCGTTCCGTGTTGGTGCGACCGTCCGATCTTGCAGCGCGCTTTGGAGGTGAGGAGTTTGCGATTGTCCTGCCTGGGACAGACAGGGACGGCGCAATGCGCCTGGCCGAAGCTCTACGCTCCACTTTGCACCTGCTTGCAATACCACACAGAGCAAGCAACAAATCGATCGTGACGGCTAGCATTGGCGTGGTGAGTATGTCCGATACATCGACGTTCACAAACCCAGTTGAGTTGGTGGAGGCTGCGGACCACGCGCTCTATGATGCCAAGACAAACGATCGCGACTGCATCGCAACGGATGGGTGCCGAGGCAGCGGCGGCTTGATCGTATAACGCATTCTTCAAGCTCGAGGATGCCTGGCATAGACTACAGTGGTTTGCCGCAACACTTGGTGGCTAGGCATCTCGGATGCCTAATACTTGGTGAGACTGACCCGGAAACGGTCGTGACGGCACTGATATTTGGGGGTCCTTTGGCGCTCGCATGGCCGAGCTGCTTCTGCACCGAACTCGTTGACTTTGTCGCCCTGATGGACATCTCGTCAGATTGACAAATGTACTACTGAGTAGCAAACTAGACTCAAAGGAGTTAAACCGATGAGTGTCAAATCGTCGATCTCGCTGACTGACCAGCAGGATGCGTTTGCCCGTTCGCTGGTGGAGAGCGGCCGGTATTCCAGCATGAGTTCGGTTCTGCAGCAGGGCCTAGAACTGCTTCGCCAAAAGACGGAAACTGAGACCGTCGAAACGGCAGCGCTTCGCGAATTGGTCCAGCGGCGATTGAACGGACCGATGATTTCTGCGACGGAAATGGAAAGCCGCGTCGCGGCAATGATTGAGCGGAAGCGACGGGTTGTTCGTGTGGACTCTTGAATATTCTGAGGCTGCCGAACGCGATTTCGAGTTGATCTTCGATCACCTGTTCGACGCCTATGTAGAATTCGGGGACTCGCCTGACGAGGCCGTGGAGCGTACCGCTGAACGGATCCACAAATTGCGTGTCGAAATCGATCGACTCGTCGATACGCCTTATATCGGGACTCTGCGGCCCGATATTCATCCCGGGATCCGGTTTCTTCGGCGGGACAAGGCGGCTATTTGGTTTCTACCGGTGGAACATAGTCGCACAATCATTGTCGCGGCAATTTTCTACGGCGCGCAGCACCACATCAGAAATATGCTCGCACGTATGCTGGCGGGATAAGCCCAAGCTCGTTGTCAATCGTAGTAAAGCGAATTGGTTTGATCGTCATCACACCGACTAGATGTCGCCAGGCTCCCGAAGCAAGTTCGAGTTCATAGACGAAGTTTTACTCCTCCTTCGCGACTCGTCGTTCCATCAAATAACCAACCGTGCCGCCCGGCCATTCTTCCGCTCGGCATTGTTATAGTAGCTCACTGCCTGCGTTACCGACTTGTGCAGCGATTGCTGCATCGCTTCGGGTAAGGGATTGCCGCGGTTGGCGGCCTCGCTCAGATTGCCGGAGCGTAACCCATGTGCCGAAAACGCCTCCGGATCCAGGCCGGCCTGCTTGCAACGGGTCTTGAGGATCAAATTGACCGATTGCGGTGTGAGTGCCCGCCGATCGATATTGCCCCACTGATCGATGCGCCGGAAGAACGGTCCGCTGTCGATCCTGGCGGATGTCAGCACCGACTATGCGCAAAGTACCTTGCCTTAAAAATCCTCTTGCACTTAAGGGGGTGTCCACAGATGTTCAGGAGCCAAAATGGTTCAACGGGACCAAGGGGTTTGGCTTCATTCAGCTGGATGACGGCAGTGCGGATGCGTTCGTTCATATCTCGGCGGTCGAGCGCGCCGGCCTGCGCGGTTTGACCGATGGCCAGAAGATCACCTACGAGTTGGTAAAGGACCGCCGGTCCGGCAAAATGTCGGCCGACAGTCTCGATGCCTAGCGCGTCGTCGTATCAGTGCTCTTTTGCGGCCGCGGTTTTTCCGGACTGCGCTTGAGCCGGCGTGCGCGGTTCCCCACGATTTTCCGGATTAGCAGAACATGAAATCGGACGCGGTCAGACCCAGGCCGGCCAAGTGGAGCAAACTCTGCACATTAGCCAAATGCGCGAAGTCATCCACCTGATTGTCGGAGGTAACATAACCCAGATCCGCCGTCATGGTGTTGTAATTAAAATAGGCAACGATATCGCCTGCAGCCTCGCCGGAGATATCCCTGGCTGCGGCTGAACCATCGGCAAAAGCGTGATCGGTGATCACGACGACGTGCTCGCCCTGCGCGCCGTGGGCGGGGCCACTATAGAACGTGTCCACCTGATGGCCGCGGCCCGCATGATTGACGAAATTCGCCGCAAGACCATCGCTGCCAAGGCCCACCGCGTCGAAGGTGAAAGTATCCTGCGCTGGGTCAAAATCCACAATGCTGGTGTGGTCCTCCGCGGTTGGCCCGTAGTTTTGATCAATCCCGGGGAACGGGTCGTGGAACTGGAACACAAAGGTGTCGTGGCCGGCACCTCCGGTCAAAGAGTCCCTGCCGTCGCCAGCGAAGAGGGAGTCGTCGCCGGGGCCGCCGTAGAGCTTGTCGTTGTCCGCACCGAGGATGGCCGGTGCGGGGATACGCGGGTTGCCGCGGCCAAGGTCGCCGTAGAGGTAGTCATTGCCCTCGTCGCCAAAGACGTGGTCATTGCCCACACCACCGAAGACTCGGTCGTTGCCCTCGCCGGCCGAGATGGAGTCGCTGCCGGGACCACCGTCGATCCAGTCATTTCCCGTGGGATCGACTATTATATCGTCACCATTGCTGCCAAAGAGACTGTTGCTACCAGGGCCACCCAGAATTGTTTTTTCCATCGCCAATCCTCCTTAATGAGACAGCCCCACTAGTCTCGTTCATATGCCTTATCGGCCAACCGAGGTAATTGATTGTTTGAATAGAGCACATTGACAAAACGGATGCATACACGTGCGGTGCACCTCAAATGGATCTGAACTCTGGAGGTCATCATCCAGATCGCTCAAGTGTATGATGGCAGGCATTTCATCCGGCTAGCCGGTTCATGTTTGGGCGAGCGTTTGAGTTCGGACTGGATCGCTGCGTCTGCATTCGTTTTCCGGCGCGTGTCAAGCCGCCAGCCTCTTTGTGTCCGAAGCAGAACAACTATACCGGAAACCGGACCAAAATAGTTGCCGAAGGCACGTAACCGGTGGGGACAAGTGGTCCCGCGATCAACGGCACGCAACTTGCTTCGATAATTGACAGGGTTCACCGCTGCCGGCGGTGCCAGTGATCATGCCGTTTCATTGTTCGCCTTGTCGGCAAGCACGGGCGAAGCACGCGGGCGACGCTGTCATTGACATGGAGGTAAGGTTTGCTCGAGACGTACGAGAGCTACGAGCAGATAAACCGGCCCATCAGTCGTGGTGACGTATGAAAGCCGAGAAATGCGCAGAGCCGATCGCCGCCGATTTGAAAAAGAATTCAGGACATTGATTGATCGCGACAGCGAGGCGTGCACCTTATGTCGAAGGCCCTTCGAGCACAACAATAAGACGTACGGCGGTCTCACTCCCGGCGGGCGCACTGTTTTGACCGGCGACTGTTGCCGAGAAAAAGTCGAATATGTCATGGCTTCCGGCGTCTATGTGATACGCAAAATCCACGAGATTCCCATCGCCGACAGGAAATCCATTAAGAGGCTCTCGTCGTCTGAAATGGAGGGCGCCGTTGAGGTGATGCACGATCATTTTGACGAATTGGACAGCATTTCCGGCCGGGTGATGAAGCAAGCCGGCCTTAAAGGCGAAGCTCGAGCCCTCTTTTTAGAGGATACAGCCTGGAAGAAGGACGACGCCGCGTGGTTCAAGAACAACCCGGATCGCTCACATCGGCTTCGTCCGATGTTTGAGAGCGAAGCTTCAAGCTTACCAGAGGATGTCTTGCAGTTTCAGGCGCCGAAAGGGCATAAGATGGAAGTTCTTGTTCGCCAGGTTGAGGTAGGCAAACGTGCACGTACCCTCATTTGCCGAAACACTGAAATCCCGATTCCAGATCTGGAAGAAGTAATTCATGCGCTTTTCGACACTGTCTCCCAGCGCAAAGATCAGGGTGTAATCACTGCAGAAGAAATTGCGAGCCTCGCCCGCAGTTACGTGATCTCCCCGAGGGGAAAGGGGAACTAACTGCGCAAGAAATCCACTGCAACACTATGTCCCCGGTATTATCGGAACAGCTTTCATTCTCCCGAGCTGTTGCGTGGGGTTGGCAGCGCTGCTCCTCCGAGTTGTCTATCAGCATGGAAAGCCCGGCGCACCTCCTCCCGCGCCGCACTTTTTCTGTTTCAGAGCGGAGGCGAATGAGCATCTCGTAGTCCGTGACAATACGGCGCGAATCTGTTTCTTCAGCGGGGCCATCAGTTCTGAAAGGTGCCACAATGGATGCTGCCGACAACGACTTGCGTTTGATTGCCGTCATGCGACGCTATTTCGCACTGAGGGAAGAGCTGACGAGACTGAAGTCGGCGCTTGAGGGTAGGCGAAAAGCCATGGGGATCCCCGTCGGCGAATTCTACCACGTTCGCAGCGAGAGCGAACATGCAGTCGACGTCGTCCGGTTCGTCACCCTGAAAAAGGAGATGGACTTTTTAATGAGTCTCGCCGAGGGCTGGGCGAGGGGGGACGTCATCCGTCTAGACACACCAGCCGACTGATCCGCCGATGGTCGATGATGGCGAGGCTATTTTAGTTTTGAGATCGGCTTACTTGACGGTGGACAAGGTGAAGGAACTATCGAATAGGCTCGGGTAGCCGGCAACCGCTTCAGCGACCGTGGCTGACGCTGGCAATTGATGTGGCGAGCCGGATGGTGGCTGGGTTCTATCTCAGTCTGGAAAACCCGTCGTCGACGTCCGTGGCCTTGGCTATCCAGCATCTTGTTTTGCCGAAGGACAGTTGGCTGATCTCGGAAAGAGGGCGACAGCAACCACGACGGAGCAGGATGCCGGAATCGATGTCAGCCATCAGTCGCGCGATTGACGGAGTGCAGCTCGACGGGGTGACGGCCGCTTGCCGCTTTTTCTGGGCCGCACAGCCGCACGGATCGCCCTATATCGCCTACCTCGGGATCTCGCTTCCGTATGGGAGGCCGCCGCCATCGAAGCCATGGCTGAGCTCGCAGGCCTGGTCGAGCCTCGTGCTGTATCGTCTTCCTGCATGAAGCCTTCAGGACGTTCCGGGAAGGGGGGCGAGCAGGCGGAACAACCCGCCGCCGCGGCCGAGGATGTAAGCGCTGAGCTGAAACTGCGGACCGATAGCGACTACCGGCGCCTGGCGCTGCAGATTCTCAATAGCCAAGCCTGGAAGACTATGCTGACGGGCAGCGGCAGGAAAAAGAGCCGCGTGATCGCTCGCCTGATGAACCATGCCCTCAGCGGCGGATGAGGCCAAATCGGTGGGCTTCGTCCAGCAGATCCCGGACGGAGGAGGGTTGCCACTTGTTGCCGCCGCGCGCAGGCCGTTCTCCCATCTGGTCCAGTTGAGCGGCAATGTCGCGCAGCGACAGATCGGGATCGGCAATGGCAATGGCCGCGACGAGCTTCATCAAGTGATCTTCGGGTGCGCGGCGCGGCGAGCGAGCCAGCAGCTCTGGCTCCGCGAGTTTCTCACGAACCATGCGATGCACCGCGCGCCGTAGCCGCTCGACCGTCCAGTCATGGCCACGGCGATTGAGGATCCGGACGACATTGTCCCAGCTGTGCTGAGGCCGGAGTTGCCGCACCATCGGCAGCCAGGTTTGGGCGGACGAGATCAGCTCGTCGAGATAGAGTTTGTCTCGCGCCTTCGACACCGCCTTGATCGCATCTGGCCGCCGCTCTCGCAGCCCGGGATTCCCCGGCAGCTTGCCGCGCGCCTTTGCCGCCTTGATACCGGCTTTGGTTCGTTCGGCGATCAGCGCGCGCTCGAGCTGTGCAACGGCTCCGAGGACCTGCAGGGAGAACATGCCCTGTGGCGTCGACGTGTCGATCGGATCGCGGATCGATCGGAAATGGACGCCGCGCTCTTCAAGATCCTCTATCACTTGCAACAGATGGCTGACCGAACGGGCGAGGCGATCCAGCCGGACGACGACCAGAACGTCTCCCGCGCCGAAATCTCCAAGCAGCCGCGTCAAGACCGGCCGAGCACGCGATGCCCCGGAACCGTGTTCCTGGAAGATCCGATCGCAGCCGGCGGCGCGGAGTTCGTCCATCTGGGCGTCGTGGACCTGGTCGTCAGTAGAGACGCGAGCATAGCCAATGAGCCGCTTCGGGGGTTGGGGGACGTTAACTGTTTGTCTTTTTGCCATCCGGCTTTCCGGCGATCCATTTGAGGTGTTTTGTACAGATAATGAATGCGTGAGAAAAGGAAGGTTTGCAAGCGTGTTTTATGATAGAAATGGGAGGCGATACGGAGCGTTTTCTGACGTGAGATGGGCGCAGATCCATAGCGACCCAGAAAGCACGTCAGTGGGCATCCATGGCGGAAACGCAGGGAAATCGGCTATTTTGGAAGGGGTCGGCTCCGGCTCTGGCTTTTTGGTCAGGTTCTGACGCCGAAAGGTGGAAGGGGAGGGGAGGAACTCGACCGGTTCGGCGCGCTTATTTCCGCTCAATCAGGCAGAATTTTCCACCGATCCAAAATGAAAAGGCCGCAAAAGGCCCGGATTTGCGGCTTTTTCGCCGATCCTCGATGACTGACATCGGCAATTTTCTGCCTCCAGACGCGACACTATCGATACCTGCAACCTATCGGAAGGTGATGTGTTGCTCCCACATCGACCGTGAGTGAAGGAAGCTAGAGGGACATTTGCTTCCGATAAAGGAAAGTATGGCGTTAATTCATATGGTTAATGTGGCTTTTAGTTACCGATTTCAATTGAAGCGGTAAGCGAAAAAATCGGCCTTTGTTTTTGACCTTACCGCTTCACGCGAGGTAGGGGAGGGGAAGCGCTGATGGAGCCCGAATGCCGGTGAGATGATCGGCGGGAACGCGTCGCCGGCACCGATATTTGATTATTCCGCGCTGGCACGGCCGATCGGAGAAGCTGGCGAAAAAAGACGATCCGTCAGCGGGCTCCAGATCTTTCGCTGCTGCGTCGGGCAGACGACGGGAGTGAGTCAGAGCAACGCTGTCCGCGCACCAATATTTTCCGAGCTGGCTCAAGAAAGCCAGCCGAGCGAGATGGTTGTGGACAATACGACTTGAAGCACGAAGAGAACGCTCACGACAAATTGGATGGCGACGTGCGTTTTTGTTAGCTTCTGCACCTACATCCACCGATTCTTAGTAGTGGCCGAACCCACCAGTGGTGGGGAACAGCCTCCAAATTTCGTGGCTTAGGAACGCTGCACGTAACCCTTGAAGCTGAGGAACGCGCCCAGCGCCCCGGTTGTCAGTGCGGCCACGACAATAGAGGCGCGACCGCCATAGATGGTCGAACCTACTGCAATCGCAACCTGCGGCAGGACGATCCGGAAGGTGCCACCGATTGTCATCAGCCAGCCCAGCACCGTGATGACCACGCGCCAATCCACCTGCCACCTGTTGTGCAGGTTGACGATTGACAGGCCAGCGAGCAACGACAGCAAACCGGACAGATAGAACAGGATTCCGGAATGCAGCCCCTCCGCGATTATCGTCTCGTACATGCCGAGATTGAGCAGCATCCCGAGCGCCACCGCGACGAATGTCGGCCCCAGGAGCCTGGCAAGAAAGAGCGATCGTTCCAAGACGCGCCTCCGCTATGCGCAGATCGATGAATATGTAACTTAGGGCTAGCATCTAAAAAGTAACGCCCGCACCATCGGGTCAGACAGATGGTTGCGTACTTTAGTCCTGATCAACGCGCTTAAGCGAATACCGCAGAATGAAGTGCGAACCGTGCGGAAGGCTCCAGGCAACGAGGCTTGCGGGTTCGTCAGAATTTCAACGCATGCTTTGTGCTGACGACGTGAGCAGAGCTTTTTTCGTCGGAAGGAGTCTCGGTGCGAGCACGGCCAATTCGCCTTGGATCTTACTGACTGGCCGATTTTCGCAGCTTGCACTTGCAGCGCATTGCTGCACTGATCGATCCGACCGCCGTGCCGGTCTGACGATTGCAGCCAATGCAATCTGAAGACTTGCCGGCATGAGAAGCGAGGCGCTATTGTTTATGACGATTTGATGACGGAACATGCGGAGGGCCCTTGTGTTAGGCAGTGAGGCGAGGAAATCATGCAGGAAACGGAACTGAAGCTCGAACTGTCACGCGCGGGAGCGGCGGCGCTTCTGAAGAAAAATCCGTTCGAATCGCCGGCGACGATCCTTCAGCAGAAATCGATCTATTTCGATACCGCCAAATGGGACCTCCTCAAGCGCGGTGTGTCGCTTCGCATCCGGCAGTCGGGAAACGAGCGGATCCAAACCATCAAGACCTGGGATGGGAGTGCGGCCGGCTCGTTTGCACGCGACGAATGGGAGCAACCGGTCGCTGGCGATGCGCCGGTTCTTGACGATCCGCAAATCCGTGCCCTACTCGATGGAGTTGAGGCGGAGCTCGCGCCCCAATTCGAGGTGCATGTTAGGCGGCACCGCTGGAATGTGACGGACGGGGATGCCACGGTCGAGGTCGTGGTGGATCTCGGCAATGTCGTCGCAGCCGACCGCGAGGCGCCGCTTTGCGAGATTGAGTTCGAAAGCAAGGCCGGCCCGCCGGCGGCGCTGTTTGCGCTTGCCCGTCAGGTCGACCGGACGACCCCGGTTCATCTTGGCGTGCTGAGCAAGGCGGAACGCGGCTTCCGGCTGCTGGGACCGGCGCCTGGTGCCGTTAAGGCGAGCCCAAGCCCGCTGGCGCCCGACATGCACACAGCAATGGCATTCGAGCGCATCGCCGGATCGTGTCTCAAGCAATTTCGCCTCAACGAAATCGCGCTTGACTGGTCCCGCAACGCGGACGTCCTGCACCAGGCCCGTGTGGCACTGCGACGACTGCGCGCGCTCCTGTCGATCAGCAAGCCTTTATTCCAGGACAGCCGTTTTGACCAGCTTCGCGACGAGTTCCGCTGGCTCGCCGGAGAAACCGGTGACGCCCGCAATATCGACGTCATGATCGTCGGGGCGAGAGGGGAGGAGCTCTCGGAGCGTCTGCAGGTCCCCCGAGACGATGCCTACGGAATGGTCGAAGCAGCCTTTTCTTCGGCGCGCGCCCGCTCTTTGATGATCGATGCAACCGAATGGATTTCCGCTAAAGACTGGCGAAGCGACCGATCGGGCGAAGCGATGCTGGAGGCTCCGGCGAGAGAATTTGCCGCCGCGGTGTTCGACAGATTTTGGAAGAAAGTGGCAAAGGGCGGCCGCAACATGATCGACGCCGACGATGAGAGCCGCCATAAACTGCGCATCGCCGCGAAGAAGCTGCGCTATTCGGCGGAGTTCTTCGCACCGCTTTACAACAGCAAGCGCGAAGCCAAACGCCATCGCCGCTTCATCGCCGCAATGGAAAGCCTTCAGGATCAGCTCGGCAATCTGAATGACCTCGTCACCGCTCCGAAGGCGCTGGCAGCGCTCGGGCTTTCGGAGGTCTCCGGCGCGACAGAGCTTTCCAGTGCCGATGACAAGGAGGAGCTTCTGCACGAAGCCGCGCAGGCGCACGATGAGTTTATCGACACGAAGCGTTTCTGGCGCTGAGGTGGCGCATCCTCATCGCCCAGCCTGCCCCGGGGAAAGAAGCTTTTCAAGACCACTGAGGTTCGATTTCTGTCGCTGGGAATTCAGTGCGAGGGAAGTCTCTCGGGGACCTGGGGATCAACGGTCCCGGTAGGGACGATGGTTGCCCATCGCCCCCCGGCCAGATCCGTACGTGCGGTACTACCGCATACGGCTCCTATCGGATGTTGTAACGGTAAGCCGAGCATCTGGATGCGGATGCATCAGGCGGCACGGTGGCAGGTATTTGCGAAGCAGCCTTTGGAAACGATCCCAAGGCATGCGGTGTCGCTGGCTTCGACGCATCAATGCGTGTCGCCAGGCTCGACCAACTTCCCAGCGGAACCCTCCCAATCTTCTTAGATTGTCTGGCACCGCATGGTAGTTCAAGTACCCCTGTAACACTTGCCGTAGCCACCGACCTACTACTGCCACCGGTTCATGGCGTCGTCGCATTAGCGTTTCTCGAACGGCCGCCAGCGTCGTGCGCATTCGCTTCTTGATCGTCAGACGGACAATCTTGAAGCCTCCATCATTGCGACGCCTGCCGCAGCAATGCGTGAATCCCAGAAAGTCGAAGGTCTCTGGCTTGCGGATACCACGTTCCCGGCATTGTTGCACAGCATACCGCCCAAAGCGTATCAGCCGCGTCTTTTCCGGGTGCAGTTGCAAGCCAAACTGGGCGAAGCGCTCCCGCAGTTCTTGCAGGAAGCGCTGCGCCTCTCCTTCGTACTGGAACCCAATCACGCTGTCGTCGGCATAACGTACAATGATCACGTCGCCTTTAGCATTTCGAGTACGCCATTGCTGGACCCATAAATCCAATGCGTAATGCAGGTAGATATTCGATAGCACGGGGCTAATTACAGAGCCTTGAGGAGTTCCTCGCGCTGATGCTACGCGGCGGCCATCCTCAATCGTGCCCGCTTTCAGCCATTTGTGGATCAGACGTATCAGACGGCGGTCACCTACTCGATGTGACAGAAAACGGAGCATCCACTCGTGATCGATTTCATCGAAGAACGAGCGAATATCCGCGTCCAGTATCCAGTTGATCTTCCGCTTGTCGATACCAAACCACAAGGCGTCCAGCGCGTCATGCTGGCCCCTTCCTTGCCGGAACCCGTATGAGAAGCCGAGGAAGTCTTGTTCGTAGATCGCGCTCAGAACCGTGGACACGGCCATCTGCACGACCTTTTCTTCCAACGCTGCAATGCCGAGTGGACGGAGTCTTCCGTCATTCTTCGGAATGTAGATCCGTCGGGACGGTTGTGCGCGATAAGCACCGGACTGAATTTCCCGATGTAATTCGTGCACGCGCCCTTCGAGCGTCTTCTCATAGTCGTACCACGTCACGCCGTCCACACCGCTCGCCGCCTGCTTGCGAAGCGCATGGAAGCTCTCCACCAATAGCGTCGGAGTGATGTGGTGCATCAGCGCCGTGAAACGCAACTTCGGGTCCCGTCTGGCGGCTTCCCGTACACCTTCGACACCCATCGAAGCGTGTTTGATCCGGCTCTGTGTCCGGCACGCTGGGGTTTCGAAGACGTTCCCTCCGATTACACCCCTTCCCTCCATTACCTCCGCAAGATCATCTCCCTTGTTCGGCAACTTCCGCGGTACTATGGCTGTATCCGACTTCTCATCAGCGTAGATGGCTGGATTGTGGTCAACGACCTTCCCAGTCCCGTCCAGTCCATTTGCACTGGACACTGATGAGATCTCGCTGCTTCCGTATGAAAGACTTCCCGGCATGCACAGGGTCTTCGACCGCGCGGGATCGGGGCATGGCTTGCGATTGACGCCATGCACCGTGTTGCCTTCCGCTTCGCTTAACAGCGTCGGCATCCCGAATTGATCATTTCGCGGCTCAATGGCCGGCCTGCCGGTTTCCCCTGTCAACGCTTCGACGCACACCTCGCGATGTGCGCCGCATGACTCGGGGTCAGAGTGATTCGCCACTTCTTCTCTGTATTGAACTTTCATCAACTATCTTCCATCGGCTTTGCAGCCGCACTAAGCGCGAATTCCCCCGCACCTTTTGCTCTTGAGTACGCTGAGGCATAGGTGTCGCCCAACGGCCGGTTGTTCTTTTCGATCACTGTCTCCTTCGCTCAGTTCGAGCGCGACGTCATCCAGCAGCGCACGCTCGAAGGTCTGGCGGCGGCTAAAGGGGTGGGCAAGAAGGCGGGCCCTAAGTTCAAGGTGGCCGGCGAGCAACGTATCCGCGTTGCTTGAGCTCGACGAGGAGCCATTGCGCTTCAGCTTCAGGTCGCCAAGTTTGATGTCTATGTCGAGATAAGACCCTACCAAGGCGCATCGCGCAATTGTAGGATTATGCAGGGACCGGAGGGTCTGCGACATAACACAGGCCCCAAATGCCGTTTTCGACCCGTTGTAGACACTGCGCGATCAGAGATACTCCGTTGTAAGAATATCCGGAAGATGAGCCGTGGGTGCCTCTCTTTACGAACCAATCAACGTATATAAGCCGATAGGGCCAGACATTGGGATAGTCGATGGTCCATTCGAGTACCTGACCGTGGGCGGTGTCAGGTTGCCGCTGCCTTTCACTACACGGATGACAATAGTCCGCCTTTCGAATGGTACTCTGTTCCTACACTCGCCGATCAAATTTGATGAGGCGCTCGCAAGCGACCTGCGGCGGAGGGGGACAATCCGTCATCTCGTGTCACCCAACCAGTTTCACTACGCTCATATCGGGGAGTGGTCGAAAGCCTTTCCCGATGCGATCACATGGGCTTCACCGCATGTGCGCCAAAGAGCCCGCGCTCGGCACATCGATATCACATTTGCGCGGGACCTCGATCTCAGTCCGCCCGAGGAATGGCGGCAGGACATCGATCAGACGCTATTTCCCGGTGGATATTTCAAAGAGTTCATCTTCTTCCACAAGACTTCGGAGACACTAATTCTCACAGACACGATCATCAACATCGAGTTGAATAAAATGCCCGAGCCTTGGCGCACGGCGACGAAGCTCAGTGGGATGTACTATCCCCGGGGGCAAATATTCTTTGGCATGCTGCTGCCGCTATTACTGCAGCGGCGAAAGGCTAATGCATCGTTCGCAAAGATCCGCTCTTGGCGACCGAAGCACATTGTGCTCAGTCATGGCCGGTGTATCGAGTCCCGTGGCGACGAAGTCATCACGAGGATATTTGGAAGGCTGGCGTCTCGAATTTAATAATCTCTCGGTCGCGCCGAACGCGGATTTCCGCTCACCACTCGTCGCGGTATTTCGCCTTCGGCATCAGCGGACTTCTGGTTCGCATTGCTCAATACCGACGATCACGCTATCTCGGCCTGATTCTGCAGGGATATCCTCAAATTCAAACTTGGATATCCGTCACAGATCAAATGCCGAGCGATGCGCGGCATCTCCATCCCGCTTCTGCGCGATCTGCTTTCGCAGGGCTGACAGAGGCGAGGTCAAGGTGCTGCTGGTCGCCAGCCGCCGAACCGGCCGATGGGGGCTGCCGAAGGGGCACGTGGAAAGCAGCGAGACATCCAGATCAACCGCCGAGCGCGAGGCGTTCGAAGAGGCCGGCGTAAAGGGGGCGGTCTCACCAGAGGTATTTGGTTCGTTTACCTAGATGCCGGCGCTTCGGAGAATGTAGCCAGGATGGTGGCTGTCCCTCAGAATGACGATGTTGAAACGGGGTCCGAACAAGTCGGCCCCAAACATCAAGCGAGGAACAGCCATGGACTACTATGCCGGAATTGATGTTTCCTTGGAAGCAAGCAGCGTGTGTTTGGTGGATTCTGCGGGCAAGATCATCCGTGAAACGAAGGTGGCGAGCGATCCGGATGCGCTCATCGAACATTTTGCATCGCTGGGCTTTGCTTTGAAGCGGATCGGCCTGGAAGCGGGCCCATTGTCTCAATGGCTGTATGACGGGCTCACGAACGCCGGCTATGATGTTGTTCTACTGGAAACCCGTCACGTGAAGGCTGCCCTGTCGGCGATGATCATCAAGACGGACAGGAAAGATGCACGTGGCATCGCGCAACTGTTGCGAATGGGATGGTATCGTGCCGTTCATTCGAAGTCTCCCGGCTCCCAAGATGTCCGAGCGCTTCTAACCGGTCGCAAACTGCTGCAAGCCAAATTGCGTGACGTGGAGTTGAGCATTCGGGGCATTTTGCGTGGCTATGGTCTGAAGGTCGGCGAGGTGAGCCGCGGGCGATTTGAAGGGCGGATATTGGAGCTCGTCGAGGGACATCCCGTGCTGGAGACCGTCATCGGCGCTATGTTGCAGGCCCGTCATGCGCTTTGGACCGAGTTCACCAAAATACATCGCGAGATGCTGAAGATCGTCCGCCAGGATCGGGTCTGCCAAAGACTGATGACCACGCCTGGCGTTGGCGCCCTCGTGGCCATCACCTATCGTTCGGCAGTGGACGATCCTGGTCGGTTTGCAAAGTCCCAAACCGTCGGAGCCTACTTCGGATTGACGCCGAAGAAATACCAATCCGGCGAAACGGATCTGGACGGTGGCATCAGCCGGGTCGGTGACACAATGGTGCGGACCGCTCTTTACGAAGCGGCCCACATCATTCTGACCCGTGCCACCAAATTCTCCACGCTGAAGCGGTGGGCAGTCGACGTGGCAAAGCGGCGTGGCATGAAACGGGCGAAAGTTGCGCTTGCCCGCAAGCTTGCGACTGTCGTTCATCGTCTGTGGGTGAATGAGACCGAGTTTCGTTGGGGCAAGGAAGCCTCGGCGGCATAAACAGAAAGCATCGAGACGAAGCAATTGTAAATTCGTCTCAATGAGGTCCCGTCACCGGGACGAGAGCCTGGCAAGGTCGTAAGTAGTGCTGTGATGCCTTGGTAATCACGCCGCCTAGATTGACCTGCCGGTTCTGATCTTATGGCATGGTGTGGCAGTCTTCGTGCTGACCACGGACAGAAGCATGATCCTGGGTGACGTGATTTTGACGACGAGGGACTTGACGAACAAAGGGTCAGAACAAGAACTGCTCAAAATCATACGGTAGACGTGAACGAATAATGAACTTCAGGCTGCTTGAGCTATTGCCGTCGAAGTTCGCAGCAGTCTGAAGCCGCTGTCGGCGAAGTTTGGCGGTTCGTCCCACGTATAGATACCTGTCAAATTGATGTGTTCCCAGCTCAACGGCGAAACGTGCTTAAGCAAGTCACTGGAAATGATGCGGCGTTTCTGACGCAGGTACTGCACCGCTCGGCTGAGGTAGACGGTGTTCCAGTGGACGATTGCGCTGACGACGAGGTTGAGGCCGGAAGCGCGAAACGCCTGACTTTCAAACGAGCGGTCATGAACTTCGCCGCGCTCGTGAAAAAAGACAGCGCGCTTGAGCTTGTGCGCAGCCTCCCCCTTGTTCAATCCCGCTTGACAACGTCGCCGCAAGGCCGGGTTTGAATACCATTCGATCATGAACAGCGACCGCTCAAGGCGGCCAAGTTCTCGCAGTGCCTTTGCGAGCTGGCTTGGATTGGGTGAGGCTGCTAGTTTCTTCAGGATTGCGGAGGGAGCAACCGCTTTCATTTTAATCGAAGCGGCCAAATGCAAGAGCTCATCCCAATGGGCGAGAATCAGATCGCTGTTGATTGGTGTTCCAATATGGCTCTCCAGCCATGGGTAGACATCCGGTTTCTCAAACGTATGGAATTTCCGGTCGTTAAGATTGCGGAGTCGAGGCGAGAACCGTTTGTCGAGCAGGGCGAACAGCGCGAAGATGTGGTCGCTGGCACCACCGGTATCGGTGAAATGCTCTTTGATGTCGAGAGCCGTCTCGTGATCGAATAGGCCGTCGAGTACAACCGGGCGCTCGCACCACAGATCGTCGAGATGGCAACGGAGCTCGGTGGCGCGAAGGCGCTGACCGTTCTGTCACCTTATTTCGGCGGCCCGAAAGCGGTTGTCGATCTCGCGCGAGACCTCGGCTGCAAGACGGTCAATGTGTTCGTTCCGCCGAAAGTGCCGTTCTGGTTCGACTTCGATACGGCCAAGACCCTCGGCCTGGCGGCGCAGCCCGTCACCAACCAGCTGTTTTCGGGCGAGAAGCTGTTGCACGCCAAGGCCTTCGATATCGAATGCGCCAGAGGGCGCCTGACGATAGCCGGGAGCGCCAACGCGACGGTCAACGGACTGGGGCTTGGCAGCGTCGAAGTGGTCGTCGCACGCGTATCAGACGGTGCGCCATGGCTCGGCTGGAGCCGAGCGGGTTATCCCAAGGGCCTCGTCGGGGAAGGTGGGCAGGAGCCGCACCATACCGCGTGTCCATGCCTGATCGCGCGTCTGGATGGCGGCGGGGTCAACGGCCGCGTCCTCGACGTCGTCGATCCGGAAGGATGCTGGAATGCCTCGCTTTATGCTCCCGGTCGGTTCGAGTCGATCGGGACGGTCGAACTCGCGGTTGACGGACGATTCATGATCGAGCGCCGGAGGGTCGATGCGGCCGTCTCGTCCTTGCAGCTGGTGCTGGCGCGCGGCGAAGAGACCGTTCGCGGCTGGCTGGTGATGACGGACATCATTGCAGCAGTCCGCGAGCGCGGC
Source organism: Rhizobium jaguaris (assembly GCF_003627755.1). Taxonomy (NCBI): domain Bacteria; kingdom Pseudomonadati; phylum Pseudomonadota; class Alphaproteobacteria; order Hyphomicrobiales; family Rhizobiaceae; genus Martinezella; species Martinezella jaguaris. The sequence continues at coordinate 286,219 of NZ_CP032697.1, read as the reverse complement.
GCAATTGCCGAAGCCATGGCGCGTGCGGCCGGTGGGGCCGAGAACCCGCGCGACAACGATATCATTGCAGGCTTTTTCACCAAGCATCCCGAGGCCTTCTTGGCGGGCGACGAACCGATCGCGTCCGGGAGCAATTCTCCCAAGGCCGACAAGGAGGAAACCTCGCACCTGGTCCCGGCGGGCGAGCTCGGGATTGGCGATGCCTTGAAGCCCGAAAACGATCGCGCTGCGTCAGGCACGGGTCAGTCGGCGTTCCAGAAACTTATCGCGCGCTTCCGCCAGAGGATCACGGATACTCCGCGGCGGGGGCAGGGGCACGGGCATGAGAGTGATGCCGGTGACGGCGGCGATGACGGACGCGGTGAGAGTGTCTGGTCGAATGCGGACCTGCTGGCCGGCGCGATCGGCTCTTTCATGCGCAAGATCGATGAGTCTCCGGACGGGCGGACGAAAAGAGAAAACATCCTGTCGGTGCTCGATTTCATTCTCTACGGCGCCGACAATGTCGAGGAACCCGAGCAGTTCCTGAAGACCCACCTGCCGGTCTGGCGAAACCTTGCAAGGCGCGCCGGACCAGCGCAGGCCGGCCTCGACACGCTCGACCGATGCTATGCCGTCGCGACCGTGGCTCCTGGCCTTCGCGAGCCGAAAAAGAGCGCCGAGATCCACAAGGCGCTGGAGATCTGGTTTCGAGGCGCATTGACCAAAGATCACCGCGATCTTCTCGAAATGCCGCCAACTGGTCATCGTGAAGGCCAGCTCGCGCCAGACGTCCGCGCCAGAGACTGGAAGCTTGCCGTCACCGGGACTCTTGCCGCGCCGACATCATGGCAGCGCAATCGAGCCCTGATCGCCGCGCTTGACGGGGAAGGGCCAATGCCCGATCTTTCGGCTGCCGCAAGTGGCGAGGAGATCGCTGCCCTCGGCAGGATCGGCCAAGGCATCCGGCGGCGGGATACAGTCGTCGTTCGCAGTGACTGGAAGCATTGCCCATCCTGCCACATGAAGCTTGCCGCGGTCGAAGCGGGTCGCCTGCGCAGGGGTGGGATCGCCAGCTGCCAGGGGCTGAAGTGCACCGCGATCATCGTCGACATCCAGCCGGAGGAAACCTGATTGAACCAGCTGCTCCAGGAGACCGACCTCGATTTTGCGACGGCGCCGGGCGCGCGGCTGGTCACCAGGCTTGCCCTGAAGGACGGCGGCGTGGATCCGCTTGGCCTGCGCCAGATCAACCTGGACCTGATGGATCGGGCGATCCCGGGGATCAACAACACGACCGTGTTCATCCGTCCCTACGCCTTCATGGCCTGGGCCTGGTGGAAGACCAACGACCTCCTGTCGAACGGCGGGATGAAGGATATCGACTCCGCGGCGGCGAAGGATTTCGTCATGCGCCTGGAGGTCATCTACGCCTGGTCGCACATGCTGGCCGGCGGACGCGACCTGCCTGGAATGGCGGTGTTGAGGAGCTGCATGCCGATGGAGGGTGGAGGCCCCTTCACCTTCAAGGGCGCGAATTGGGAAACCGTCAAGAAGAAGCGACAGGCCTCCACGTCAATCATGGACGCGATCCAGTACGGCCCCTCCATCAAAGCGCTCGGGTTTCTCGAGCAGACGTCCGTCATCGGCGTTTTCCGGCCGACCGAACAGGTCATGCCTGCCGTCAGGGCGATCGATTCGATCGTGTCCAGGTCTGCCATGCGGCACATGGTCGATCCCGCTTTAAGGACCTTCCGCCCCGAGGAAGTGCAGCGCCTGAACGACGATCTTCCTCCGTCGGAGCCGTCGAACGAGGAACGAGAGGTCTTTCGTAGGCTGTTCGAGCCGAGGCGGGAAACGGGCAGGACGGATTTTACCAGGCGCAATGACACGCTGGCGCTTGTCCTTGAAGCCATCGAAGCGACACCGGACGGACTGACGGTGCCGGAGCTACGGGCCGTGCTTGCTTCTGGCGTGTTACCCGGCGGACGCGCCCTGGTTCGCACCGGCTCGAACGATACCGGCCTGCAGGCGACATGGCTGTTAATGGCTTCCCTGCAGGTGCGCCAGTTGCAGCGCCTGGCGCTGGAAAGCATGCTCGTCTGGATCGAGGTGATGATCAAAACCAACGGCGGATCGGCATCGACCGATGCGCTCGTTGCAATGGCGCTGCGCCAAGCCGAGGATTTCGATAAGGACTTGGCCGGCCCGACCGTCGGCGATCTGCTCACTGCGCTGTCGCAGCGTTGTAAGGCCCACGGCTGGCCCGCCGCAGCCGCTAAGGGCGACACGGATCTGGTCGCATTGAGTGAAAAGCTGACCGTTGCGCAACGCGGGGGTCCTGGCAGCTATGAGACCATTCCAGGTCTGGCCCTATCTGCTCTTGGCTACGTACAGGCAATGTATTCGGCGCTAAAGCGAGAAGGTGCCGACGATGGCAGGCTCGGCGAACTGGGAGGGCGATCGGATCGCTTCCCGATATCGCTCCAGCACAGGCGGCTCCTGTCCCTGGCGGAAGCGACGGTCGAAACCCTCTGGCGCGAACTAATCGAGACCTGGGTGATCGGGCAGCATGTCCGATGGTCGGTGGCGAGAAACGGTGATGGCACGCAGCGCCTGCGGCTTGCGCTCGGCGACAGCGGGTGGCTCAGGATCCACAAAAGGTTGAGCGGTCCCTTCGGGCCGACGCCCGACCGCCTGCTGTCCGCCCTGTCCCTCGCCGCCCAGGGCGGCATGATCGTTCGCGACGATACGGACGTGGAGACACGGTTCATGGCGGGCGGTAATTAATCGGAGACCGCACGCCGGATGCTTAGCCAGTGGCATCCACCTCGATTTTGCCGTGATCTTCTCTGCAACCTCTGCGGATATCTCCGAATAGAGATCGACGTCCGGCCTTCGGTGGTGATCGAACTCGCCAGCGCCAGCAAAAATCTTATCGTTCAGAGGTTGTGCCCCTTGCAACTCTTTGAAGGCAAACGTATATCCAGGGCGATTTCAGCAATAGGCTGTAGCTCACGGCTCTACGGAAAGTTCGACCTTCGGGTTGTCCTCATGTACGAGCTTCGGGAATATACTATTGTTCTCTCAGTTGACGATCCATGGTTAAACATGGGTTGCAGTTTGCTGAAGTCTCGCAATGGAGGATTTGCCGATGAAGAAGATTCATAAGCATCTCGACCTTGCTGTAGCTGTCTTGACGATATTGTACTCCACCTGGAGATCATCAATTGCGCTCGATATCTACAGCAAGGTTGTCAACTATGCCCTTAGCGTTCGAAACTTCCTTTATTCTTACAAAAAGAACGGCAAGCCGGTTATGCGCCTAACCCCTTCGGGGAAAAACTTGGCGCTGAACTGAAGCGCAAGGTGAACAAGGCCTACAAATTCGACAGCTTTGTCTACCATTTCAAAGACGGGTCGCACGTTCTTGCGCTGCATCGCCACCGCAACAACCAGTTTTTCTGCCGCATCGACATTTCGAAATTCTTCTACAGCATCCAGCGCAATCGCGTTAAACGCGCGCTGAAGGACATCCATGTCCAGCGGCCAGAATATTTATGCGAAGTGGTCCACGGTCAAAAATCCCTACGGGGCAGGGTATGTGCTTCCGTATGGATTCGTCCAGTCTCCCATCCTGGCGACGCTCGTTCTCGCGAAATCCGCGATAGGCATCTACCTCCGCGGCCTACCGGCGACGATAACGGTATCCGTCTATATGGACGACATATGCCTTTCGGGTAACGGCGAGGCGGACCTGCAGACGGCCTTCGAGGGTCTCATCGCCGCCGTCGCTGAGGCAGGGTTCACCCTCAACGACGAAAGACGCGCCCCCCCGGCACCGCAGATCGACATCTTCAATTGCATTCTGGCCAACGGCAAAACCGAGGTTTGCAGGATCGCATTGACGAATTTTTTCTCTGAGGAACACTCTGATGCCAGCGAGGAGGGGTTCAAGACCTACTGCGACATTGTGGAGTCGAAGACGTGCCACTGGTCATAAGAAAAGCGGCGCACCGCATATTTCCGTTCGCTCCCGAAGCCCGCGCCGGTCGCCCCCGCAGCCTCTGCGCCATCGACTACTTGAACCGCGCGGTAGTTGAGCCGGTTATCATCCCGAGCGCGAATCCAACGATAGTCGTGATGGTCTTCTCGATGAATGCGCGCTGCGACTTGTCTTTACAGAAGGCATAGATGCCGGTGAAGGCAACGAGCACGAAGGCAACCAAAGCTAAGAGAATGTAGACGATCGTGTTGTCGGATTGACCGCCAGTGTCGCCGGTCGCGCTTTTGGCGTAGGCTGAGGAGATGACATTCCACGAGACGCTCATGGTATCGCGCTGCTCGATGAATGGCGAATTCGCGATCGACGCATTTGCAGCCTGAGCTCTTCCTGCATCGCCGTTGCTAACTTCACCGCTTCCGATTGTTGGCAACCAAATCCTTCAGGCGCATAAGCTTGCTATTCGAGTTGTTCAGGGCCGTCGAGATTCGCTGGTAGTCCCCTTCTGACACCTGCCAGACCTTCACGACGTCCTCCGGATAAAGGCGATTCCAGAGCTTCAGCGCCGATGTGCTTATACCAGCTAGGAGCAGGCTGATGAGCACAGAGGAAAGGAGCACCCTGAATAGATCGTAGACCCGGCTGCTCGGCGTTTCCGGTTCGGACTTGTCAGGCTCTTCAGTGCTCATGGTGTGACCCCTCTTTGCAACCTGAGTGCACGAATTCGGCGTTCGGTGGAAGGCAGGCGCCGAATGTTGCACGATTAAATTTGCTACTTTTGGGCACTTGGGCACGCTTCTCATGTAACTAATGCAATTTTAGCGGAACGCTGCGTGGTGCCACACAGCGCCATTTGGCTGAGCCTTATGGGTAGTGTGCGGCGTCCGGTTGCCGGCTAAGGGCCGCATCTGACACATCAGGATTTCGGTCGGGAAATAGTGACTTATGCACACAGCCGTTGAAGTTATTGTCTTTCCACGATTTCGGTGTGGAGCGGTCGATGGTTCGAATTGGTTCAAGGCGAAGAACCTGCCGGCGGTTTGGAAGCGTCTGACGAGACGGCTTGCGGCCAGCTTAACGGTGTTCCGGACTCAGCCTCTTCGAGGGGCCGACGAACTATGCCGACGCGCGCGCACCTGCACGCACAGCTTTGCCGACCGAGGTCAGCCGTCTGCGCGAGATCGTCTCGGAGTTTCGTCTTGAGCGCTCTGACGATGTGTCCTCTCAGCCAGATCAGATGGCACATCACGCCGCGGATGGTCGGCGTCAACCTTCACTGGCGATGTCGGTAGATATGGTTTCCTCGAGAGAGGCGGAGGTCACCGATCTGTCAGCATCTCCGGGTTTGCAGTTCGAACCCCATCAATTGCAAAATAAGAGCTACTCGGTCCGCATCAAAGACTGCGTCAGGAAGCTGCAATTTTCATCACTCGATCTAAATGCCCAGTCGCACGAAGCTACGCTGACCGAAGGGCGTCACGGACATTATTTGTGAGAAACTGAATGAAACGGCCCTTGAACTGCATTGCATGGTCGTGTGCGATGCGTTCGGCCGCTTCCGTATCTCGGGTGCGTATGGCCGCGATCATTTCATGATGATCCGCGCCAAGCTTGTTGGCGTTCATTTCGGGGTCCAGTCTGTGAAACTCGAAATGGAAATGGAGCATGCGCCTGCCTTCGTTGAGGACGCGGCTATAGAAATCTCCAGATAGCGGTTCTTGCCCGCGCGCGCGATTCTCATATGAAACTCATAGTTTGACTCGATCATCGGAATGGAGCTGCCGCTCTCGAAGCTCAGGCGTGTCTGCTCCTCATACCGGCCCTGGGCCTCGATGATGTCTTCAAGATCCTGTTCCGTGCGCAAAAGCGCTGCCGATTTTGTCGTTGCCCTTTGATAGAGATCCAGCGCCTCTAGGAATTCTGGCAGGGTTTCAAAATTAAGCGGCGCGACAACCGTGCTGCGGTTGGGAAGGATGCTTACCAAACCCTCGCTGGACAAACGGACAAGCGCTTCACGGATCGGCGATCGGGACAGCTTGAAACGCTCGCTCAGGCGAATCTCGTCCAGGGGCGATCCCGGCGCCAAATCACTTGCAGAATGTCTTTGCGCAGTTGCGCGAACACGCGGGCGCTGCCCGTTTCCTTGTCGCTGCTGGGCGCAGTTTTATATTCTTGGCGCATGAATGGTCCTTTCTCGCGCCGCAAACTGGCTGGGATTTGCCAGAGATTCAATAGCGACTGCACACGCCCCGAATCTCGCATATGCTTTCAACGGGGCGCAGACGCTGTTGCAATCAGGTAAGATAGCCCGTCGCATATGGCTCCAAATCGTCAATGACATGAGTCGAGGCACCCGTGATATAGGCACAACCTTCGACGCTTGGAATAACTGCGGGAATGCCGGCATTCAGCGTTACATGGCGCTCGACCCGTCCCTTGAATGTCGAGCCTATCAGGCTTTCATGGGTAAAGACGTCGCCGATCTGCTGCTCTCCGCGAGCGGCGCGGAGTGCCACGCGCGCGGACGTGCCGGTGCCGCAGGGCGAGCGATCAATGATTTTGGGTGTGGCAATCACGACCGCACGCGCGTCGGCCCCGTTGGTTGGCGCGCCGCACCACTTTCGTGTGATGTGCACCTCTTATGCTTGGATTATCAGGATGGATGATCTCGATAACGCTCGCAGCAGCTTGACCAGAACCTGCGCCATCCGCCGAAGCTCTTCAGTGTGTAATCTGCACAATCGCGGAAATTCGGCTGGCTCTCGACGATGGGATAGAAATTTCCGCCATAGGCGATGTCGAAGACGATGGGTCCGAGATCGGGATGGTCCAACTCGACACCTTCGGCAAAGACGAAAGAGGCGACGTTGCTGAATCGAACGCCGGTGACTTGTCGCCGGTCTTTTCGTATTTGGCCTCGACGACACCTGCCGGCGTGTCGAGCCGGACGAGCCCCGGCGTCGCCGGTTCTATCAGTCCCTTTTCAATGATGAAGGTCACGAGCCCGATCGTGGCGTGGCCGCACATCGGCAGGCAGCCCGACGTTTCAAGATAGAGCACGCCGGTATCGCAATCCTCCCGTGTCGAGGGCACCAGCATTGCGCCCGACATCATTTCATGGCCTCGGGCTCGCACATCAGCCCGCTGCGAATCCAGTCATGACGTGCGATGAAGTCCAGTCTTCGCTCGCTCTGCGTTTCGCCGATAAGATCTGGTTGCCCGGAACTATCAGGCGCACGGGCATGCCGGCGGTGTGGCCTTCAATGGAATCGAATATGTAGCGGGTCATGGTGATCACTTCATTGAGGAGGCTTGAAAAGTGCCGTTTCGGAGGTTGTTGAAGACATACGTTGCAGATTGTCGGGCAATGTCGACATACTACTTATTCTCGCTCTACCAAGTTCCTTTTGAAACGTCGATTGACATTTCAATGTTGTCGACATTAGATCGACGGCTGATGCTACAATTAATCGATGGATCAGGAGCCGGCAGATGGATGAAAATACAACGCCCGTGCGCCACTCGCGGTGGTTACGGGCGGGGCAAGCGGGATTGGCGAGGCAACGGTGCGGAAATTTGCCGCGGTTTGCTGGCGGACGATTATCGCTGACATCAACGCCGAGCGCGGCGAGAAAATCGCGGCCGAACTCAGGTCCGGGAACTGCGAGACACGCTTCGTTTATCTCGACGTTTCGGATGAAGCGGCTATCGAAAAATTTGCAGAAACCGTCTTCTCGCAAGATGGCGCCGAGGCGCTGATTAACTCGGGCGGCATCCTACAGAATGCGACGCGGCTAACGGCCATGCGGATCGAGGACTTCGACAGGATCCTCGACATCAATCTTCGCGGGAGCGTTTTGACCGGCAAAGCCTTTGGAAAGAGAATGGCGGAGGCCGGCAGCGGTTCGATCATCAACATGTGTTCGCTGACGACCTTCCAGGCGCATCCGCAGCCAGCATATGCCATGAGCAAGGCTGCGCTCAAAACCTTGACCGAAGTGATGGCGGCCGAACTGGGGCCGCAAGGCGTGCGGGTGAATGCCGTGGCACCCGGTTATACCCTGACCCCGGCGATGCGGGAGCGCATCGAAAAAGGTGAGCGCGATCCATCCAAGGTCGTCTCCAAATCCGCACTTCGTAGATTTGTCGAGCCGAGTGAAATCGGTGAAGCGATTTACTTCCTATGTTCCGCCGCCGCCGCCGCCATCACCGGGATTGTGCTGCCTGTCGATTGCGGTTGGCTGGTTTACACGGCCTACAGCAGCGCGGCGCCGCCCAGCCGCAGTAGGAAAGCCGTGGTCCTGTCGCATCGCGACCCGACAGGTCGAAAATTCGTTGACTAAATTCTTGCCAATTGGATCCCCGCGATGAAACTCACCGGCGTCATGCCCGCTCTCGTCACCCCCTTCGACCAAAACAAGAAGGTCGACTTCAAGTCCTTTGAAAAGCTCATGGGACCTGCGCGAGGCGGGGGTGACCGGCTGGGTGCCGAACGGCTCGACGGGTGAATATTTCAGCCAGACGACCGAGGAACGGCGCGACGTGCTGCAGTTCGTGAAGGACTTCGCCAAGCCTGGCGAGATCCTGATCGCCGGCACGAACGCCCCGGCGACACGCGAGGTCATCGAGCAAACCGAGATGGCCAGGAAGATCGGCTATGACACGATCCTGCTCGCACCGCCCTTCTACGCACGCCCGACACAGGAAGAACTGATCAGGCACTATGAAGCGGTGCTTGCGGCGGTTGACGTCAACCTCGTGCTTTACAGCTACCCGGCGAAGGACGGCTCCGACATCAGCTTCGAACTGATGGACCATTTCGCCGACAATCCGCGCGTCATCGGCATCAAGGAGAGCTCGGGCGTGCTGCAACGGGCGATCGATATCGCCAGCCGCTACGAAGGCAAGATCCAGCTGGTCAGCGGCTCCGACGACATCGCGCTCGACTTCATGTTCTGGGGTGCCGAAAGCTGGATCTGCGGTCCGTCGAACTGCATGGCCAAGGCCTGCTGCGATCTGGACCGAACCTACAAGTCGGGCGATATCGCCAAGGCGCGCCAGATGATGAAGACCCTCTATCGCGCGATGAACATCCTCGAGTCCGGAAAATTCGTCCAGAAGATCAAGTATGGTTGCGAGCTGCAGGGCCTCCCCGTCGGTGAATGCCGGGCGCCGCTTGGCTCGCTTACCGATACGGAGAAGGTCGAGTTCAAGGCCGCCATGCAGCCGATCCTCAACTGGTAGGATTGGATAGATAAAGCGAAGGGCGGCCATTGGGCCGCCTCTTGTTGCGTGGATTTCAGGGATAAAGGCCCCTGCGCTGGCGGGCAGCAAGAACCCTCTGGCAGGCAATGATGAAAGCGGCGGTTCGAAGAGACACGCCGCGATCATCGGCGAGTGTCCAGATCGCATCGAAGGCGCCGATCATGATCTGCTCGAGCCGGGCGTTGATCTCTTCTTCCGTCCAGAAGAAGGACGAGAAGTCCTGTACCCATTCGAAATAGGATACGGTCACGCCGCCCGCATTGGCGAGAACATCAGGCACGACAATAATGCCGCGGTCACGCAGCACATCGTCGGCTCCAGGTGTCGTAGGGCCATTCGCGCCTTCAACGACAATGCGTGTCGGAAGCGTCGCCGCGCGACGGGCGTCGATCTGGCCTTCCATCGCCGCAGGGATGACGAAGTCCGTTGCTATCTGCCAGAACTCCTCGTTCGACGCGGTTTTGTCTGGGGCGTAGCCCGCAAGCCGGCTATGCTGTTCGGTGTAGGCCAGCGCCTTAGTGACATCGATTCCGGCTTCGTCGATGATCGTGGCGGAATCATCCTGGAGGGCGACGATCTTCGCGCCGGCCGCCTGGAACATCGCGGCAGCCGTGCCGCCGACATTGCCGAAGCCTTGAACCGCGACCCGTGAGGCTTCGATCGGAATGCCGGAGCGGCGTGCGGTTTCGCGCGCGGTGATGAAGACCCCGCGGCCGGTCGCTTCCCGGCGACCAAGGGAACCGCCGAGCGATAGCGGTTTTCCCGTGACGACGCCGGTCGTGGTTCCGCCGACATTCATGGAATAGGTGTCCATCATCCAGGCCATGGTCTGTTCATTGGTGCCGACATCGGGCGCGGGAATGTCTCGGTTCGGTCCGATGAAGTTGCCGATTTCAGACGTGTAGCGGCGCGTGACACGTTGCAATTCGTCTATGGAATGGTGTCTGGGATCGATCCTGACGCCCCCTTTCGCCCCGCCGTATGGCAGATTCAGTGCGGCATTCTTGATCGTCATCCAGCCGGCAAGCCCCATGACTTCATTGAGGGTGACATCAGGGTGAAACCGCACCCCGCCTTTGCCGGGGCCGCGCGAAAGCGTATGTTGGACGCGATAGCCTTCATAGTGCGCGATCGTGCCGTCGTCGCGCACGATCGGCACGTCGACAATCATCGTCCGCTTTGGTCGCTTGAGCGTGTCCGACCAGCGTGCGAGATCGCCGAGATGGGGCGTCACCCTGTCGATTTGTTCGAGAAAATTGGCCCACGGCTGCGTCGCGTCCGGGCTTATGTAAGAAAGCCCGGCTCTGTCGCGCACTATAACATTCATCTGATGTCCTCGGATCGGATAGGGGAAACCGGGTTCGGAAGAAACCCGATGCAAAGGCAGGCTTACCGGCGACGCGGAGTTGCTACCGTCGCCGGCAAACGCGAAAAGCGCAGTACGCAACCCCATGGATGCAACGGCCGGAGCGGCGCTCCGGCCGGCGAGAGCTTCCAGTCGCTCAGGCCTGGCTGGGTTGCTCCCAGAGGTTCAGCGACTGGCCGATGCCGTTCTTGAGCGCGGTCTGGTAACATTCGTAGCCCCAGCTGATGTCGAAGACAGCCATGCCGCAGGCGATGAAGATCACGCGATCCTTGGCGTTTCGCGTCCAGGCTTCTTGCCGTTAACCACGTCCCCGAGCCCAGTCGACTCGTGAAGCGGCGGCAGCTTTCCGGCATCGATCAACCGGAAGAAGGGGCCGCCGATGACGCCCCCGTAATAGGCGTCCTTGTTTCCGGACGCGGCCGCGTCCTCGACGTAAGCTTCCTGCAGCGAGGTGTGGTCGTAGACGATCTTGGCGTCGGTGAGGAAGCTTTCCTCGGTATTGAAAGGACCGGAAACCAGGATAGTGGCGCCCTCCTTGATCCAGTCATCGTTGAAGAACAGCGGCTTGAGACGAGAGGCGGCGACGGTGACGACATCGGCGCCGCGGAAGCCGGCCTCGGCATCGTCGACGCCGACGGCTTCGACCTGATAGGTCTCCTTGACCCAGGCTGCGAATTCATTGGCCTTGTCGAGGAAAATGTCGAAGCAGACGACCTTCTCGACCGCCTTGAGTTGCGTCATGATCGCCGAGAAGCAGGCCTTGTTGATCGGACCGCAGCCGATCACGGAGACGACCTTCGAATCCGGATTGGCAAGATGTTTGGCCGCCACGCCCGGCACGCCGCCGGTGCGCGCAGCACTCAGAAGATTAGCGGACATGAGAGCGAGCGGCGCCCCGGTGTCCTTGTCGTTCAACATCATCGTCAGCACCGAACGCGGCAATCCCTTTGACGCATTGGCGTGGTTGGAGCCGTACCACTTGTTGCCGCAGACGTCGAAGCGTCCGCCGAGATATCCCGGCATGGCGGCGAAACGGCGGTCCGGACCGGCAACCGGCATGTTCGGAAACTTCGTTTCCTTCGGGAAGACGATGTTCAGGCCGTGGCTGTTGTGGGTGGCACCGCCCATCAGATAGTCGCCTTCACCGAGCAGGCTGAAGGTTTCCTCGCAGACGGTGACGCAGCGCGCGGCATCGAGAACGCCGGCTTCGATCATGTCGGGTTCGGACAGATAGAGAAAATCGATGCGGGGATACATGGCTTGGCCTTTCCGGATGAGTGTTGAAGTTCGGAATTGTGCAATCAGAAGCGAAGGAGGGGCTTGATGTCGTAGAGCCGGCAGCCGGGGCTGCGGGCGTTGGCGCGCATCAGGAAATTGAGTTTTTCGATGCGCTCGCCGGAGCGCGGCGCGCCGTTCTTCTGGAACGGAACCTGCAGCCCGACGGAAAAGTCCATCACGACATCGTCCACCACGCCGCCCGAGCGGCCGGACGGCACGGCGATCATCCCGTGCTCGGACGCAAACCGATAGGCGTCCATCGCTTCGGTGACGGTGCCCACCTGGTTGGGCTTCAGGACGAAGCCGTCGACGGCATGTTCCTCATGGGCGCGGCGCAGCAGAGGCAGGCTCGTGACGGTGAGGTCGTCGCCGAGGATGATCGTTCTCGGGAGCTCCAACACCGCCTTGCGGTAGCCATCCCAGTCGTTTCATCGAGCAGGTCTTCGATGAAGACGAAGTCGAAAGTTTCGGTGAGCTTGCGGACATAGGCGATCAGCGCGCTGGACGTGACGCGTTCGCCTTTCAGGAGATAGGTTTTGGTGGCCGCGTCATACATCTCGCTCGAAGCGCAATCGAGCGCGAAGGAAATCTTGCCGCGATAGCCGCATTCGTCGATCGCCCGGCGCATCATGGAGAGGACGACGGCCGGATCGTCCGAAGGTGCGGCATAGCCGTAGGAACTGGCTACCTGCGGCTTGTGGCCGAGATAGGCGGTGAGCACGGAGCCGAGGTGGTTGAACACCGCCACCGCCATTTCGACCGCCTCATCGATGCTGTCCGTCCCGTGCGGGACGATCAGGAACTCGTTGAAGGACTGGGTGAAATTCTCGTACTTGCCGCCATTGATCACGTTGAAGCAAGGCACCGGCACGGTACGGATGTCGCCACCGGCAATGTGATTGTAAAGGGGAATGCTGCGCGAGGCGGCCGCTGCCCGGAACGCGGCGATCGACGCCGAATAGATGGTATTGCCGCCAAGATTGCGCTTGTCGGGCGTGCCGTCGAGCGCGATCATCTTCTCATCGATGGCCCGCTGGTCGAACACATTCATGCCAATAAGCGCGGGGGCGATGATGTTGACGGCCTTGCCCACCGCCTTGTGGACGCTCAGGCCCTTGTAGCTTGCCGGGTTGCCGTCGCGCAGCACAAAGGCTTCATACATGCCGACGGACGTGCCTGTCGGTGCAGCGCCAAGGCCGATGGCTCCGCTTTCGGTGCGAATTTCCACCTCGACGGCGGGGCGGCACTTGCAGTCGATGATCTGCTGGGCGCGAAGAGAGATGATCTTGTCTTGCATGTCAGGCACCCCGCGCGAGTTCAGGGACGTACATGATGGTCAGATCGCAGAGATTGGTGCCGGTATTGCCGGTAAAGATGGCGGAGGATACTGAATCGAGCGCCTCGAAGCAGCTGTGATCCCGCAGCGCCTGATAGAGATTGATGCCCTTGGCGGCGGCGGTTTTTGCGGTGGACGAGTCGGTGATGCCGCCGGCCACGCGCGTCGTCCCGTCGGTTCCTTCGGTGTCGACGGACAGCAGGCAGGCGCCTGAAGTTTTCGCTGCCGTGATGGCAAAGCTGATCGCCATTTCCTGGCCCGGCCCGCCATGGCCGCGAATGATACTGTTGTCTTCGATCAGCGTCGTGACCTCGCCGGAACTCAAGAGCACGCAAGGCGCCTTGATCGGATTGCCATAGGTCTGAATTTCGCGCGCCATCGAGGCGAGGAAGGTGCCGGCGTCGCGCGCCTCGCCCTCGAGAAAGGATGAGACGATCATCGCCGGAATGCCCATCTCGGCGCAGATTTCCTTGGCGTAGATGCAGGAATCCGGCAGCGTGTTGAGCAGGAAATAGGTGTTGTCAGGAAAGGCTTTCGGGGTTTCCGCCTCGGGACCGGCATTCATCAGATAGTCGACCACCGTTTTCGGCAGGCGTGTGGCGACGTTGCGGTTGATGATTGTCGCGCGCGCATCGTCGAGCGTCGTCGCATCCGGGCCGATTGGTGTGCTCTTATAGGCGGCGTGGGGCTGCGCAACGTCACCGGTGGCGGGATTGCCGACCGCATCGCTGATGCCGAAGCCGATCAGCTCCGCCCCGACATCTTGAATCCGTTTCGCCAACATGCCGCCGTTGAGTGCGGAAATGTGCCGCCGGACGGCATTGATCTCATAGATCCCGGCGCCCGACTTCAACAGGACATCGGTTGTGTCGATCTCGTCCTGGAGGCTGATCCCGTCGATCGGGCAGGACATGAGCGCCGAGCTGCCACCGCTGATGACGCAGATGAACAGGTCGTCCGGCCCCGCTTGGTCGATGATTTCGATGATCTTTCTCGAGGCCTTGTGGCCTTCCTCATTGGGAAGCGGGTGGCCGCCGACGAAGACTTCGGTCCTGTCGAACCGGTCCGTCTCCTCAAGCACTTTGACGATGGCGATGCCCTTGGTCAGGTGTTCGCCGAGCACGTGATCCACGGCCATGGCCATGTGATTGCAGGCCTTTCCTGCGCCGAAGAGATAGACATTGCGCTTCTTCGACAGGTCCCAGGAGCGGGTGCCGATATGCAGCACGCTGCCCTCCATGCGCATGATGCCGCGCATGCGCCGGTAGCTATCCAACCGGTCCAGCGTCCGGTCGGCGATCTCAAGCACGATCTGCCGGGACGATCGATCGCCTCCGGACAGGATCTCATCTCCGTTACGTATCTTTTTCATCTGGACACTCGATTGCTGCATCGCGGTCCGGCACGAGCAAAGGGCGCAACATGTCGCCCGCTCGGCAGGCAGCCCCGGGGTTAAACTCGTGGTGAATTTCAATTCCGGCGGCATCTGAGGCCGCCAGCAGAGACAATATACGCAGTTGGGCTATTGTCGACAATAGCCCTTTGGGATATTTTTTACTCGATCTTCTTGTTCCGGATCGGTCTAAGACGATAAACAAGCTGAAGCGCAGCCGAAGAGGCCTCACGATGGATCGGACCAAGCTTCCTAAAATTGAAAAAATGCCTGCGGATGTGCGGGCGCTGGGCGTTTTGCGGAGCCAGATCGTCGACGGCGCGATTCCCGCAGGATCCCGTTTGACTGAGGTGCAGATTTCAGACGAGATGGGGCTTTCGCGCGCCACAGTCCGCACCGCCCTTCATCAGTTGGCGCAAGAAGGCCTAGTCAGTCTGGTGCCTTATACGGGGTGGACAGTCGTCAAGCTGTCCCGGCAGGATATCTGGGAGCTTTATACACTGCGTGGCGCCGTCGAGCGCCTGGCGGCCGGGCTGACGGCAGCCAATGCCGAGCCGGCCCGGATCGCCGACGTTCGGGAAGCCTTCCATGCGCTGGAAACTGCATGCGAGCGCAAAAATCCAGATGAAATCGCCGAGGCGGATTTCGGGTTTCACAAGGCGGTGGTCGACGCCTCCGGTCATTCCCGGTTGTGCTCGCAATACGGGCTCATCGAACACCAGATCAGAGTCTACATCCGCTCGAGCGACGCACTGATCGCCGATCCTATGGACATCCTGGATCAGCATCGGCCAATCCTTGAGGCAATCCTATCGCGGAATTCCGCCTTGGCCGGTGAACTCTCCGAAGAACACAATCTTCGGGAAGGGGAGAAGCTCACCGCTTCAGTGCCTCAAACCTAAGTTTCTATCTCACACAGCTTTCATATCACGAGAGCCGTGACTCCCAGAGCCGTGCGCTATCACTTGACACATATATGACAAGTGATATAGTATCAGCATGACGGTGAGACGGGCAGAAACGCCCGCCGTAGGACGTTTTGAATGCGATCAGAATTTGATCGGGACGGCCACACGGGGCAAAAATTACTGCTTGACATTGTCGACATTAGAACGACTAATAATAAAGTCGACATTAGAACGACAAAGATTGGCTCAGCCAACTTCGGGAACTGCGCGTGTGACGCCAAAGGTGGGATCTAACGTAGCCTCTTCACAAAGAGTGCCGGCTGCTATCGGCTGGCTTTCTCGCTCAGAGTGCGGGCGGATACCTAGATGCGCTGATGGTAGGTCTCGGTTCACGCTTGATTGCGCCAGGAGCTTAATGATGGGCGGGAGAGGTACGGGGCTCCAGAGAGATCGGGACTGATGCCTGCCGCAGAGACGAAGTGATCCAAAACCAACAGAGGATGGAATGTGATGAAAAATGCCTTGAAGCTTGCAATAGCGCTTCTTTCACTTTCGGCTGCAGTGCCGCACGCTGCCATGGCCGCCCCGGGGGATACGCTCAAGGCCGTCCAGGCACGTGGCGCCCTCAATTGCACGTCAAGCGACGGCAATTTCGAAGGTTTCGCGGAAGTTGACGCAAAGGGCAATTGGCACGGCCTCGACATCGATTATTGCCGCGCTGTCGCGACTGCCATTTTTGGTAATGACGACAAGCTGAAGCTGATCCCGATCAGCTGGGCGCAGCGCTTCCCGTCGCTGCAGTCAGGCGAAATTGATCTGGTCATCAAGGCCAGCGGCTGGCTGTTCAGCCGTGATACCGAACTCGGCCTGCAATTTTCCATGCCCTATTTCATCGGCGTCACCCAGTTCATGGCGCATAAGGACCTGAACGCCAAGTCACTCGCCGATCTCGCCGGCGGCACTGTCTGCCTCGCTGGCGGCACCTCGACCGAGAAGCTGGTCAGCGATTACATCAAGGAGAAGAAGTACGACATCAAGGTCGTGACCTTCGAAAAGACCAATGAAGCTACCGCTGCCTATTTCGCCAATCGCTGCGATTCCTTTGCCGAGTGGGGCCCGATCGTTGCAGCAAATCGGGCGACTTCGGCTGACCCGGACAACCACGTCATCCTGACAGACGCGCTGTCACTGGAGGGTGAATCGATCATCACACGCCAGGGCGACGACAACTGGGTCGACATTGCCAACTGGGTGATTTTCGTACAGCGCATTGCCGAGGAAAATGGCGTGACTTCAAAGAACATCGACGAGATGAAGGCCAACCCGCCGAACACCGTTGTTGGCAAGCTGCTTGGCGCAACGCCCGGCATCGGCACGCGCCTCGGTCTCAAGGACGACTGGGCTTACAACGTCATCAAGAAGCTCGGCAACTCCGAGGAAATGTACAACCGCAACTTCGGAACCGAGTCTCGCTACAAGCTGCCACGCGGCCTGAACTCGCTATGGAACAAGGGTGGCGTCTTCTACGCGCCGGTCCTCGACTAAAAACCGCCATCCTCCGCCGGGCTCTGTTCCGGCGGAGGTTCATTTCATTTCATGCCTCCTTGCGAGGCAAGGTGGACATGGGCCCATGACTTTCTCGTTCGGAAACCGCAAGCAGCGCGATATCCTGTTGCAGGCTGTCTTCATCACCATCATCCTGGTAACGCTGGTCATCGCCGTGATGACGACGCGACGGAACCTCGAAATCCAGGGCTTGAGCGTCGGATGGAACTTCCTGAACTATGCCACGGGCTCTTCCATCGTCTTTACCTTGATCGACTACGACCTTGATTCCAGCTTTGCTCGCGCGCTCCTGGTCGGCTTCATCAACACGCTTTTTCTTGGCACGATCTCGGTTTCGCTGGCGGTGCTGCTTGGCACGGTCATCGGAACGGCGCGGCTCTCGAGCCACAAGCTGCTCAAGTCCATCGCGACTGTCTATGTCCAGATATTCCGCAACATTCCGCTGATTCTCCAGGCCTTCTTCTGGTATGCGATCTTCGTGAACCTGCCCTCGCCGCGCCAAGCCATCGCCGTACCGGGCAGCGTCTTCATCTCCAATCGCGGCATCTTTTTCCCGGTGCTCAACATCGGGGCCTGGTACCTTCTGGCAGCGATCGTAGTCTTTATCGTCAGCACGATCGTCTCCGTTACCGTCGCACGCCGCACTGGCCGGGGGTCGTCGCTTGGCGGTATTCTCCTCTCGCTGGTGATTGCCTGCGCCATCGGCTATGCCGGGCGCTTGGCCGACACGCCGCTCTTTGACATGCCGCAGCCGAAAGGGCTTCGCTTTCTTGGCGGCGGCACGATGACGCCGGAGCTCGGAACCGCAATCGTTGCCATCGCGCTTTTTGGTGCATCCTATGTCGCCGAGATTGTCCGCGCCGGCTTTCTCTCCATCCCGGCCGGATTGATTGAGGCCGCCCATGCGCTGGGCCTCAGCAACTGGCATATTTTCTGGCGCATCCGCCTGCCGCTGATGATACGGCGGATCCTGCCGACGATGACCAATCAGATCATCTGGCTGATGAAGGCCACCACTATAGGCCTTGCCATCGGGTTTCCGGACTATTTCTTCGTGGTCGCCAATTCCATCAATCATTCAGGCCAGACGATCTCGCTGATCTTCCTGCTGATCATCGGCTTCTGGGTGATCAACATGAGCATCTCGTTCACTATGAATGCCATCAACCGGGCGCTTGCCCTGCCGGGACATAAGAAATGAGAGCGGAGACAATGACGGCCACTACCGACATTCAGGCGCCTGCGTTGACCGGCAACCTCATGGACAGCCTAAAGCGCGACTATTTTTCCTCGGTCGGACGCACGATCCTCACCGTGATATGCCTGGCGTTGATCCTCTATGCGGTGCAGTTTCTCGCGACCTGGGGGCTGATCAATGCTGTCTGGTTCGGTACGCCAGAGGATTGCCACAAGGCGGCCGGCGCCTGTTGGGCCGTCATCACCGACCGCTATCGCCTGATCTTCTTCGGCCTTTATCCCTACGAGGAACAGTGGCGCTCGGCGCTTGCCTGCCTCGCCATTCTCGCGACAGTCATTTTGTCCTGCATGCCTTTTTTCTGGTCGGCAAAACGCCTGCCGACCCTCTGGGCCGTTGGCTACGGCCTGTTCTATCTACTCATGAAAGGCGGCTTCTGGGGCATGCCGACGGTGCTGGAGACACAGTGGGGCGGTCTTGCGCTCACGGTCTTTGTCTTCTCGTCCACCGTTGTCATCGGCATGCCCCTCGCTATCGTGCTTGCGCTGCTGCGCCGATCCAGGCTGCCGGTCGTCTCAACGCTCACCGCGCTCTTCATCGACGGCATCCGCTCGCTGCCGCTTCTAGCCATCCTGTTCACCGCTGCGATCATCCTGCCGCTCACGCTGCCGGACTTTCTGGTGGGCGACAAGCTCTACCGTGTGATCCTCGGTGCTGCCTTGTTCTTTGCCGTCTACCAAGCCGAAATCATCCGCAGCGGTATCCAGTCCCTGCCAGCCGGGCAGGAAGAGGCAGCGACCGCGCTTGGCCTCAATTACTGGCAGACTGTGACGCGCATCATCCTGCCGCAAGCCTTCCGCTTTGCATTGCCGCCGACCATCAATCAGGTTGTGATCGCCTTCATGGAAACCGCGCTGATCGTCATTCTGGGTTTCTTCGAGATCACGGCGTCGGGCAACGCGGCGTTCTCTACCGGCGGGTGGAAAACCTTTCATATCGAGGTCTATGGCTTCGTCGCCATGATCTACTTCGTCTTCACCTTCTCGCTGTCGATGTATGGCAGCTATCTGGAACGGTCGATGAAGCTGAGTGGGCATTAGCCCAACGGCGACCATGCGCCGGGTCCTGGTCCGGCGCGACGGAAATTTGAGCGCGTTCAGCGCGACAGCAGGATATCGGAGCAAAACGCATGACCGCAAATGCCCTGGCCATCGAAGTCAACAGTTTGGTCAAATATTATGGCGCCCATCAGGTGCTTCATGACGTCAGCCTGACCGTCAAACCGGGCGAAAAGATCGTCGTTTGCGGCCCATCTGGATCCGGCAAATCGACCCTGATCCGCTGCCTCAACAAGCTTGAGGATCACCAGCGCGGCAAGATCCGCGTGCTCGGTACGGAGCTCAACGACGAGATCGAAAATATCAATGAAATCCGCCGTGAGGTCGGAATGGTGTTCCAGCATTTCAATCTCTTCCCGCATCTTTCTGTCTTAGAGAACTGCGTCTTAGCGCCGATGCTGGTCCGCAAGATCGATCGCAAGACTGCCGAAGAACAGGCAATGACCTATCTGGAACGAGTCAAAATTCCGCAGAAGGCTCACAATTTCCCGGGACAGCTGTCTGGCGGCCAGCAGCAACGTGTGGCGATCGCACGCGCGCTCTGCATGAAACCCGAGATCATGCTCTTTGACGAGCCGACTTCCGCCCTGGATCCCGAAATGATTTCGGAAGTGCTCGACGTCATGATCGAACTCGCACAGGGCGGTATGACCATGGTCTGCGTGACCCACGAAATGGGTTTTGCCCGAAAGGTCGCCGACCGGGTGATCTTCATGGATCAGGGGAGGATTGTAGAGGATGCGCCGCCAGCGGATTTCTTCGACAACCCCCAGCATGAGCGGTCGAAGCTGTTCCTTAGCCAGGTTCTTGGACACTGAAAGGATATGGACGTGCAATCGGTCTCCGAAAAGCTGAATATTCTCCTGGTCACCGCTGATCAGATTTCGGCAGGCGTTTCCCTAAGGTGGAACGGCGATCCTACCTACCATTTGACGACTGACGGAGGGACTCTGGATGTCGATCCAATCCTACAAGTGGGCTGAACGCCTGCAATCAAGGGGCCTATATGATATTCGACCGAAAACTTGAAATTCTCCAGGTTCATTGCGAGGGGGAAATCGGCAACGTGCTTGTCGCCGGCGCGCCGGAAATTCCGGGCGCAACAGCGCTGGAGAAGATGAACTACATCAACAATGTCGACGACAGCCTACGCCGTTTCGTGACCTTTGAGCCGCGCGCGAATGTTGCTATGACCGTCAATCTGCTCTTGGAGCCCACGCGTCCCGACGCGGACGCTGGCTTCATCGTGCTTCAGGCCGACCGTGCGCATGCAATGTCTGGTTCCAATTGCATCTGTGTGGTGACGGCGCTGCTCGAAAGCGGCCGCGTGGCCATGGTCGAGCCGGAAACGATCGTGCGTCTCGACATGCCAGCGGGGCTGGTCACGGCGCGCGCCCGCTGCGAAAACGGCCGTTGCCTCTCGGTCAGCATCGACAATGTGCCGGCCTTTGCGGAAGTCATCGACCAGGAGATCGACACTCCGCGTTGGGGTCGCATCAAGGCCGACATCTGCTTCGGCGGTGTCTACTACGGCCTGGTCGATGTCGAACAGGTCGGGCTGACCATCGAGCCGAACAACGCGCGCGCACTCGCCGAGACCGGTATCGAGCTCAAGGCGCTGCTCGCCGAGCAGGTCAAGGTCAAGCATCCGACGCTGCCGGGCGTGGACGAGATCGCCTATGTCATGTTCCGCAGCCAGGAGCCTGATGGGGCGGTTCGGACCTGCACGACGCTGAAGCCTGGTCGCGTCGACCGCTCGCCCTGCGGTACCGGCAGCTCGGCCAATCTCGCAAGCCTGCATGCGCGCGGGCTGATCTCGGTGGGAGACACGAAGGTCTCGCGCTCGATCATCGGTGGTGAATTTCTCGTCCAGGCACTGGCGGAAACCGAAGTGGGCGGACGCAGGGCGGTCATCCCGCGGATCACCGGCCAGGGTTTCGTCTACGGCAAGCAGCAATTACGATTGGTAGACGATGATCCATTCGCCAAAGGATTTGCGCTTTCCGATACCTGGGGTCCCCAAGTGCATCTTCTCGACTGATACCTCCCAAGGGTGCCTCGGCTCCGTGCTTCTGAGCACGGAGCCAATTTTTTCCTCAACCGGATGTCTGCGGTTTGCGCAAATAGGCGATCGTCATGTCTACGGCTATCTGCCGCTGAGAGGCGACGGCGTCGGGTTCCGCCAGATTCTTCTCCAGCACGATCCCCAGCGTGTGCATGTTGGAAAAGTAGAAATAGCCAAGCGCCGAGATCGAGATATAGAGGTGCTTGAGGTCGATATCGGCCCGGAATAGCCCTTTTTCCTGGCCGTCTCGGACGACCTTTTCCATCTTTTCGAGCAGCGGCGTGTAGAGCAACTTCACCGACAGCGTCTCTTTCAGGAACCGCGCGTTCAGCACATTCTCGTGCGTCAGCATCCGCACGATGTGCGGATTGTTGGCGAAGGTGTCGAAGGTGCGCTCGACCAGCTGCTGCATGCAAACCAGAGGGTCCGGATCATCGAGATCGATTTCGTGCTGGGAGGCGCGCATCTTCTCGTAGGTGCTCGCCAGGCTTGCGGTATAGAGCTCTTCCTTGCTGTTGAAATACTTGTAGATCAGGCTCTTGTTGGTCTCGGACTGCTCTGCGATCGCATCGATGCGCGCCCCGTCGAGGCCGCGTTCGGTGAATTCCTCCATCGCGAATTCGATGATGCGGCTCTTTGTCTGCTCGGGATTGCGGATACGTTTCTTCACTGCCGCCTCTTGGTCTGTTGCGCCCCGCTTGGGCGGTCGCTTTCTATCCATTAGCAAAGAACGTCACGATCGCAAATCGTCAACCGAAAAGGCTCGCGGAAGAGGTATGAAGCCCTCGCAAGTCTCTGTAAACACACAAAAAATCAACGTGCCGAGTGGATTTTCGGTTGACGGACGGCTCCCTGTTCGCTAGCAGTGTCACTATTAAACTAAATAGTTCTATAACGGGAATGGAAAGCCCGGTCAACCGCTGTTGTGGGCTTGGCCGACATCTCCGGACGGAACCCGCATCTTCGATTTTTCACAGGCGCTAACGCGCGAGGAGGCAGCAATGAACAGTGCACGCATCGGCGTGGATATTGGCGGAACCTTCACCGATCTGGTTCTCTTCGGGGATGGCGGCGAGACATTCTTCACCAAAGTGCCGTCGACTCCGGCCCAGCCCGAGGAAGCGGTGTTGACCGGCATTCGCCAAATTACCGAGACGGCTGGCGTTGCGGTCTCGACCGTGGCGGAAGTGGTGCATGGCACGACAGTGGGTTCCAATACGCTGCTGCAGAAGGTCGGTGCGAAAACCGGCCTGATCACCACCAAGGGCTTCCGCGACGTGCTGGAGATCGGGCGCGTCCGTACTCCGACAATGTTTGACCTGAGTTGGGAAAAGACCGTGCCGCTGATCGCCCGCCGCTACCGCATGGAAGTGGACGAGCGTTCGACAGCCGACGGCCGCATCCTCAAGGAGGTTGACGAGCAGGAAGTGATCGAGATCGGCCGCTTCTTCGAAGCCGAGGGCGTTGAATCGGTTGCCGTCTGCTTCATTAATTCCTACCGCAACCCCGAAAATGAAAACCGCGTTCTCGAGATCATGCGCGAACATTTTCCCGACATGTGGGTAACGGCCTCGGTCTCCGTATTGCCCGAGATCCGCGAATATGAGCGCACCTCTACGACAGCGGTGAATGCCTATGTGCTTCCATCGCTGCGCGCCTATTTCGAACGCCTCGAAAATGGCCTGAGGGACATCGGCGTTTCCGCGCCGCTGCTGATCAGCAATTCCAACGGTGGTCTCTCCAGCGCCCGCATGGCGCAGGAAAAGCCCGTCTTCTTCATTTCCTCCGGCCGCTCGGCCGGCGTTGTCGGCGCGGGCCGGCTTGGCGAAGCGGCGGGTGAAAAGGACCTCGTCGTGTTCGACATGGGCGGCACGACCGCGTCCGCCTCGCTGATCCACAAGGGCGAGCTGTCGCGCGCCAACGAATATGAATTCCGCGCCGGCATCTCGACCCCGAGCCGGTTCATCAAGGCGGGCGGTTACCTGATGCGCGTTCCGACCGTCGACGTGGCGGAAGTCGGCAGCGGTGCCGGCTCCATTGCCCGCATCGACGAGGGGGGCCTTCTGCATGTCGGGCCGATTTCGGCGGGCGCCGTTCCCGGCCCGGTCTGCTACGGCATCGGCGGCACCTCGCCGACCGTCACGGACGCCAATGTCGTGCTCGGCTTCCTGCCGCCCGTGCTTGCCGGCGGCAGCATGAAACTCGATGTGGAGGGTGCTCGCGCGGCGATCAGCCGCGATCTCGCCGACCCGCTCAAGCTGTCCATCGAAGACGCCGCCTTCGGCATCCGCGAAGTCGTCAACATCAACATGGCGCGCACCATCAAGGCGGTGACCGTGGAGCGCGGCGTCGATCCGCGCGACTTCGCGATCCTCGCCTTCGGCGGCTCCGGGCCGGTGCATGCGTGCGATCTTGCCCGCACGCTCGGCATTTGCCGCGTCATCTTCCCGCGTTCACCGGGTGTCTTCACCGCAACCGGCATGCTCGCGGCCAAGGTGGAGCGCTATTTCCTGCGCAGCCTCAACGGCCGTCTCGATCAATTGCCGATCGCCGAGGTCAATGCGCTCTTGAAGGAGATGCGCGCCGACGCCCATGCCTCGCTGGCGGAGGAAGGCTATAGCGACGACCAGATTGAGTGCACTTTCGAAGCCGACCTGCGCTTCAAGGGGCAGGATTTCGAAATTCCGGTGGCGCTCCCCGAAACAGTGACCGAGGCGGACCGCGCAAACCTGCGTGCATCGTTCCGTGAAGCCTACAAGGCGATCTACGGCTATGCGTCGGACGACGGCGTCGAGATCGTCAACATCCGCCTCAACGCCGGCGGCACCAGCGGCAATCGCTTGGCCTTCACGGCGCACAAGCCGGAAGACGGTCCGGCGGATGTCACCACCCGCCAAGTCTATTTCTCGCGCAAGGACGGCTGGATCGATACGCCGATCCACCAGCGCGCCACCTTCCGTGGCGGCGCCGTCGGACCGCTGATCATCCAGAGCCCGGATACCACCATCGTCGTGCCGCCGGGCGCCAAGGCCGATCTCGATGCCTTCGGCAATGTCGTCGCCACACTCGCCTGAGACCCGTTTGGCCTGAACCCATTCAAGGAGCTGTTCCCATGGCCCAGAAAACCAATGATCCCATCACCTTCGCCGTCATCAAGAACGCGTTGGACACGATCGTCGACGACATGGCTTTTGCCGTCATGCGCACCGCGCGTTCGCCGATCGTGCGTGACGTTCTCGATTACTCTGTTACCCTGTGCGACAAGCATGGCCGCATCCTGTCGCAGGCGAAAACCGTCGCTTTGCATCTCGGCGCCGTGCCGGATGCCATGGCTGTCATCATGGAAGAATATGCGGACGATCTCGCCGAAGGCGACGTCATCATCTTCAACGATCCCTATGAAGGCGGCATGCATCTGCCTGACATCTTCATGATCCGGCCGATTTTCCACAGCGACAACAGCCTGCGCGGCTTCTCGGTCGTCATCGCGCATCATTGCGATGTCGGCGGGCGCGTCCCCGGCTCCAATGCGGCCGACTCCACCGAGATCTACCAGGAAGGCCTGCGCATCGCGCCGATGAAGCTCTACAGCAAGGGCGTGCGCAACGACACGCTGATGCGCATCATCGAAAAGAACGTGCGGCTGCCGGAACTGGTGTTCGGCGACCTCGAAGCCCAGTTCGCCACCTGCAATCTCGGCGAACGTGAACTCCTGCGCCTGATCGAGCGCTATGGCGCCGATGAACTCGACAGCTATTTCGACGATCTGATCGACTATGGCGAGCAGCTGACGCGTGCAGCGATCCGCTCCTGGCCGGATGGCGAATACAGCTTCGAGGATTTCATCGACGGCGACGGCTTTTCCACCGATGCCATTCCGATCCGCGTCAAGCTGACGGTGAAGGGGGATCATCTCGACGTCGATTTCGCGGGCTCTTCTCCGCAGGTCAAGGGCGCGATCAATTCGACGCTGTCGTTCGTCAAGTCCGCGACCTATCTCTCGGTGCGTTGCGCACTCGATGCCGAAGTGCCGAACAATGCCGGCGTCTACCGCTGCATCACGATCTCGGCGCCGGAGGGCTCCATCCTCAATCCGCAGATGCCGGCGGCAGTCGCTGCCCGTGCTCTCACCGGCTACCGTGTGGTCGATACCGTGCTTGGTGCTTTGTCGCAGATCGCGCCGAAAAAGGTGATGGCGGCAGGCGAGGGCGGCAACACGGTTCTCGCCTTCGGTGGCTGGGACAAGGAAACACGCGAACCCTTCGTGCTGGTCGATATGATCAACGGCGCCTGGGGCGGCCGCTGGAACAAGGATGGCGTGGAGGGTGTCACCAACCCCTCGCAGAACATGTCCAACCTGCCGGTCGAAACGCTGGAAGTCCGTTATCCGATGATGATGGACGAATATAGTCTCAGGCCCGATTCCTGTGGTGCCGGTGAATTCCGGGGCGGCCTCGGGCTCATCCGCCAATATCGCCTGCTCGCGGAGGAAGCCGTGCTGCAGATTCGCGCCGACCGGCATGATCACGCCCCCTACGGCCTGTTCGGTGGCAAGCCAGCCGCAAAATGCGTCAACATCCTGGATCCGGACGGCGAGAGCATCGTCCTGCCCGCCAAGATCACCCGCACGATTGGGAAGAATGTCGTGGTTCGCCACGAACAGGCCGCCGGCGGTGGATATGGCGATCCCTTGAAGCGCTCGCTCGATCTCATCCGCGACGACCTCATTAACGGAAAGATCAGCCGAGCTTACGCTGAAGCCCATCATGGGGTCGTCTTCGCAGCAGATGACACTTCAATCGACGAGGGAGCAACTGCAACGCGCCGGAAGGGAGCCGCTCAATGACCGCTTATGACCTCTCCCGTTTCGCCATCAATCAGATCACCACGCCGAAATGGTCGATGCCGCAGGCAATCGAAGGCTATGTCTCGCAGGGCATCCCTGGCATAGCGGTCTGGCGTCACTTCCTCGACGACTATGGGGTCGAGGCGACTGTGAAGCATCTGCGTGATGCCGGCATGTGGGTGGCATCGCTATGCACCAGTGCCTGGGTCAACGAGACCGATCCGGCCCGCTTGCGCGCGGCGATCAACGCCAACAAGCGCATTCTCGACCAGGCGGCCGCCATCGGTGCTCCTTGCGTGGTCATGGTGGTGGGCGGATTGCCGATCGGCGACAAGGATCTCGGGGCGCAGCGCCAGCGCATCCGCGATGCGCTGGTGGAGCTCGCCCCCTATGCCCGCTCGGTCGGTGTCAAGCTGGGCCTCGAACCCCTACATCCAATGTATTGCGGCGATCGCAGCGCAATGAACCTGATAACCGAATGCAACGACATGATCGATGAACTCGGAGACGAATCGACCAGCCTCGTTGCCGACGTCTATCATTGCTGGTGGGATCCCGCGTTCGAGCGGGAGTTGCGCCGGGCGGGGCCGCAGCGCATTCAGACCTTCCACTACTGCGACTGGCTCGTCCCGACCCGCAACCTGCGGGACCGCGGCATGGTTGGCGATGGCGTGATCGACATCCCGCGCATCCGCGGCTGGCTGGACGATATCGGCTATGACGGTCCTTTCGAGCTCGAGCTGTTTTCCGAACTCGACTGGTGGGAGCGTGATCCGGCAGAAACGGTGCGCATCGCCATCGAGCGCTGCGGCCCGCTGGTCGGCCCACGCCGCTGATAACGAAGTTCCGGGAAAGGGAAAGGGCGTCGACTGCGGTCGACGCCCTTTTAACATTAGAACCGGTTCGACCGGTAAGGTGACATGTCGATGGGCGGTTTGCGGCCGGCGACGAGATCGGCGACAAGCCGGCCCGTCGTCGCGCCAAGCGTCATGCCGACCTGGCCGTGGCCGAAGGCGAGCACGACATTGTCATGTGCCGGCGCCTTGCCGATGACCGGCATGGTGTCCGGCATGAAGGGGCGCGGCCCCATCCACTGCTTGCCGCCGGAAATATCCAGCCCCGGGAGAACGGCCTTCGCCTTTTCCGCGATGATGTTGGCGCGATCGAAATTCGGTTTCGGATCGAGCCCTGCCACCTCGATCGTGCCGCCGATGCGCAACCCTGTTTCCATCGGGGTCAGCACGAAGCCGCCATTGGCATAAAGCACCGCATGGTTGACCGTGACAGCCGGATTGGGCAGGTGGTGGTGATAGCCTTGCAGGGCCGCGAGCGGCACGCGGATGCCGATATCCCGGGCAAGCTTGCCGCTCCAGGCGCCGGCAGACAGCACGAGGCGCTTCACCTCGACCTGCTCGCCGCCGCCGAGACGGATTGCGGTAACTGTTCCGCCCTTAGCGACCAACCCGGAGACGGAGGCCTTGAGTAGCGAACCGCCGCGCGACAGGAAGAATTCGGCAAGCCTGTTGCGCACGATGCCGGGATCGGAGAACTGCAGCCAGTCTTCCAGCAGCAGGCCACAGGTGATCGGTCCCGACAGCGCCGGCTCGACCGCCCTCATATCGTTGGCGTCGAGAAAACGGTGGTTGAAGCCGTTGGTCGTGCGCAGTTTCCAGCTGAAACTGTCGCCATCGATATCGGCCTTCGAATTGAAGGCCATGATGTTGGGGGTGTTGACGAGCTTGTCGGAGAGCCCGGCCGTTTCGAGGAGCGCGCGATAATCCTGCTCGGCGCGCTGCAGAAGCGGCGTCATGCCCGCCACGATCTCCAGCACCTTCCGGCGCCGCCCCGACCATAAAAAGCGCATCAGCCAGGGCATCTGGCTGATCATATCGCCCGGACGCACGAAGAGCGGGCTCTTCGGATCCGACAGCCATTTGGGGATCTTGGGCAAGATGCCGGGCTTGGAGATCGGCACGATCTCGCCTGTCGCCAGCAGGCCGCAATTGCCGTAGCTCGCCGCTTCCGTTTCCAGGCCGCGATCCACGAGTTCGACGCGAAAGCCTTCGTTCTGCAAGGCAATCGCCGAGCACACACCGACGATCCCGCCGCCGACTACAGTAACGTCTGTCACAGCCGCATCACGATCACTTTGCATGGGCTTTTGCTGCATCGATCATGACGCCATTCTTCGCCCAACTGCTGCGCTCATATTCATTGAAAACGATCTGCACATCGTCTTCGGCACACTTTGCGATCCTCGCAAGCTCCCGTGTGAAAACCTCAGCGATTTCAGTCTTTTGCTCATATGTTCTTCCAGCAAGCATGTCGACACGCACAACAGGCATTTTCAAACTCCTAGCGCTGCAAATTCGGCTTTCGTTACCAATATTGCATATCTAATGTCGACATTCCATAGACAATATGCAAGATAGTCCGGCGGGCATCCGCTAAAAAGGCAATCGGTTTCTAAGGGCACACCTAATGATGATTTCGGGAACGACGAAGATATTCTTTATGCTGGCCCACCCGATCGCCCATGTCCGCACACCAGAGGTGATCAATCCTGTGTTTTCCGCGCGCGGGATCGACGCAGTCATGGTGCCCGTCCACTTCAGTCCAGAAGATTTTGCGGCTGGCTGGGAGGCGATGAAACGAATGCGTAACCTCGGCGGGCTTGTCGTCAGCGTCCCGTTAAAGGAGCAGGCCTACGCACTCTCGGACGAAGCTGAGGCTGCGGCCGAAGAGCTGGGCGCTGCCAATGTGATCAGGCGGGACCCTGATGGTAGAATGGTCGCAACCAATATGGATGGCCCCGGTTTTCTCCAAGGTGTGCTGAATGACGGCAAAGACGCGCAGGGCCGCAATGTGCTCCTCGTCGGTGCCGGCGGCGCCGGTAAGGCGATCGCGTTTGCTCTTGCGCGAAGCGGCTGCAAAGCTCTACGGATCTCCGATGTTGATCGTATGCGGGCAGAGACGCTCGCTGCAGACGTCTCAGTTCGCTACCCAGGTCTGGTTGTAACGGCGTCGGAGCCCAACCTCCAAGACGCAGACTTGCTTGTGAATGCTACACCTTGCGGCCTACACCCGGATACGGATCCGCTACCGATCGACATATCTCAGTTGCGGCCCGAGGTCATGGTCGCCGACATCGTCATGAAGCCGCGAGAAACGCCACTCCTAAGAGCCGCAGCTGCACGCGGGTGCCAAGTTCGATATGGTGCAGGGATGCTCGACTCGCAAATTGCGCTGATGGTTTCTTATTTCGGTTACTAGCCAGCGTTGGTTTTGTATTCGAGGGACAGCTTGGCGGTAAGGTTTTGGTTCAGGAAGTCCATAAAGCGACCCCTGAATTGGACCGCGTGCAAATGGGCTTCGTGCTCAGCGCGATCAGCATCCTTCTTTTCAATCGCATCAATTATAGCACGGTGGGGCGTCGCCATCTCGTCAAGTGTCAAACTGGAATCCGAAGCTTGATACTGGAAATGAAAAAACAACAGCCTCCGCCCCTCCTGTAGAAGCCGCCGATAGGAGTCGGCAAAGTACGAATTGCGACAGGCGCCGGCGATTGCCATATGGAACTCAAAGTTCTGTTCGATCATGTCGATGGAGTCGCCTGATTTGATCGCATTGGCGGCCTCCCGCTCGTAACCTTTCTCAGTCTCGTGAATTCTGACGAGATCGTCCGGCGTGCGGTGTAGCGCTGCAAACCGCGTGACGACACGCTGCATCAGATCCAGCGCATCGAGAAATTCCGGCATCTTGTCGAACTCCATGGGCGCCACGATGACGCTACGGTTGGGTAGAATTTGCACCAGGCCCTCGCCGGAGAGCCGCACAAGCGCCTCCCGGATCGGCGAACGAGAAAGCTTGAAGCGCTGGCTGAGACTAACTTCATCGAGTGATGTGCCGGGTGCGATAAGGACTCTCAGAATGTCATCACGGAGTTTCTTATAGACGCGGGCGCTGCCGGTTTCCTTCCCGCCGCTGACATTTTCAACTTTCCGCAACTTTTCCAAAATTACTCTTTCTTTTTCAACTCGGCATCATCAGAACCGGGAAACTATCACTCTCTCGCGTACGGATGATGGTACTGCCGATGCCCGGTCCGTCACGGAACATCTTGCCTGCTGTACGAACAATTGTCGACAGTGATATCACAAGTCCGCTCAGCAGACGTGTTTTATGACGGAAGCAAAAGGCATTGGCTCGCAAACACCGCTTTCATCTGCGGTCTTTTCTAATTGGAATATTCTCCGTGGGCGCCGTCCGAATCGGCGGAAAGCATCATGATGATGCCGACCGAACGCGGAAAAATTGGTGGAAGCACCTTGGGCAAACTCTTGTCCGCGTGTCTGGGCGTGCCGTGCTCAACTTGTTTTGTAACGAGACGTGCCAGGAGCGTTGCCACCCTCGAACCAGGGAACGAAACACCCCGTCCCTTCGATGCCGCTGTGGCCATTTGACACTCTTTTGTTCGTCCGCACTGCGGCTCCCGGAAATGATGTTAGTCAGCGATTTCCACGATCTGGGGCTCGTTCAGCATTGCCCGGTATCTGGTGAGGCTTTCTTCGAGATGGGCCGCAAGCGCATTTTTCGCAGCCTTCGGGTCGCCCTGGGTGATAGCTGCGAAAATCGCAGCATGTTCCTTGTTTATCTTTTTTAGATAGGCCTGATGCGTGCGTGCCGAGTGGCGGTGTTTCATGACCAGGTCGAAACTGATCTCACTGAACACGGCCTGAAGAAACTGCGGGAAGTGCGGGTTGCGTGTTGCACGGGCAATCGCGAGATGGAACTCGAAATCGGCTTGTGCTTCGACCTCGGCGTCTTCGCTCTGAAGATTGTCCAGATGGTCGAACGCGCGGGCGATGTCGGCCAGAGCTTCGGGCGTGCGCCGTGAAGCCGCGAGTGCAACGGATTGCATTTCGACGCCCAGGCGAAGTTCGAGAATTTCCATCGCCGAGCGAATGTCCTCGATCCGGCTGATCTCAAAGTTGAGCGTCTTGGAATCGCGCTCCGTGACATAGACACCATCGCCCTGGCGCGACGTGACGCGTCCGGCAACCCTCAGCGACGTGAGTGCTTCACGGACGACCGTTCTGCTAACGCCAAATTCCTCGCATAATTGCGCGCTCGACGGAATTTTTTCGCCCGGCGGATAGATGCCGGAATCGATTCGGCTTGTGAGTTGTGCGACGACGATCTCAGCCAGGTTGCCGCGCTGCGTGATAACTGACAACGATTTCTCCCGAGAAGCATACATGTAATTCATCACATATCACATATCTTGCGTCAGTGCCACCGCCGCGCCTGTTATGGCTGCTGAAGGTCGTGGAGGAATTCGATCGGATGGCGAAGGCGACGATCATTGGCCTTTCGCACTTGGGATTGGCAAGAAAAGCCAGTCGCGAGCGGCTCGGCGCCATCTGCGCGATCCATTTCCTTCCCCCAACTCATAGCGTAAATCCGCTCGGACAGCTCACGGTTTCTGACCTCGTGCCCAAATGTGCCCGCCATTCCGCAGCAGCCGACGGGTGGAATGGACAGGTGAACGCCAACGCTTTCGAACACAGCCTCCCAATCCTTCTTCGACGAGGCGGCGTTCGTCCGCTCGGTGCAGTGTAGCAGAAGACGCGCTTTCAGGCCTTGCCTGCGCGAAAGCTGGCCCAGGCGCGCGCCGAGCGATATCAGCCATTCCTGTGGCAGAAGCACGGTGGGTACCGCTTTGACGAGGTCTTTGTACTCCGACCTGAAGGCAAGGGTCATCGAAGGATCGAGACCGACGAGCGTGCTGCCGGTCGACGCCAATGCCGTAAGGTTTGCGGCGTTCCGTCTTGCCGTCTTCTCGAACCGCTGCAAGTAGCCATGCACATGGAGCGCCTTTCCATTCGATATCGAGCGCCGGACGAAGGGATGGAGACCAAGCTTGCGTGCGAGGGACACTGCGGCGATGACCAGCTCCGGATTATAATAGCTGGTGAACGCATCGACGACAAAAACAACGGAATTCGCGCGATCGGGCGCAGGCAGGCCGCGAAGGTTTTCGGGCGTTGCGGCCTCAACGCCCCGGCGCCGTAGCTCGCGCCATAGGTCGACGGTAGGCAATTCGGGGAGCGCGGTAAGGCCGAGCAAGCTCATGGCGAATTGCCCCAGCCGCGATCGAACGACGACATTATAGGCTCGACGGACGCGGGCAAGCCAGGGGAGGACCTGTTCCATTGCGGCGACGATCGGATCCTTAAGCGGTCTGAGGTAGCGCGCATGGTAGAGCTCAAGAAATTTGGAGCGAAAATCCGGCACATTGACTTTGACGGGACACTGCCCGGCGCATGCCTTGCAGGCGAGACAATTGTCTACGGCCTGTCGAACCTCATGGGAAAAATCTGTGCGGTTTGCGGGGTTCAGCGAGTGCCAGACCCGGACCGGCACGCTGAGCAGACGGTCGCCAGATCCGATCAGGCGTTTCGCGTCCAGTGGATTGGCCCTGGCCCCGCCGAGCAATCGCAGCCATTCCTTGAACAGCATGGCACGGCCCTTCGGCGAATAGCGGCGGTCCCGGGTTCCCTTATAGGAGGGGCACATAGGGCTGTCCGCCTCGAAGTCGAAGCATGCGCCGTTGCCGTTGCAGAACGAGGCATTGCCATAGGAAATGCGTGCGTCCGCGGCGATCACCCGGTCCATTTGCCCTCGCAGTGGGGGCTCATCGATGCGGATCAGCGGCGTGGAGCGGGCGGTCGCGATCTTGCCCGGGTTTAGTTGGTCGTACGGATCGAAGGCACGCTTGATGTCATTCAGGCTTTCGTACAATTCGCCAAAGTATTCGCGGACATATTCCGATCTGACGCCCTTGCCGTGTTCACCCCAAAGTACTCCGCCATATTTCCGGGTCAGGTCAACCACGGCATCGCTGATGCGGCGCACGAGCGCCTCGTGTTCGGGCCGCGTCAGATCCAGTGCGGGTCGCACATGCAGAACGCCGGCGTCCACATGTCCGAACATCCCGTAATCCAGTCCCTCGGCATCGAGCAGTGCCCGGAATTCGCGGATGTAAGAGGCGAGGTTTTCGGGAGGGACCGCCGTATCTTCCACGAAGGCCACGGGTCTCACGGGGCCATCGACATTGCCCAGCAGCCCGACTGCGCGTTTGCGCATCGTCCAGATGGCTTCGACGTCCTCCGCTTGGTCTGCAATGGTGTGCCCTCTTCGCCCTGTGCCGCCCGATTGTTCGAGGGCCGCGGTAACCGATGCGAGCTTCGAGGCGAGGCCCTCCCGATCGTCTGCGAGGACTTCCACAATGTTGATGCCGTTCGTCTGTCCGTCGTCCGGGAAGAAGCGGCCGATGGACGACCAGACAATGTCTCCCTTGGCGAGCCGGAGAACCTTTTCATCGATCGTTTCCACCGACGCCACTCCCAGCGCGGCGAGCGCCCTTGCATCCTCCAGAGCGGCGTTGAAGTCATCGTATCGGATGTTTATGACAGCAGCTTCCGCCGGGATCGGCAGCAGATTGAGTTCCGCTTCGGCGATGAAGGCGAGCGTTCCCTCGGACCCGCAGATGATGGAGGCCAGATCGAACCTTCCGTCATCGCGCATGACATGGGCGAGGTCGTAACCCGTCATGTACCGGTTCAGCCTGGGAAAAGTCCGGTCTATGAGATCTTTCTTCTCGATTTGGATGGTTCGCGCGACCCTGTGGATTTCGCCGATCCTGTCGGTGCGGGCGATGAGCCGCGACAGTTCCTGATCGTCCGACGGGCGCGCCCACCAGTCCGTCCCGTCGGTGAGCGCGATGCGCAGGCCGAGAACGTGATTGCTCGTCTTGCCGTAGACGCACGATCCCTGGCCGCAGGCATCGGTGCTAACCATTCCACCGATCGTCGCGCGGTTTGACGTCGACAGTTCGGGTGCGAAAAACAGTCCATATTGCCGAATTGCCTGGTTCAGTTGATCCTTGACGACGCCCGCTTCGACCCTCGCGATCCGGTTGTCGACATCGACGGAGAGGATGCGGGTCATGTGGCGGGAGCAGTCGACCACAAAGCCGCGCGTCAGCGACTGGCCGTTGGTTCCGGTGGCGCCGCCGCGCGGTGTCATGATGATGTTTTCGAAGCCGGGTTCGCCGAGCGTTTTTGCAACCAGGCGAAGATCGTCGCCGTCCTTCGGGTAGAGGACTCCGGCGGGCATGATTTCATAGATCGAGTTATCGGTTGAGGCGACGATCGCGCTGGCTCGCCCGGTTTCGATGTCGCCACGAAAGCCTCGCTCGATCAGGCGCTCGAGGAACCCGGGCGACGGTGGCTCGAATGCTCTGTCCAGCGTCAGGCGAGGGATCATAGGTCTCTCCAAAAATAGCTTGTGGCGGCGCTCGAATTTAGCATATAAGTGATAACATACAAATGAAATTAAAATTCAAACGGTCGAGGTGAACGATATGCAGCAGCAGAACGTGATTATCGTTGGCGGAGCGTCAGGGCTCGGGCTGACGACCGCAAAGCTGATGGTCGAGCGCGGTGCATCAAAGGTCGGTCTCATTGATCGCAACGCCGAGCTTCTGGCCAGTTCTTCCGAAGTATTGCGCGCGATGGGGGCGGAAGTGGCGACGGCCGTGGCCGACATCGCGCGCGCGGAGACAGCGCATCGCGGATTTGCCGAGATCGCCGACAGGCTGGGACGGATCAACACCCTCGTCAACAGCGCCGCCATTTATCCGCGCCGTCCGATCCTCGAGATCTCCGATGAGGAGTGGGATCTGGAAAACGCCATCAACATCAAGGGCACATACCATATGATGGTGGCCGCGGTGCGGCACATGCGCGGCTTCGTCAACCGCCCCGAAGTCACGGGTCGGATCGTCAATGTCACCTCCGTCGACGCCTTCAAGGCGCATCCGCAAAATGCCCACTATGCGGCCACCAAGGCAGCGGTGGTCTCCTTGACGAAATCGTTCGCCCAGGAATGCGCCGCCGACGGCATTCTCGTCAATTCCGTCGCGCCTGCAGGTTTCGCCACCGACCGCGCCAAGGAGCTCGGCTTCCTGCCCGAACTCGCCAAGGCGAGCGCCTTGGGCCGCGCAGCCGAGCCGGTCGAGATGGCCGAATGGATCGTCATGATGGCAAGCAGCCGCAATACCTATGCGACAGGCGAGAACGTGGTTATCAGCGGGGGCTACATCTATGTCTGACCGCCTGCCATACCAGACCGCCGTCGTCACCGGGGCCACGAGCGGCATCGGCCGGGCAACCGTCCTCAAGCTGCGGCAAATGAGGCTTGAAGTTTACGCCATCGGCCGCAATGCTGCCGCCCTCGAAGAGCTTGCCGCGTCGTCAGGCGCAATCGCCGTACAGGCTGATGTTCGTGACACGGACGCATTCGCAGCCCGGTTTGCCGACATCGAAGTCGATATCCTCGTCAACAATGCCGGGATTCTGTCGACGCGGGCGTTGTTTCACGAGATTGATCCGGCCGAAATCGATGCGATGATCGATGTTAACCTTAAGGCGCCGATGCATCTAACCCGGACGGTTCTTCCGGGCATGGTCGCGCGCAAGTGCGGTCATCTGATCTTCGTCGGTTCAAGCGGCGGCCAAGCGCCTTATCCCTCGATGAGCGCATATGGGGCATCGAAAGCTGGCCTGAGCCTCTTCTGCGATAACCTGAGATGCGATCTGCTGGGCACGTCGGTGCGCGTCACCGAGGTCGTGCCGGGGCGTGTCCAGACGGATCTCTACCGCACCGCGTTTGTCGACAACCAGGCCCAGGCCGTGCTCTATGACGGCTATCGGCCTATCCAGCCCGAGCATATCGCGGCGGTCATCGGCAATGCCATCGAGCTACCCGTATTCGTCGACGTGGCGCGGGTGGAAGTCTTCCCGACCGATCAGGCGACGGGCGGCGGCACGATGGTCAAGTTTCAGCAGTAGGGATGGGGATGGCAGACTGTCAGAAGCCAACGGGCGAACAGCCGAAGCTGCAAGAAAATTATCGGCGCGTCGCTCTGCGAGCCATCGCGGCCGCCTATGCCATCAAGCGGCCAGTGCACGCGCCTGTCCTCGATGATGTGATCATCGGTCAAACCCACGCGGCCGGCGGCTTCTGGACGCCGACGCATGATGACGATCTCTAGCCGGATCGGCTTCATCGATACCGGCACGATCTCTGTGGCCATCAAATGACAGTGTCTGCCTAGCGCGAAAACACCGCGACCCTGTGCGGTGAGCCTCTTGCACGTCCCGATCAGAACTTCCTGGCAGTCCTGATGCCGTCGCCCGCTCCCGTCAGGAAGCGGGCGACGGTTTCAAAACGACCGATCAAGCTCTGGCAGGGCGTCGAATAGATCGGCAACGAGGCCGTAGTCGGCGACCTGGAATATCGGCGCCTCCTCGTCCTTGTTGATGGCGACGATCACCTTGGAATCCTTCATGCCGGCCAGATGCTGGATGGCGCCGGAGATGCCGCAGGCGATATAGAGATCGGGCGCCACCACCTTGCCGGTCTGGCCGACCTGCCAGTCGTTCGGGGCATAACCGGCATCGACGGCGGCACGGCTTGCGCCGACGGCTGCACCCAGCTTG
This sequence comes from Rhizobium jaguaris, assembly GCF_003627755.1. Taxonomy (NCBI): domain Bacteria; kingdom Pseudomonadati; phylum Pseudomonadota; class Alphaproteobacteria; order Hyphomicrobiales; family Rhizobiaceae; genus Martinezella; species Martinezella jaguaris. The sequence goes on along the minus strand of NZ_CP032697.1, from coordinate 249,333 downwards.
TCGGCGACCGGCAGGATGACTTCCTTGAACTTCTCGGCCGAACCGAGCGCCCGGCCTCCGGAGATGATGATCTTCGCCGACGTCAGTTCCGGACGGTCGGAAGCCGACAGCGCATCCTTGACGAAGCGCGACAGCCTCGGATCGGAAATCGCCGGGATCGCCTCGACGGCGGCAGAGCCGGTTGCCGCGGCGGAAGCGAAGGAGGCGGTGCGCACGGTGATCACCTTCCTGGTATCGCTTGCCTGCACCGTTTGGATGGCATTGCCGGCATAGATCGGTCGCTTGAAGGTGTCGGATGAGATCACCTCGATGATTTCGGAGACCTGGGCGACGTCGAGCAGGGCAGCGATGCGCGGCAGCACGTTCTTGCCGGTCGAGGTGGCAGCCGAGAGGATCGTGTCGTAGGAACCGGCCAGCGAAACGATCAGGTCGGAAAGCGGCTCGGCCAGATTGTTGGCGAGTTCGTCGCTTTCGGCCAGCAGCACCTTCGAAACGCCGGAGAGTTTTGCAGCGGCATCGGCAGCGCCCTTGGCGCCCTTGCCGGCGACCAGCACATGTATGTCCGAGCCGATCTTTGCGGCCGCGGTCAGCGCCTTGGCGGTCTGGTCGGAAAGGCTGGCGTTGTCGTGGTCGGCCAGAAGAAGAATGGTCATGATGTTGTTCTCTCTTTCCTGGCTTAAAGCACGCCGGCTTCGTTCTTCAGTCTGTCGACCAGCTCAGTGACCGATTTGACCTTGACGCCGGCCTTGCGGCCGGACGGCTCCTCGGTCTTCAGCACCTTCAGCCGCGGCGTGGTGTCGACGCCGAAATCGGCCGGGCTTTTCTTGTCGAGCGGCTTCTTCTTGGCCTTCATGATATTCGGCAGCGAGGCGTAACGCGGCTCGTTCAGCCTGAGGTCCGAGGTGATGACCGCCGGCAGCGTGACTTCGATCGTCTGCAGGCCGCCATCGACTTCGCGGGTCACCTGGGCTTTGCCGTCACCGATCTCGATCTTCGAGGCGAAGGTCGCCTGGGCGGTACCCAGCAGCGCTGCCAGCATCTGGCCGGTCTGGTTCGAATCGTCATCGATCGCCTGCTTGCCGACGATGACCAATCCCGGCTGTTCGGCATCGGCGACCGCTTTCAGGATCTTGGCGACGGCGAGCGGCTCGACTTGATCGTCGGTCTCGACCAGGATCGCCCGGTCGGCACCCATGGCGAGCGCCGTGCGCAGCGTCTCCTCGGCCTTGGCCGGGCCGATCGACACGACCACCACCTCTTCCGCCTTGCCGGCTTCCTTCAGACGCAGCGCCTCTTCCACCGAGATCTCGTCGAACGGGTTCATCGACATCTTCACATTGGCAAGCTCGACACCGGAACCATCCGGCTTCACCCGGATCTTCACGTTGTAGTCGACAACCCGTTTGACTGGGACGAGAATCTTCATGGGGGGTTCCTTAGGCCAACGTGTAGGCTGTTTTTACTGAGGTATAGAATTCCGCGGCATATCTGCCCTGTTCTCTTGGGCCATAGGAGGATCCTTTGCGTCCGCCGAACGGAACATGGAAATCGACCCCTGCGGTCGGGAGATTGATCATCACCATGCCGGCTTCCGAATTTCGTTTGAAGTGCGTGGCGTGCTTGAGGCTGGTCGTGGCGATGCCCGATGACAGGCCGAAATTCGTATCGTTGGCGACAAAGAGGGCTTCTTCATAGTCCTTGACCCTGATGACAGCTGCCACGGGCCCAAAAATCTCTTCTCGGCAGATCCTCATGGCGTTGCTCGCTTCAGTGAAGAGGGTCGGCTGAAGGAAGAAACCGGGATTGCTCCGTTCGAGCACTTCCCCACCGAACGATAGCTTTGCGCCCTCGGACCGGCCGATGGCGATATAATCGACGTCCTGCTTTAGCTGGCTGGCGTCGACGACCGGGCCGATATGCGTCCCGGCCTTCATGGCGTCGTCGACCACAAGCGTTTTCAGTCTCTCGGTCAGCGCCGAGACGAATTTGTCGTGGATGCCTTCGGTCACGATCAGGCGGGAAGACGCCGTGCAACGCTGGCCGGTGGAGAAGAATGAGGAATTCGCCGCCGCGTCCACCGCAACCTGCAGATCGGCATCATCAAGTACGACAAACGGATTCTTGCCGCCCATTTCGAGCTGAAAACGCCGGTTGTGTTCCACCGAAGCAAGAGCGACGCGTTTGCCGGTCCCCGTCGAGCCGGTAAAGGTGATTGCCTGGATGTCCGGGCTGTCGAGCATGGTCTGGCCGACGATCGAGCCCTTGCCCATCACCAGGTTCAGCACGCCGGACGGCAGGCCGGCCCGATGCAGGATGTCGACCAGCGCCCACGAACTGGCGGGTACGAGATCGGCGGGCTTGAACACGATGGTGTTGCCGTAGCAGAGGGCAGGGGCGATCTTCCATGCCGGAATGGCGATCGGGAAATTCCACGGCGTGATGATGCCGATCACGCCCACCGCATCGCGCGTTATCTCGACCCCGATGCCGGGCCGGACCGATGGCAGCGTTTCGCCAGACAGGCGCAGGGCCTCGCCTGCGAAAAAGTCGAAGATCTGGGCGCCCCTCAGCACTTCCCCGGTTGCTTCCGCCAGGGTCTTGCCTTCTTCACGCGCGAGCAGGGCTCCCAGTTCGTCCTTGCGCACGAGGATCTCGTCGCCCGCTTTCTTGAGGAGGGCATGACGTTCAAGGATCGGCGACCTGGACCATCTGGGAAAGGCGGCCTTGGCGGCGGCGATGGCGGTGAGAGTGTCGTTACGCGTTGCGGCGGCGAATTCGCCCACCACCTCGTTGGTGTTGGATGGGTTGATGTTGGCCGTACCAGTGCTGCCCGACCATTCTCCGGCGATGAGGTTCTTGTGAAGCATCATTGTGCTTTCCGATATCAATGAAGATGAGGTTTCCAGTTGACACATGTATGATAAGTGACATATACTAAGACCGTCAAGCGGAAATACTCTTTCTGGCCTCCGAGCGGAAATGGTGAGGGAGGGGCGGGCCTGTGTCCGCAAGCTGGAAATCCGCTTCAAGGAATGTGAAGCTGCCGACGGACCAGGAGTGGGGAATCAAATGGCAAACAGCGGACCACGAAACTGCCGCGTTGGGGTCGATATCGGAGGGACGTTTACGGATATCGCCCTCGAACTCGATGGCGCGCTGCATTCGACCAAGGTTCTCACCGACTATACGGCTCCAGAACGCGCGATCCTCAAGGGTGTGAAGGCAGTGGCTGAACTGGCTGGAATCGACATGGGCGCGATCCAGCAGTTAATCCATGGTACGACATTGGCAACGAATGCTCTCATCGAACGGCGCGGCGCCAGGACGGCGCTGGTGACGACCGAAGGGTTCCGCGACGTCCTCGAAATGCGCACTGAAAATCGCTTCGAGCAGTATGACCTGAATATATCGCTGCCGCCGGCGCTGATCGAACGCGCGGACCGGTTCGTTGTCCGCGAACGCGTCGATGCGTCTGGCAATGTGCTGCTTGCCTTGGATCTGGCGTCAGTCGCAGTTGTCGTCGACGCGATCGAGAAGGGCGGCTACGAAAGCGTTGCCATCGGCTTCATTCATGCCTATGCCAATGGGCGCCACGAGGCGCTTGTGCGTGATGCGCTGCTGGCCCGCATGCCCGGCCTCTCGGTCTCGATCTCCTCGGAAGTCTCGCCGCAGATGCGCGAGTTCGAACGCTTCAACACCGTCTGTGCCAATGCCTATGTGAAGCCCGCCATCAAGTCGTATCTCGACCGTCTGGTGGTTTCGCTCAAGGAGATCGGCGTCGTCTGCCCGGTCTTCATGATCCATTCCGGCGGCGGCATCGTCTCTGTCGAAAGCGCGTCGGAATTTCCCGTTCGCCTAGTCGAATCCGGGCCTGCCGGTGGTGCGATTTTCGCGGCCGATGTGGCCCGTCACCATGGCCTCGACTCGGTCGTGTCCTTCGACATGGGCGGCACGACGGCGAAGATCTGCCTGATCGAGAACCATGTTCCGAAGACGGCGAAGACCTTCGAGGTCGCCCGCACCTATCGTTTCCGCAAGGGTAGCGGCATGCCGATCTCGATCCCCGTGGTGGAAATGGTGGAAATCGGCGCAGGTGGCGGTTCCATCGCCGGCGTCGACTCCATGCGCCAGATCAGGGTCGGGCCGCATAGCGCGGCTTCCGAACCGGGGCCGGCCTGCTACCAGCGCGGCGGCACCAAGCCTACCGTGACCGATGCAGACCTCATCCTTGGCAAGCTCGATCCCGACAATTTCGCCGGCGGTGCGATCAAGCTCTCGGTCGATGCCAGCCGCAGGGCGATGGCGGACGAGATCGGATCGGAAATCGGCCTCGACGACATCGCCGCAGCCTATGGCACCTGCGAACTCGTCGATGAAAACATGGCCAATGCGGGCCGCGTACATACGGTCGAGAACGGCAAGAACATTGCCGATTTCACCATGATCACCTTCGGCGGCGCAGGCCCGCTGCACGCCGCGCGGCTCTGTGAAAAGATGGGCATCTCGACCTTCCTCGTGCCGCCCGGCGCAGGCGTCGGCTCGGCGATCGGCTTTCTCAAGGCGCCGTTCGGCTACGAAGCCGTCCGCAGCGCGGTGTTCAACCTTTCGCGCTTCGACGCCGCCATTGCCAATCGTCTGCTGGAAGACATGACCAAGGAAGCGCTTGGTTTTGTCGAAGGCGGGCTCGACGGCAAGCAGCCGGTCCTCGAGCGCACGCTGTTCATGCGCTACGCCGGCCAGGGATGGGATATTCCGGTCTCGCTGCCTTTGGCGCGTTTCGACACGGGAAGCGCCGCCCGCGTCACCGCCATGTTCGAGGAAGCCTATGGCCGCTTCTTCGGACGGGCGATCGAAGGCCTTGAAATCGAGATCGTCAGCTGGTCGGTCAAGGCGAGCTCGCCCCTGCCGTCAGTTCGTCGCGTCGACTCGATCGAGGCTGGCAGCCAGGTCGAGGCGGACTCGCGCCGGCAGTTGTTCGATGCAGCCTCGGGCGCGTTCCTCGATGCCGGGATCCACAAGCGCGAAGACCTCTCTGCCGGAGATGTGGTCCGCGGACCCGCCGTCATCGTGGAGAGCGAGACCTCGACCGTGATCACCGCGGCATTCAAGGCGATCGTCCAGCGCGACGACTGCCTGCTCGTAACCCGTCTCTGAGGAATGATCCCATGAACCAGTCAATGATCGACATTCACATGCAGGTTATGTGGAACCGCCTCGTGTCGGTGGTCGAGGAACAGGCACAGACCCTCATCCGCACGGCCTTTTCGACAAGCGTGCGCGAAGCAGGCGACCTCTCCGCCGGCATCTTCGACCTTCAAGGCCGCATGCTGGCGCAGGCCGTGACAGGGACCCCCGGCCATGTGAACGCCATGGCCGAATCCGTTGCCCATTTCATCAACGACATCGGCCGCGACAACATTTTCGAGAGTGACGTCTACATCACCAACGATCCCTGGAAGGGCACCGGCCACCTCCACGATATCACCGTCGTCACACCCTCGTTCCACCATGGCAAGCATGTCGGATATTTCGCCTCGACGGCGCATGTCGTCGATGTCGGCGGACGCGGCTTCGGTCCGGACGCCCGCGAAGTCTACGAGGAAGGACTTTTCATCCCGATCATGAAGTTCTTCGAACGCGGTGAGGTCAACAAGACCCTCATCCAGTTCGTCAAGAACAACGTTCGCGAAAACGACAAGGTGATCGGAGACCTCTATGCGCTTGCGGCCTGCAACGAGACCGGTCATCGACGGCTCGTCGACATGCTGACGGAGTTCAATCTGCCCGATCTCGACATGATCGGCAGCTTTGTCCTCAAGCACAGCAGGGAGGCCACGCTCGAGCGTTTGCGTAATCTTCCGCACGGGACCTGGAGCTACTCGCTCGATCTCGACGGCTATGACGAACCCGTACATCTCGCCGCAAGGCTTACCATCGGTCCCGATGGTGTGCTGGTCGATTTCGACGGCACGTCGGGAATGAGCAAGTTCGGCATCAACGTGCCGCTCGTCTATGCCAAGGCCTATGCCTGCTACGGCATCAAATGCGTGGTTGCCCCGGAAATCCCCAACAATGCGGCATCACTGGCGCCGTTCGAGGTGACCGCGCCGGAAGGCTGCATCCTGAACGCCAAGCGGCCTGCGCCAGTGGCCGTGCGTCACGTGCTTGGCCACTTCGTGCCGGACCTCGTGCTCGGCGCGCTGCATCAGGCACTGCCCGGACAGGTGCCGGCGGAGGGTGCCAGCGCACTCTGGAACCTGCATATGAGCGTGCGTCCCGTTGCCGACCAGATCGGCGGCAAGGGTGCGGAAATCCTGATGTTCAACTCCGGGGGCAGTGGCGCGAGACCGGCTCTCGATGGGCTGAACGCAACCGCATTCCCGAGTGGCGTCCATACCATGCCGATCGAGGCGACCGAAAATGTCGGGCCGGTCATCGTCTGGCGCAAGGAGCTGCGCGAGGGATCGGGCGGGGCAGGCGAGCGTCGCGGTGGCCTTGGCCAGACGATCGAGATTTCCGCGGCCGAGGGATACACCTTCCGCTTCTCCGCCATGTTCGATCGTCTCGAGCATCCGGCACGTGGCCGCGATGGTGGCGAAGATGGGGCGGCTGGTTCCGTTTCGCTCGACGACGGCACCAAGCTGCGCGGCAAGGGCCTGCAGTTCGTGCCCGAGGGTCGCAAGCTGGTTCTGCAATTGCCCGGCGGCGGCGGCTTCGGCGATCCTGGCAAGCGCCCGGCCGCACAGATCGATAGCGATCATCGCCACGGCTACATAACCGATGAACAACGCGGCGCATACGGCCAGTCCAAGGCCAAGGGAGGCTCCCAATGAATATCATGGTTTTCGAAAGCTCGAGGGCCGCAACGATCAAGTCGTCTCCGTCCATGGCCGTTTCCATGGCGGCCAAGGCTATGCGCGCCAAGGGCGAGCACGTCGTGGACCTGTCGCTCGGTGAGCCGGATTCCGACACGCCGGCCCATATTGTCGATGCGGCGATCGAGGCCATGCGCCGGGGAGTGACCCGTTACACTGCGCCCGACGGCCTGTCCGAGTTGCGCGAAGCCATTGTCCGCAAGTTCAAGCGGGAAAACGGCCTCGACTATGCGATGGACGAAATCTCGATTGGCAATGGCGCCAAGCAGATCCTGTTCAACGCCTTTCTCGGCACGCTCGAAGCGGGTGATGAAGTCGTGGTACCGGCGCCCTATTGGGTGTCCTACACCGATATCGTCATCCTTCACGGCGGCGTGCCGAAAATCGTTCCTTGCGGCGTCGAACAGGATTTCAAGATTACCCCGGAGCAGCTTGAGGCCGCGATCACGCCGAAAACGCGCTGGTTCCTGTTCAACTCGCCGTCCAACCCTACCGGGGCAATCTATACGGCTGCCGAGCTCAAGGCGCTGGGTGAAGTCCTCGCCCGGCATCCGCGCGTCGCGGTCATGTCCGACGAAATTTACGAGCACATCGTCTGCGGCGACGTGCTGTTTACCTCGATCGGCGTGGCCTGCCCGGAACTTCGCGACCGCACGTTGATCATCAATGGCGTGTCCAAGGCCTATGCCATGACCGGCTGGCGGCTGGGTTATGCGGCAGGTCCGAAAGAACTGACCAGGGTGCTCAACAAGCTGCAATCCCAAAGCACGACCTGCCCGTCGTCGATCACGCAATTTGCGGCGGCCGCCGCCCTCGATGGGCCGCAGGAGTTCGTCACCAATGCGGTGGCCGAATACCAGGCGCGCGGCGAATTGGTCGCCAGGGGTTTTGGGGCGATACCGGGGCTAGAGGTGCGGGCACCAGAGGGCGCCTTCTACCTTTTTCCGAAATGCGCGCCCTATATCGGCCGCACGGCACCCGACGGCACGCCGATCAAGAACGATACGGATCTCGCCTCCTATCTCCTGAAAACGGGCAAGGTCGCCACCGTTCCCGGCTCGGCATTCGGCGTCGAGCCTTACATCCGGCTTTCGTTCGCGACATCGCGCGATAATCTGAACATCGCGATCGAACGCGTTGCCGACGCATTGGGCCAGCTATGCTGAGGGATACCGACATGAGCGACTACAATCGTATTCTCCTGACCGGCGCCGCAGGGGCTTTGGGCACCCAGTTGCGCAAGTCGGGAACCAGGCTTGGAAAGATCGTCCGGCTGTCGGCGCGTAGCGCTTGCGAAAACCGGGCGCCGCACGAGGAGGATTTTCCGGCCGACCTTTCTGACTTTGACGCGGTTTCGAAGGCCGTGGAGGGCTGCGACGCCATCGTCCACATGGGCGGCCAGGGCCTCGAAGGTGCCTGGAACACCATCCTCAATGCCAATATCGTCGGCAGCTACAACATCTACGAGGCCGCCCGCCAGCATGGCGTCAAGCGTATCGTTTATGCAAGCTCTGTTCATGCGATCGGCTTCTACGAGCGCAACGAGACCATCGACGGCAATGTGCCGACCCGGCCGGACAGTCTCTACGGGGTTTCGAAGACCTTCGTGGAAAATCTGGCGCGCTACTATTTCGACAAGTTCGGTATCGAGACGGTGTCATTGCGCATCGGTTCCTCCTTTCCGGAACCGACCGATCGCAGGCATCTGATCACCTGGCTCTCCTATCGCGACTGCCGGCAGTTGGTAGAGAAAAGTCTTTCGGCCGAACGCGTGGGCTTCATGGTCGCCTATGGCATGTCCAACAACAGCCGGGCCTTCTGGGACAACCGCACGGCGGCGTCCCTCGGCTATAAGCCGGAGGACAGCGCGGACGAATTTGCCGAAAAGGTTTTCGCGAATACGAAGCAGGGTGATCCCAACGATCCGGCAGTCCGATACCAGGGCGGCAGCTTCGCCGCGGCCGGCCATTTCGAAGACGAGAAGAAGTGAGGCGCGACATGCAGGCTTCGAAACCGTCCTATGATGTCGTCATCGTCGGTGGCGCGGTCGTCGGCAGCTCCACGGCATATTTTCTCGCCACCAATCCGGATTTCAAAGGCTCGGTTCTTGTGATCGAGAAGGACTGGACCTACCAGCGGTCGGCGACCGCGTTGTCGTCGAGCTCGATCCGTCACCAGTTCTCGAACGCCATCAACGTCCAGGTCTCGCAGTTCGGCACTGAGTTCATCCGCAATTTCAAGCACAATGTCGCCGTCGACGACGATACGGCCGAGATCGGTTTTCACGAAGCCGGATATCTCTTCCTTGCCGAAGATGAACGCGGCGAACAGGTTCTGCGGCGCAACCACGAGACGCAGGTCGCTTGCGGCGCCGAGGTGACGCTGCTCGATCCCGAGGGGCTTGGTCGTCGTTTTCCCTGGCTGAACCTAGAAGGTCTTGTTGTCGGCAGCACGGGCGAACGCGGCGAGGGCTGGTTCGACAGCGTCGGGCTGCTGCAGGGGTTCCGCAAGAAGGCGCGCTCGCTCGGGGTCGAATATATCGAGGACGAGGTCGTTGCGGTGAACCGCGAGGGCGACCGGATTGTCTCCGTGACCACCAAGGGTGGCCAGAACATCGGCTGTGGCACGATGGTCAACACATCCGGCACCAACGGCAAGAAGGTGGCGCGGATGGCCGGGCTCGACGTTCCGGTAGAGCCGCGGCGGCGCTCGCTCTTCGTTGTCGACTGCCGGACACCGCTGGAAGGCAAGATCGGCCTGACCATCGATCCGACCGGGGTGTTCTTCCGGCCGGAAGGCAAGTTCTATCTCATGGGCACCTATCCCAAGCACGATCCTGAGGTGGACCCGAATGACTTCGACGTGATGCACGACGAGTTCGACGACGAAATCTGGCCGACGCTCGCCAACCGGGTCCCGGCATTCGAGGCGATCAAGGTCGTGAATTCCTGGGCCGGGCACTATGACTACTGCGTCCTGGACCATAATGTGGTGCTAGGCCCTCACACCGAAGTGAGCAATTTCCTGTTTGCCAACGGCTTCAGCGGTCATGGGCTGCAGCAGTCGCCAGCCATGGGCCGGGGCTTGAGCGAACTCATGACATACGGGGCCTTCAAGACCCTGGATCTATCGCCTTTCGGATACGAGCGGGTCGTGGCGAACCGTCCGTTCCTTGAAGACGCCGTCATTTAACTCAATTCGGGGGAACCCAATGGAAACGACCAAGACCACCCGCACCGGCGGGCAGGTGCTCATTGATGCACTCCGGATTCACGGCGTCGAACGTGCTTTCTGCGTTCCAGGCGAAAGCTATCTGGCAGCACTCGATGCGCTTCATGACGCGAGCGACGACATCGAACTCATCGTTTGCCGGCAGGAGGGCGGGGCCGCCTACATGGCCGAAGCGTACGGAAAAATGACCGGAAAGCCCGGTATCTGCTTCGTGACCCGCGGTCCCGGCGCGACCAATGCCTCCGTGGGCGTCCATACGGCGTTTCAGGATTCGACGCCGATGATCCTGTTCATCGGCCAGGTGGCGCGTGACCAGATGGAGCGCGAGGCGTTTCAGGAGATCGACTACCGCCGCATGTTCGGCCAGATGGCGAAATGGGTCGTGGAAATCGAAGACGCAGCGCGCATCCCCGAGCTGATCAGCCAGGCATTCCACCGCGCAGTCAATGGCCGCCCGGGTCCTGTCGTCGTTGCTCTCCCCGAGGACATGCTGATCGACCGCGTCGATGTCACCGACGTGCCGCACTACAAAAAGGTCGAGGCCTATCCCGGCGACGAGGAACTGGCCGAGCTGCGCCGGCTTCTAGAAACCGCCAAGCGCCCGATGGTCGTGGCCGGCGGTGGTGGCTGGACGATGAAGGCAGTGGACGCATTGCGGCGCTTCTCGGAAGCCTTTGCGCTGCCGGTCGCAGCATCGTTCCGCTGCCAGGACCTGTTCGACAACGCGCATGCGAACTATGCGGGCGATCTAGGTCTCGCGGCGGGCCCCAAGCTGATCCAGCACATGAGAGATTGCGACCTGTTGATTTCGATCGGCGCGAGGCTCGGTGAAATGACCACGGGAGCCTACACCCTCATCGATATCCCTGTGCCCAAGCAGACGCTCGTTCATGTCCATGCGGGCGCGGAAGAATTAGGCCGCGTCTACCATGCGACATTGCCGATCAATGCAACGGCCGTTGGTTTTCTGTCGCGGGCAGTGCAACTGTCCCCCATCGCGAACCCGGCATGGCAGGGCTGGACCGCTCAAGCGCATCAAGATTACCTCGAAAATCTGAAGCATCCCGTCGTACCGGGTCCGGTGCAGATGGGGGATGTGATGGAATGGCTGCGCTCGCACCTTCCGGTCGACGCTATTCTCACCACTGGCGCCGGCAATTATTCCGCCTGGGCGCATCGTTTCTACCAGTACCGCACCTTCCGCACCCAGATTGGGCCGACGAACGGATCCATGGGCTATGGCGTGCCGGCGGCGATCGCCGCCAAGCTCACGGATCGCAAACGCACCGTGGTCGCCTTTGCCGGAGACGGCTGCTTCCTGATGAATGGACAGGAGATCGCGACAGCCATGCAATATGACGCGCGGGTGATTTTCCTCGTCATCAACAACGGCATGTACGGCACGATCCGCATGCATCAGGAGCGGAACTATCCCGGCCGCGTGTCCGGCACGATGTTGACCAACCCCGATTTCGCCTCGATGGCGCGGTCCTATGGGCTGCACGCGGAAACTGTCGAAGCGACGGAGGAGTTCGCGGCAGCGTTCGAGCGGAGCGACGCGTCCGGGAAGCCCGCGCTTATCGAGATTAGAATCGATCCGGAAGCGCTCACTCCGAAGATGAGTTTGTCCCAGATTCGCGACCAGGCCAGGGCACAAGGCAAGTGATATAGGCTGGATGCTCTTGCCCCGCCCTCGTGCCACAGTTGCGACGCTTGCTGCAGTACGGCTGTCTTTCGGCCAGGTCGACGTTTTGTTGGCCGTCCGCCACCTCGCGGCAGTTCAAGTTCGACAGGCTGTTGTTTGCGAACTGCAGTGAGTGACAGCGGTCGAAGGTTCAAGCCAGGCCTTAAGATCAGCCGCCGGTTTCGCGGTAAGGTCTTTCGGGCACCGCGACGACATTTGCGGCACCCGAAAGACCTTATCGCAACCTGATCGACTGACTGTCGAAGAAAACACTGTGACGTACAATCGACCTCGGGCTCTTGCATGAAAATCGATGAAAAGAAATCACTTCAAGGAAATACCCCTGCGATAGAAATATTGGTATCCGTGGACACGCAATCGGCTGCGGTTATTGAGAGCGCCTAGGATGGAACCCACTGTGCCGCATAAAAAGCCCTCAGGTATCTCTAGGTTTCAGTTCGAGAATATTGACGCGCAGACGCTGTCTGAACACTATGCAAGATTTTCGACTGGCGTCCTCATCGAACCCCTGACTCGGCGCAAGGGCATCGCGATTGAAGGGAGTCACTATGCCACTGGAGCGTTCCAGATTTGGTCCGGAACATGCCGTTTTGGCATGCAAGCTAAACTCCTCGAACCGCCGGAGGTCTTTGCGATTTATCTTCCGCATGCAGGTGGATTCGATGTCTACACCGGCTCACAGCGCCACGAATACGGACCTGACGAGGCTTTTGTAGGAGACCTGTCGACGATTGAACGAATTCGTTTTCAAGAGGGGCGGCGGCACACCGCTATAGCGTTTGGCAGATCCCTGGTTACCAAGCAACTCTGCGAACTGCTTGATACCCCTGTCAGCAAAAAGCTCGAATTTTCTGCGAAATTGGATTGCAGTTCGTCTGCAATACGAAGAATTTCCATGGCCTCGGCACTGCTCTGGAGCAGCCTTGCAAACGAACCAGAACATATTGCGTCGGTGAAGTTCACCGAGCACCTGTTTCAGTCGCTAGCCTTGCTCTTGCTGGCTGTCGTGCCCCACAATTACTCAGTAAATTTAGGCCGCCCCCTCTCGCCCGCGATACCAAGGCAGGTCAAACGGGCAGTAGACTTTATGGTCTCGAATGTTTCGATGGAGATTACGATTGGTGATCTTGTCCGGGAATGTGGGTGCAGCGCCCGTAGCCTTAACGCGGGATTCCTGCAGTTCAAAGGAATCAGCCCCCTTCAATACCTCCGCCAAATCCGGCTCGATGCAGTCCGGAAAGATTTGATCAACGCGAAAAATCAAAGCACGATATCGCAGACAGCGCAGCGATGGGGGTTCACTCACATGGGCCGCTTTGCCGCTCTCTATAGACAAGCCTTTGGCGAGTCGCCCTCCGAAACCGTGCGATCCTCGGGAATGCGTTTGCCGCGGCCTTGAACGCATGCGCTATGACCAGAAAGCCCAACAATCTCTGCCCCTGAAAGCTGGCTTAAGCAATTCCGTAAACGACGGGTTCATTAGCCGCAGCACTTGATGGGCCATGTCGTCACAAAAGGATATGGATCCAGTTTCAGCATAGCTATCCGCTTCTGGCTTCTATTTGGCCATCGCTCCCAAACGGATATCCTAGTCACCCGGAACTAAAGTAGGCATCATTTGTTATGCTTCTGCAGCAACGGCAGGAGTTTGATTGATGGTGGGCAGGCGAGCAGACATCGTGGTCCTGAGTGACGGGGATAGGAATTTCCTTGAATCTCAGGTGCGTCGGCATACAGCACCTCGCTCGCTGTCGGATCGATGCCGGATAGTCCTGTTGTGTGCAGAGGGCCTGGAGAGCAAGGATGTTGCCGAACGCCTCGGTGTCCACGAACATACGGTTGGCAAATGGCGTCGCCGGTTCGCGCGGGATGGCATTGACGGGCTGACTGACGAATATCGCGCAGGTCGGCCACGAACCGTCTCTGACGCGCAGGTCGCCGAAGTCATCGAACGTACGTTGAACACCACTCCGAAGGATGCCACGCACTGGTCTATCCGCTCGATGGCAGCCGACAGCGGGCTGTCGCACACCACCATCCGTCGGATCTGGACCGCATTTGGTTTACAGCCGCATCGCTCGGAGACATTCAAGCTGTCTTCCGATCCGCTGTTCGTCGACAAGGTGCAGGACATTGTCGGCCTGTATATGTCGCCGCCAAACCGGGCTGTCGTGCTATGCGTGGATGAGAAATCGCAAATCCAGGCGCTGGATCGCGAGCAGCCGGTTCTGCCCATGGCGCCGGGCGTAGCCGAGCGGCGCACCCATACCTATGTCCGCAACGGCACGACATCCCTGTTCGCCGCGCTCGACGTTGCGACTGGCGCGGTGATCGGCCAGTGCTACAAACGTCACCGGGCGACCGAATTCCTCGACTTCTTGAAGCGGATTGACGCCGAGATGCCCAAAGGGCCGGACGTGCATCTGGTGATGGACAACTATGCGACCCACAAGACGCCGAGGATCAAGGCCTGGCTCGCACGCCGCCCGCACTGGCATGTTCACTTCACGCCAACGTCCGCCTCCTGGATCAATCAGGTCGAGCGGTGGTTTGCAGAGCTGACGCGCAAGCAGTTGCAACGCGGCGTTCATCGTTCCACCGCAGAGCTGGAGGCCGACATCGAAGCGTTCATTACAACGCACAACGAGAATCCAAAGCCATACAGATGGGTGAAATCCGCCGACCAAATCCTCGCCTCGGTCAAGCGATTCTGCCAAAAAACAATGAGCCGAACTTCAGATTCGGGTGACTAGTTAACACCTCCTTAGCAACCGCCGAACAGATTGCCACAGTAACCCAAGCAAGCCTTAAACCCGCTTCCCCGGGGGCGGGATGGAAATTCAAGGCTTCAGTTCGTCGTCCCCTATCGGCGTCAGCAAGATAAAGCGGAGCAAACCTGGCAATCCTCTTGAACTTTCTCAACATACAGGGTCGATGCGAAGGTTATCAATCACAGATTGAGAGAATGGCTGTCGTACTTGAATCGATGGCGATGTCAGACGTTGAGACAAACGTTCGCCCGGCGAGATTACACAACAAGCTCGCCGAATTGAACGACGCGTTGCAGTCCATTCTTAGTGCCGCTTCGGCATCCAAATAGTCGCACTTCAACCAAGGGATCACCAAAATGCGCAGACCAAGTGTGAAACTATCCCTGATTAGCGTCTTTCTGCTGATCTCGGCCATGATCGGAGGCTTCGGCGTCCTCTCTGTTGCGTCGATGTCGACCCTCAATGGCTCGACTGAGGCGATTTCCAAAAAATGGCTGCCAAGTGTCGTGGCTGCGAAAGACATCAGGGGCCTCCTCTACGAGGAGCGGCTCGCCTATGCCAGATACATCTTGTCTGTCAGTTCGGAGGCGAAAGCCAAGACAGAAGAGGCGATCAAGGAGAAGATTGCTGCCACCAACGCAGCCATAAAGGCCTACGAGCTTATGGCGGACACCGCAGATGAGCGTCAGATACTCACGGAAATTTCGGCCGGCAGCGCCGCATATGACCAGCTAGCTGCCAAAATGCTAGAGTTCTCCCGTGCGAACAGGAATGACGAAGCAAGCAAAATCTTTGGCACGGTGATGGCGGAGCAAGGCGAGAAGAATACGGCGTCGGTGGCAAAATTGGTTCAGTTCAATATGCGCGGCGCCAAGCAGGCGACCGATCTTGCGGAATCGACATATTCCGAAACTGTGACGACAATTTGCATAATTCTGGGTTTTATCGCCGTCGTCGTTCTGGCCTCCATCTTCTTTGTCCTGGCAGGTGTGGTCAAGCCGATACAGAAGATTACTGCCTCCATGAGGCGGCTCGCCGCCGGCGATAGTGCTGCGTCCATTCCGTTCGGCGGCCGCTCGGACGAAATCGGCTCGATGGCAGCCGCCATCGAGGTGTTTCGCCAAGCGGCGATCGTCAACAAGCAGCTCGAACTTGACGCCGAGACAAACCGTAGACAGGCAGAAGCCAATCGGATCGCCGACCAGAAAAAGGCGGAGGATGATGCAGCCGAGCGTCTGAGGATTGCTACCTCCGGCTTGGCGGCCGGAATCAAGCGGCTGACTTGGCCTTCCAGCTCAACGACGCCTTTGCGCCGGACTTCGAAAGCTTGAGGCACGACTTCAATCAATCGGTCCGCCAACTGGGTACGACCATGTCGGCGATCTATGAAAGCATCAACACGATGGACGATGGCACCAAGGAAATCGCCGCCGGCGCCAACGACCTGTCTAAGCGAACCGAGCAGCAGGCCGCTTCTCTGGAAGAAACTGCTGCCGCGCTGGATCAAATCACGGCGACCGTGAACTCGTCGACCAAAATAACTGAAGAAGCGCGTGGCGTCGCCACCGAGGCGAACAACGCCGCGACCAAATCTGCGGAAGTCGTATCTCACGCCGAAGAGGCGATGCAGAGAATTGAAGAATCCTCACAGCAAATCTCGAATATCATCGGCGTCATCGACGAAATCGCTTTCCAGACCAATCTTTTGGCTCTCAATGCAGGCGTCGAGGCGGCGCGCGCGGGGGAAGCGGGCAAGGGCTTTGCCGTCGTCGCGCAGGAAGTGCGTGAACTGGCTCAGCGCTCCGCGCAGGCAGCCAAGGAGATCAAGGGGCTGATCCAAAAATCCACCCAGGAAGTCGGTAGCGGCGTCAAACTGGTCCAGGATACAGGTGTGGCACTGAAGTCAATCGGAGAGTTTATCGCACAGGTGAACCAACACATGGAGTCAATAGCCAAATCTGCCAAAGAGCAGTCTTTGGCGTTGGCCGAGGTCAACACCGCGGTGAATTCGATGGATCAGACGACCCAGCAGAATGCGGCCATGGTCGAGCAGTCCACTGCGGCAAGCGCGAGCCTTGCGCTTGAGGCTGCCATGCTGCGCGAGCTCGTTTCTCAGTTTGAACTGGAGGGCACCTCATCTAGCCAAGCCGTTGCTCTGCGCAAGACCGCGCGCAGCATGGCAGCGACTTCGCCCTCATCTCGATCGCCGTCCACCGTGCGTCGCTCCGCTGCCGCCCCTGCGGTTAGAGGCAATATCGCATTAGCCCAAGATTCATGGGCGGAATTCTAGTTCCAGGCCTCGAGTTCAAATCGCCCACTCTTGGGGCAGGCTCACGCGCCCCAAGAGTGTTCGGAAAGAGGAAAAATGACACACGGATGGGAGGACCGAGCGGACCAGAACAAGGGGATCATCGAGCCACAGTTGTCGAACAAGCCCTGCGGCATGCTATGTGACGATCGCCCGAGCGACTAACGCCATCACCTGGCGCGTCCAAGGGGGGTGCGGCTGGTGGCCTAGTCTGCATAAAGCAGGCGATATACATATTGGCTCCCTGTTGATACGAATGGCTCCCGACGCGAACCGCATTGATCGTCGAGCGGTGGGAACTTATGTTGTATATGAATAATCTTTCAGGTTTTGGGTTCGCTTATGGGAAACGGCTCGTCACCATTACTAAACCCCCGGAAATTGCCGCGTCAGGAGCGGTCTATCGCCACCGTGGACGCGATTTTCGAAGCAACCATTCAGGTTTTGTCGAGCGATGGACTGATCGGACTGAACACCACACGCGTGTCGCGCCGAGCAGGTGTTTCGGTTGGCACTCTCTATCAATATTACCCAAACAAGCAGGCGTTGCTGTTCGCGATGCTGGAGCGACATCTCGCGGTGCTGGCAGCAGCAATTGAAAGAGCATGCGACGAAAACCTCAACGCCAGAGCTGAGGAGCTCGCCGAGGCTGTGGTGAAGGCTTATCTTCAGGCGCAGATGGCGCAGGCAGAGGTCTCTCCGGCCCTTTATCGCATTTCCTTGGAACTCGATGCTCGCGCGTTAATCGACATGGCGACTCGACGAAGTGTGAAAGCAGTCGGAGCAGCGCTGTCGAGTGCGAGTGACGCCCAGTTTGCCGATCCGGATCTGGTCGCTCAAACCCTGACCGCGGCGCTTTACGGAATGGTTCCGGCCTTCTGTCACCGGGTATTGGCCCCCGCCGATGGTAGGGAAGCTGAAAAACAGCTCATAATTGAGTTTCGCTCTTATCTCGGCGCGCACCAGAGCGAAGTTTCAGGAAGCTAAAACGTGCTACTGAAGGCATCGTCCGGCGAGATGCGATTGCATTGCAATCCCGA
The DNA here is from genome assembly GCF_003627755.1 of Rhizobium jaguaris. NCBI lineage: Bacteria > Pseudomonadati > Pseudomonadota > Alphaproteobacteria > Hyphomicrobiales > Rhizobiaceae > Martinezella > Martinezella jaguaris. Next base: position 231,403 of record NZ_CP032697.1, on the reverse strand, counting down.
TCGGCCAGCTACGAAAAGGTGTTGAGCCATCACCCCTGAGACCCAATCGTGAGACCGCTCGCCGGCTCTCCGAGAGCCCGCCCGAACGTTCTTCCGCACAGGCTTCTTCTTTTGCCATTATCTTCCGGCGCGGGAGGCAATATGGGCAGAATGCTCTGGCCTGCTGTGCCTATGGTGGGCCCGGGGTAAACGAGGGACTTTATCGATGAGTGTTATGGCTGATATGGTGGACGTGAGCGCAAGCGAGGACGCGTGGAAGAGCGTTCGCGATCAATACCCTGCGCAGGAACCGCTTTTGAACCTGAACAACGCGGCAGTGAGCCCTCCACCTCTTGTGGTCGAAGAAGCAATGATCGACGCCTACCGGTTCATCAGCCGCAATCCCGATTACAATATGTGGAGCAAGCTCGACACAGCATTGCCCGGCATAAAGCGCGATTTGGCAGAACTGATTGATTGTTCGCCCGACGAAATCGCCCTAAACCGCAATTCATCGGAAGGTCTCTCGACAGCGATCTTTGGGATACCGCTCGACAGAGGTGACCAGGTAATTATTTCGGACTGGGACTACCCGAGTGTTCGCGAGGGATGGTTTCAACGGGTCCAGCGCGACGGTGTCGAGGTCGTCAATTGCGTTTTCGATCTGCTGGACGGCAACGACGATATCGTCGAGGCTTACGTTAATCTGATGACGCCGCGCACCCGCGTGCTGCAGCTGACGCATATGTATCATTGGAATGGCCGTGTTCTCCACATCAAACGCCTCTGCGAGATAGCGCGTGAGCGAAATATCATTACCGTCGTCGACGGCGCTCAGACATTCGCCCAGATGCCGGTCAGCTTTCGCCAACTCGGTTGCGACTTCTTTATCACCAGCCTTCACAAATGGTTGGGAGCGCCGGTCGGCAACGGGATGCTGGTCGTCAACCGCCGACATATCGACCAAACATGGCCCCTACTTGCGCCATTCGACCAACCGACCATCGGAATAGACAAGTTCGATCACTGGAACCTTGGCACTTACAACTCGGCGATACAAAGTGGAATTGCGCCGGCTATCCATTTCCATAAGCAGATTCGAGCAGCCAGGATGCATGCGAGGTTGCGTGAACTCACCCGATATTGGATCGGCCTTGCTCGCAATATTCCCGGCTTCAGGCTTCATACCCCAATTGACACGGACGAGCTGGGTGCAATAGGCCTGTTTTCTATCGACGGCATGGATATGAGGAGGCTCGAGAGCGACCTCCGGGAGACGTGCCGCGTCCATGTGAAATATCGCAAGGTCAAGAATATTGAGGGGCTGCGGGTTTCGCCGCACATCTACATGATGAAGAGCGATTTGGACATTTTCGTCAGCGCGTTGCGCGATGCCTTGTCCGTCTCGGCAATCCGCCCAATTTAGTAGCAGTCGCGAATTGTGCGGGGAGCGCGTCGTTGGCGTCGACTTCCCTCAGGCGCGCTTCTGCTTCTGCACGGGGTGGATTGCCTCAATGTTGGTTGCGCCGCCTAGAGTTTATCTCTTCGCTCACTCAACGCCTTCAATGCGAGCAAGCTTTTCCGTTCCTTTACCCGGTCGAATGTGAAAATTCCAGGTTCGACGCCATGCTCCCACCCCAACGTGTATGGCAGGCGTCGCCTGTTAAAAGAACCGACCTCCAGGAGTACGGGCCACAAACGAAACACCGCCCGCAGTATGTCCAGGAGTCAGGATAGTGAAGAGTGACTCGTCACCGAAAACATCGATCACCCCGTCGAATCTCTCATCCGGGTCCTCGGCGAACACCAATCATGAGGATACCGAGCCGTCCACCTGCAGGTCAAGAATATGGGTCCGCAGAAATCCTCCGAACTGACGTCTATGGCGGCCCATCGGGTGAAGACGGACAGAAGCCTTACAGGAAATGTTTGTTGAAGTCATGCAAAGCTACCGGTTTCCCAAAAAAGTAACCTTGCCCGATTTCGCAGCCAAAGCCATTCAGACTGGCAGCTTGCTCGTTTGTCTCGATGCCTTCGGCGACGGTGGTCATTCCAAGCGCATCGGCGATCGACGTGAAAGCCTTTACCAGTTCAGTTCCACGATCATTCTTCCCCATTTGAGCTATGAAGGAACGGTCAATCTTCAGAACGTCGATCGGAAAACGACTGAGGTAAGCAAGAGCCGAATGGCCAGTCCCGAAATCGTCAATAGCAACGCTCAGCCCCATCGCCCGCAGCTTTTGCAGCGTCGTTTGAACACCGGGCTCGTCATTGAGTAGCAAGCTTTCGGTGATCTCACACTCCAACCATTCTGCTCGGCAACTAGTCTGCGTTAAGGCAATTTCGATCTGTTTCGCGAGATCGTTCTGCTTGAACTGCCGGGGCGAAAGGTTGACGGCAATTTTCAAGGGCTTCAGACGCTTGGAGTTCCAGTCGACAGCCGTTTGCGCGGCTGTTCGAATAACCCAATCGCCAATCTCAACGATGGTTCCATTTTCCTCAGTGATGGGGATGAAGGAATCGGGCATCAGAAGTCCAAGCTCAGGATGCCGCCAGCGCAGTAATGCCTCGGCACCAATAATCTCGCCAGACGAGAGGTCCACCTTCGGCTGGTAATAGAGTTCCAGCTCTTTGTTGGCACATGCTGTGTGCGAGGCGTTACCAAGGTTCACCCGTAGCCTCGCTCGGGCGGTAAGCGCTTCATCGTAATACTGAAAATTGTTGCGGCCTCGCGCCTTCGCCTCATACAGGGCGGCGTCTGCGTGTGCAAAGAGATCGCGAGGGGAGGCGCCATCGTCGGGATAGCAGGCTATCCCCAGACTGCCCGATACTAGCATATCGCGACCCTCCATATGGAAAGGGCGGGCAATCGCCGCCAACAGCCGGTTGGTGATTTCCGATACATTTTGCCGGTGTCCCACGTTCTGCAGAAAGATCGCGAATTCGTCGCCGCCAAGACGGGCAAAAGTATCGGATTGCCGCAGCTCGACAGAGAGACGCTGGGCGACCTCGCACAGGAGCTGATCGCCTGCCGCATGGCCTAGTGTATCGTTCACGTCCTTGAAATTGTCGAGATCCAGTATGACCAACGCGAATTGCACATTCTTGGCTTCAGCATCAGCAAGTGTGGTTTCAAAGACGCGATTGAACCAGGCCCTGTTGGGAAGTCCGGTAAGGGAATCGCGATACGCAAGCTTCTCTATGTCCTCCCGGTGCGAAACGGCTTCTGTAATATCGCGCATCACTACGAGAACGGTCGACACCTTGCCATCGGCATTGATTTCCGGTGTAAAGTGGGCATGCAACCAATTGTGTGATCCGGACGAGGATATATAACTCGTCTCCAGGTCGGCTTCTTGGCCGGTCCTCAGGACCGATCGCAGCGTGTCAAGATAGTCAGTGGGAATCCCTGTGATATCGTCTTCGGTCGCAGGGAGACCGATGACATCCTTTGGATCAATTCCCCTCAGAAAGCGGCGCATCGCAGGATTGGCATGCAGTCGGCGAAGTTCGCAATCATAACGAATCATACCATCAGGGGAGTGTTCCACGAGAGAAGCGATTTCGCAGGATTGCCGCTTCAGTGTTTCCTCCATGGCCTTGCGGTCATGAATATCTAGGAGCGTTCCCACCACCCGGAGCGGCCGACCCTGTTCATCGCGTTCGAGGATCTTGCCAATATCCTCGACCCACTTGTATGACCCATTTCGTTGTCGAATACGGATTTCAGCTCTATGCAGAGGAGTATCGCCGTTCGTATGTTGCATCCGGCTCTCAACATAATCCTTGATATCGTCTAGATGGATGCTGGCAAGTAAGCTTTCGTCAGAGAAAAGTTCCTTCAACTCGACGTCGAGGATTTCGCAGGTGCGTGGTGAGTAGAATGCCCCATTTTGGTTGCCGTTCCATTCCCATATGCCGATTCCGGTACTTGCAAGCGCTAGTTCGGAACGAATCTGAGACGTATATAACTCGGCCTGCGTCTTCCGGAGCTCCGTGAGGTCCTGCACAAATACAAGGAAGCACAGAGTTTCGTCGGGCTGTGCGACGTCGCCCGAGATGATCGCAAACTCGACCTGAGCATCGATGAGATGCCCGTCGCGATGGAGGTATTGCTTGAAGATCGCGGCCCGTCCGTTGCCCGCTCGCAGAAGGGCCCGCATGGCCTCTCGATCGAGACTAATATCGCCAGCGGGCGTGATTTCGTTGGCGGACCGTCTGGAAAACTCCTCACGAGTATAGCCCAACAGCCTTGCGAATGCCGCATTTACTCTTAAAAAGTGACCATGTGAATCGATAATTGCCGCGCCGAACGGCCCAAATTCGAATGCTTCGCGGAAAAGCCGCTCGCGCTGACCTGCGCTGTCCAGTTCATATGCGATACCCGTCAGAATCCCCGAGTGGCGCTGATGTCCGCCCCTATGACACAGGAATTGAAGCATTTTGCTAGAATTATCGGGCATTCTAACCTGCAGTTTGAGCTCTGGCCATTGATCGCCTTGCGCCGCGACAGCGCGGAGGGCGATTCCTTGCAGCCATGGCGCCAGCTCTGCACGTATAGTGGCCCGCATGTGCTGCCGATCGGCTTGCTGTGGAAACTGGTTGAAAAACCATTCGAGTTCGGCGGACCACCATAGATCACCCGTTGCGATGTCAAATGACCAAGAAGCCAAGTTGGCTGTCGGCAGATATAAAATCTGGTCGCTTTTTTTACTATCGACGGCAGTTGCCTGAACCAAGTTATTGGCATGTTGCGCCTTTTCAAATGACTTGGCCGACTGAATATCCAAGCGTTTGAAGGCCGGGCGAGATGTATGGATGGCTTTTCCACTCATGATATCGATTTACAACAAGCCGAAACCTGTGCCCTTCTTAGATTTTCCATTATCTCACGCGCGGCTTTTCTTGATTTCAGGAACCAGGAGGCGTGATGAAAACTGCTGGTAACCCGATATGCTATGCGATGAGTTCCAGGGTTGTTGCTATTCCGGCGCGCCCATCCTCGAAAGAGCAGCTGAGCCCATAGGAGTCCCGCGTTCCGGTGATGCGCGAGTTTTACCATTGCCGATCGCAAGTTTTCTGGACTTGCCTCCAGGGTCAGCTTTTGCAGGGACGAGATTCTCATCGGCTATGAGTTTCACCAGAGGCTCGTTCGCAGTCTCCGTGAGCATTTGCGCATGCATCGCTTCCAAATAGTTGACGACAAACAGCATTTGTTGCCGCTCGTGCTCGAGTATCTGCGCCATTTGGATATCGGTGAATGTTGGGTACGCGACAGGTGACATGTCGGAGTGACCGTTGACCGGCTTGCGGGACGGTAAGTTGACGATATTCATCGTGAGTTCCCTGTGAAAACGCCTATGTCTAAGTTGAAAGACGGGTTTCATTTGTATCTAAAGTTGCTGTTGGGCAGCTATGTTTTATTCATGACCTGCAAAGATCTGATAGAGGTCGCCGTGGGCGTGGTCCGCCCGCTCCGCTGGCTTTCTCGGGTGGTGTGCAAGGATGACATTGGTGTGCTCTTTCCTGGATCGATTACGCGCCTGCCGCGGAGTGGCGTTTCGTCATTCAACCTTTAAGGTGCAGTTATTGGCGCGTTGTCATCCTTACGGACGCGCGTGACACTACCGAATCGTGCACTTCAGGTTTTGGGGATGGCCGCCTCGAATCATTCGGGCAGAGTTCAACGTCAACTGCAGGCCGTCGTAGTTGTGCGGGCCAGTGTCCGTCGGTGCAGTGCGTCGTCTAGTACCAACACCTGAAGCATGGAGATTAACAAGATGATATCCGGGCACGTACTGTGAGGTTTGCATGCACGAATCGGATACAATTGGAATAATCGGATATCTGCCATCTATTGCCGGTCGTTCGCAGGCTTGCGGTCGATGGTGGCAAGTTCAAGTGGCACTTCAGGCAATGCTGTTAATTGTCGCGTGGCAAACATTTCCGAGGACATTGCGGAGCTGCGCCAGTTTTAGATCTTAGCATTCGCTCCGGGTGCTGTCATACCTCAAGCGAAGCATCGTCATCCGCGATGAAGGCAACGAAATGTTATAGTCGCGTAACTGCCGCGCGTAGCGTCTAGCTGCTGCCAAAATTTGTTGCAAAGACGAGGGGCCGAAGCGGAACACCGCCGCGTCCACCTCTGAAATATCCGGATCCTTCATGGGTCGTCAACAAACGAAATGCTCAGCCCATGCTGTGCGTATTCGTCCAGGCCGTCGGGATCGGGTCGTTCCCCGTACCAAACGACGGTTCTCGGCGAAAGAGGCATTCTGCTCATCGCTCGACCCTCACCGGGAGAGGCCATTCAACGCCTTTCCCCAACGCACCGTCAGCTGAGCAACAAATACAGTTGTGCACGCGCCGTGCGGTGGTGGGGCGGACCGCTCCCCGCATGCCGTCGTAGTAGAGGAAGCGCGCAGCCGCGGGGGCGGGGGTCGCCGCGCCGAGAAACATGGTGACGGCAAGCGAGGCCACCGTCGAATTGATTGAAATCACAGCGGGCTGAGGCACACGCGCTCCTTCGAAGTATGGATCGGCTGCGCGCCGGGCTGAGCAGCTCCCTGCGAATCTGGCTGCTGTCCAAAGCCTGGGTACAGACCAGGCAGGGAAGGCCGGGAGCCAGCATTTGCACTCGCCCCGTGATGTGGGTGATCGCACCGGCCCTGACCGTGATGCTTACGCCCATGTCGATCGTCGGAACCGGGAATTGGTAGGCTGCTTGGCAGACGACGGCCCGGCTGGCGTGGGAGTCCGTGCAAAGGAAGATGAAGTCCATTGTGCATCTCAAGTCGTCCTGCGTCTCTCCGCTTGACGATGAAAGCGATCCGCGCCGCGGCCATCTGGAAGGCGATGACCCGAACTGCCAAATTCTCCAGCGGCAGCCTGCCGCTCTCGAAGCATGGATCGAGCGGGACGCTCCGGGCGATGGGCGCTTTGTCTTGCTCGGTGATTTCAACCGCAGCCTTTGGTACGAGGGCCAGGCATCCCAAACGGTGAGGACCGATGGCTCCGATCCAACCACGCCGCTGCCGTCAGGCGTGAAGGTGACCAATCTATTCAAGGAGGTTTTCGACGGAAACCTGGCAAACACCTCGCTGATGCTGCTGCATGAGACTTGCCCGGTCAACGCGGCTTCCAAAGCCATATGTGACGACCTAACCATTTTCACGGATTCAGCCAAGCGGAAGGATGCAAAGAAGGCTCTTTCCTTCAAGGAGAACCTCGGCTGCCGTAATCCGATCGAACTTGACCACATCCTCGTCGGCATGGGGTTGGCCCAGAACCCGGCAGAGAAGGTTGCCTTGGGAAACCGAGGCAGGACATTGCCTGCCAGTGAGGGCCATCCCGATCCCCTTCTAGCGATATCAGATCATTGTCATTTGATGACTGTCGTTGGACTCTAAGCTCTCGGCAGGCGTGTTGCGCCTGCCGAGAGCGTGAGAACGCGCTGGCGACGCGTATAACCACGGAAAAAGCCAAGTCTCTTCCTTCGGCGGATTATCCGACTCGCGTGACTGAGTTATGGCCAGCGCCCCGCGATGATCCAGGCTGACGCAGGGCAAATGAGCTCGCCGGGCATGACAGAAGTTGATACTGTTGGGCACGAACCATGATACCCAAAGGGAAGATTTCTCAGCGGCTGTTAGGGAGGCGCGCCTTGGCACCGTCTCGCTGCAGGTAAACGAGCAAGGAAATGACGGCCCCAAGCACCACGGTGTGGATCCAGTCGATGTGAAGTACAGAGATCTGTGCAATGAAAGCTCCGACGTCGATCGCTAGAAGCAGCACTGCGCCTATGATCGAAATCCGCGGCACGAGGAGGGCGATGCCACCGATCAATTCCAGTATGCCCGTGAAATAGCGGAACCACTGGCCGAGCCCGACCTGCTCGAATTCGGCAATCATTTCCGGCTGACCACTAAGCTTCATCGCGGCGAATGTGATGAAGGCTAACCCCAGCACGGCTCGCAAAACCCAAATTGTGATAGTTTTTGCCTTGGCCAGCGGGCGGGTGCCTACAACATTTTCCATACGATCTCTCCATCTGATTGACTGATAAGCCCGACATAACACCCTACGTCCATTTGAAAAATAGATGGAATTTCGATATAATCCATCTATGCTGGAGATAGATGGATGATTGACGCTCTCACCCTTGATCAGCTGCGCGTTTTGGTGACCGTCGATGAGACCGGGAGCTTCTCCGCCGCTGCGCGCAAACTTCGCCGTGTTCAATCCGCGGTTAGTCATGCGATCCAGACATTAGAACGAATTCATGGGGTCGAGTTATACGACCGCACGCGCAAGATACCCAAGCTGACGGAAGCCGGTCGTGTTTTGGTGACCCAGGCGCGTCAAGTGTTGCGCCAAGCCGAACTCTTCGGGCGGACTGCACGAGCGATGTCAGCTGGGCTGGAAGCCGAATTGGGATTCACCATCGACAGCATGGTGCCGTCGGAGCCGATAATGGGCAGTCTGAAGGGCCTCCAGGCAGAATTCCCGGATTTAACGGTTTCGCTCTTCACCGATGGGCCATGGTCTGCGGAGAGGCGTTTGCGTGACGGGAGCGCGGCCATCGCTATTGGGATGATCACGCCCGTGACTGCACAGAGCTTGAGGGCCCATCTGTTAACGTCGATCGAATTGATTCCGGTTGTCGCGCCAGACCATCCGCTCGCGCAAACAAAGGGACCGGCAACACGAGAACAATTGTCGGAGCACGTGCAATTGATTTTAACGGATTCGAGCCAGTCTGGCGGACAAAGCTTCGGCGTTGTAAGCCCAAGAGTGTGGCGGTTCATAGATATCGCCCGACGGCTTGAATTCATTCTTGCCGGCTTTGGATGGGGCAACATGCCCCATCATCTTGTAAAGGAATACCTGGCAGACGGTCGCCTCAAACAGATCGTAATCGATGACTCCTCTGTTACGCCGGGGTGGCTGCCCATCTATGCGGCATACAAGAGAGATGGACCGCTTGGGATGGCCGCCAGCTGGCTGCTGAGTGACCTGCAGGGACAGTACTGGCCGGTTGGCGACAAAGCTGAGTAGTAGCTTGCGCGGCGTCAACGCTGAGCCCTTGAAATTCAGATGCGCTGATCCCAGCGGGGAGCGGCTGACGGGCGACCGTTGGGGATGGCAGATTGCGCGGCACTCAGGGACTTTTCTCGCCTCCAGGCCGCTATTTGGCGAGTTCGAGAATTACTCGGAGAGACCTTTTAGATTGCGGACCTTGTCGAGTTGATCGTGCCAATAGGAGCTGCCGCTCGCTGCAGCGACGCCGGTGACAATTGCAGTATGCGGTCACGATGCTCGCAGCTTTGACGGTAACGGTGCCGTCTGTCGACACGAATTCGTGGAGCGTTGTTCCGTGCCAGAGGTTCGATTGGGACTGTATCATTAGGCGGACTGCATCGACATCCGCAAGAATGCATAACCCCACCGCGATCGTCGATGATAACAAACGGTCGTCCGACGGCTCGATGCTGATGGACGCCGTCGCGGCCTCGCTGAACGGCTTTGCAGTGCTCGACCAGCGGCGTCCGAACATTTTCGGCATGGTGGTCGGCGCCGTGTTCGTCGGCGTGCTGCTTAATGGACTGCCCTTGCACTTCATCGCGAATGTCACCGACGCGGCTTGTCGCGCGCGGCCGCGTCGTCGCCGGCCCTAAGGCTGATGACCGAGCCTCACTTCCATCTTGGGGTGACGCTCACTCAACGCCTTCAGGGCGAGCAAGCTCTTTTGTTCCTTCACCCGGTCGAACGTATAGGTTCCCGGTTCAACGCCGTGGTCCCAGCCCCAGCGTGTGTGGCAGGCGTCACCGGTCAAAAGAACCGGACCGCCGGCTGTGCGGGCCACGAACGAAACATGGCCGGCAGTATGCCCGGGAGTTAAGATGGAGAAGAGCGTTTCGTCACCGAAAACATCGATCACGCCATCGAATTTTTCATTGGGATCCTTGGCGAATTGAAATTCCTGAATGGCGGGCCTGCCTTCAAAGAACTTATTTTCCATCCCTTGGACGAAGACGTTCTGCAACTGTTTGGTATTGGCTTCTCCAAAGCCGGTATAGAAGGGTACGTCGAGCGGAATATCTGGCATGCCGGAAACATGATCGAAATGAAGATGTGTCATGAAAACGCCTTTGAGCGGAACGCCCTTCGACTGGATGGCAGACAGGGGTTCGTTGCGAACCTTCATCCGGTCGAGTTTCGCGAACTTCCGGATCACCAGGCCCACCCCGACCCCCTTGGGATCCTGCACGAAGCGCTTTGAAACGCCGGTGTCGATCATGAACGCGCCTTGGACCGGATGCCGCAGAAGGTGTGTATAAATCTCTATCGGTTCCTCCCGATCCTTCAGACCGGCCTTGATGGCGGCGGGGTGCTTGAGATTGAGCAATCCGGAGAGAGGAGCCACCCAATCCGCGCTGGGGATGGTGTCAACCTCGATCGGTCCCGGCTTGTCGATCAAAGCTTCCATGGCTGACGAACTCATCGGCCGCCCCAGCTTTGCCGCCATTGTTTGGTGCTTGGTTTGCATAAAACATGCGATACACATATTGGTCTCCAAGTATTCCGAGCCAGACTTCGCTGAGGCCGGAGTTCAGGGTGTTGGATTTGGCCGTTAGTTAAAAGGAATTGCCCACGTTGCGGGGTCGCAGGCCGCGTGATGTGTCCCAACGAGTCGGCTTGATTTCAACGGCCATTTTACCCGACCTTAACGACGATCTTTCCAATCTGGTCGTTTGAGTCCATGAAGCGATGCGCTTCGACAATTTGGTCCAAGGCAAAGACCCTGCCCACCTTCGGTTTCAGTGTCCCTTCACTGAGGCGCCTGAAAATATATTCCTTTGCCTTCCTCAACATTTCGGGGTCGTGAAAGAGCTCAGGTACCGCCCACGCTCGAATCGTCAGCGCTTTCGACATTGCCGAAAATGTTGGATAGGAAGCTGGCCGAGGATCCAATAGGCCGTAGGTAAAGTAGATACCCCGATAGGTGGCCGTTTGCGCCAGGATTTCCATTCCGCTTCCAAGAATGGGGTCATAAATGACGCGGGCGCCTTCGCCGTCGGTGATGTCGGCGACGCGTTTCACGGTATCCTCTTCATCGCTCACGATCACATGGTCGTAGCCCAGCGAGAGGAGATCGTCCTTCTTCCTTGCTGTCCGCGTAATGCCGATACTCTTGGCCCCTTCGGCCTTCGCGATCTCCATTGCCGCGATCGCGGTGCTGCTGCTCGCCGCCGGGAGCAAGACGAAGTCGCCTGTTGAAACGTTGCCCAGATGGACCAGCGGCCCATAGGCCGTAAGATATTGCATCCAGATTGATGCGCCTTCTTCCGGCGTGAGATGATCGGGATAGGCAGCCAGCGACGTGACGGGCACAACGGCGATTTCACCATAGACGCCGTAGCGGCTGAAGCTGAAGTTCGGGATGGTACTGAACACCTTCCCGATCAGATTTTCATCCACGCCGGGGCCGACGGCTTCGACGACGCCGGAGGCTTCGTAGCCGAGCTTGGACGGAAACTGCGGTTGTATGACGTAATGTCCGGTTCGAAAGAGCGCTTCAGCGCGGTTCAGAGAGAATGCTCTGATGCGCAGGCGGACTTCCTCCTTTCCTGGCTCCTGGATCGGAAGGTCTTCGACCTTGAGAACATCCGGTCCCCCAAGGCGGTGGAACTGCACAAATTTGGCTGTCTTAGGCACGAGCTTCTCCTGACGGGTTGCACGTCGAAATGATCACGACACTGTTGGATAGTTATGCGGTTCTGTTTAACGGCGGCGAGGCTGCTTACTGGATCACCAGGGCAGCGCGCCTCGGGCGTTCGAAAACGTGCCGGTAGGGCTATCCGCTCCAAGCAACGCCACGCGCACCGGTTCGCGGGCTGCGTCCTCGACTGGCCCGCCATATTCGCTCATGTCCGTGGCGGTATGACCCGGGCAAACGGCGTGAACTTTGATGTTGGTGCCTTCGAGCTCGATTGCGAGCGCTTGCGTGAACGCATTTAGGGCGCTCTTCGAGACCGTATATGTGCTGGTGTACTGGCGAAGCGGGTTCGAATGATCATCATTGAGAGTCAGCGAGCCGGTCAAGCTGGATATGTTGATGATCTTCGCCGCCGGCGCTTCGCGAAGAAGCGGCAGCATCGCTTGTGTGACGGCAACGGCTCCAAAAACGTTTGTGGCGAATACAGCCTGCAGTTCGGTCAGATCAACGACAGACAAACGCGTCTCCGCCATGATCTGGGCGTTGCTTCGTCCCGGATTACCACCATGCCCCACACCAGCGTTGTTGACGAGAACGTCGAGCCGACCATGCAATTCGCGGATGCGCGCCTCGGCACGGGCGATTGACGCCTCGTCGGTGATATCAAGTTGAACTGTTCGGGCGTCGGGCCCGACGGCTTGAACGACGCTCTCGCCCGCTTCAAGTTGGCGTGCACCGATGATAACTGCAAAACCTTGCCGTGCCAGATCTTTCGCGATCTGCAGGCCGATCCCCTTGTTTGCTCCGGTAACGAGCGCGACTGGTTTGCTATTCATCAATGATTGCTCCGTGGGACTTGTCATCGAACCCTCCGCATGCGATATACGGAACGCTCGTCCGCTTAGGTATATACGGAATCATATTCCGGTTAGCAAGGGGTATTATGCCAGGAGACAAAAACATTTCGAATCGGGTCGCGGATCAGGTTTCTGGTCGGCGACGTCGCGCAGACGCGCAACGCAACATCGGCTCGCTTATTCAAACCGCTGCCCAAGTGTTCGCCGAAGAAGGGCTCGACGTGCCAATTCGTCGGATCGCCGACAAGGCAGGTGTGGGAGTCGGCACACTCTACCGCCACTTTCCAGCGCGCTCCGATCTTGTCGTTGCCGTGTTTCGCCAAGAGGTCGAAGAGTCCGTCGAGGCGGCACAGTCGCTCGCAGCCGAGTACTCGCCAGGCGAGGCGCTGGAGCACTGGGTCGAGCGCTATGTCGACTTTATCGCGGCTCACCGGGGACTGGCGGCGGCATTCAACCCAGGAGATCCCGCCTTGGAGGGCCTGCCAGTCTATTTTCTTGAGCGGCTAGGACCCTGGGTTCAAAAACTGCTAGACGCCGCGGCCGCGGCGGGGCGGATCCGAGACGGTGTGAAGGTTGCGGAACTCCTGCACGGGGTCGGAATGCTGTGCGTGCCACCAAGCTGCGGCGAGCCTACCGAGCCGCGCCGGATGGTGGGATTGTTCATGGACGGTCTTCGATTTCGAGCGGGCTTGGAAGGCAAGGTCGGATGATCGGCAGGGCTGACGCAAGAACGTCAGTCGGTTCCTTGACCAGGGGCCTCCAAAAAGCTCACGGCTAGAGCGCTCGAGGCGTCGAGGTGATATGCTGGTCAACAACGCAGGATACTTCTTACCCGCGCGACCTTCCAAGAGATCGATCCCGCGGAAATTGATGCAATGACCGACGTGAACCTCAAGGCGCGCCGATGCATCTGACCAGAGCGCTGCTGCCGGGCATGGTGACCCGAAAGCGGGTCATCTGATCTATATCGGCTCCAGCGGCGGTCAGGCGCCCTATCCAAACATGGGTGCATACGGTCCGTCAAAAGCGGGGCTAAGCCTCTTCTGCGACAACGTGCGCTGCGATTTGCTGGAGACCTCAGTTCGGATAACAGAGGTTGTCCACCGGCGGGTTCTCATCGCAACGGCGGTTTCGTCGCCCTCAGTCACAGAAAGTGGGGGGCTTGCCGGCAAGTTACGAAACGCTCTGACTACCGTCGCTGCATTGCGACCGAAGAAGCGAGCACTAGCGTCGCCCACAGAGGCAGCCGTGTGCTGCGACGGACAGATTTCAGGTCGACGAACGAACGACAAGCTCTCCCGGCAAAGTGACCGTTTCCGGATCGACTTCGCCTTTGATCATGCGAATGATTATGCTGACCATCTCCCGAAGTGGCTGCTCATAGGTCGTTAGGGAGTACGCCGATGACCCTCCAAGCTCGTAGTTGTCGAAACCAACCACGGCGATGTCTTCAGGAATTCGCAAGTCGAATCGGCCGCGCATTTCATCCATCGCTCCCAAAGCCAGGATATCGTTTTCGCACATCAACACGTCGATGCGCTCTTTTCCGGATGTGTCCGAGAGATAGTTGCGGATACCCAAAGCCCCGGCTTGGAGGCTGTATTTCTGGGCAGAGAGCTGCTCAACATGGGTGATACCCTTCTCGGACCAAAACTTACTGAAGTATTCACGCCGTCTGAGAGCAGTCGATAGTGCGGGAGCGCCACTCATGAAGCCGGGTCGCCTATAACCTCTGCTATAGAGGTGGTCGACGATATCGCGAAGTGCAAGTTCGGCGTCGCAAACGACAGCCGGCACCCCGTCGATCTGGCTGTCACGAGCAAGGACGAACATCGGGGGGGTGCCATTTCCAAGCTGCCGATCAGTGAGCGTTTCGTCGCGAAACGCCGTGCCGAACAGAATGATTGCGTCAACCTGCCTCTGATCGGCGTGAAGAAGCGCATGGACGTGGTCGAAGTGGTTATTGATATTGATGAGCATCGCCACGCGCCCTACGGCTTGCAACTGCTCGGTCAAGGTCTCGAGAAACGGAAGCTTCTGCGGATTTGCAAAGTCGTCCACGAACACCGCGATCTGGCCCGTCGATTTTGTCGCCAAGCTGCGCGCCAATAGGTTTGGCGTGTAGTTCAGCCGCGCGGCCGACTCCAACACTCTGCGCTTGCTTTCTTCAGTGATCGATGCACCCGGTGTAAACGCACGGATCACCGTCCATTTCGAAACGCCTGCAGCCTCTGCCACTTGTTTTGCCGTTGCCCGCTTGCGCATTGCGCCTCCATCCAAAAATAGAACAGACATTCCATTCGCTAATTTTGATGAAATGAATGCTTGCTTTTAGCCTATTCCAAGTTATTATGCATCTGCTTGCACCCGGTAGCAATAGAAAAGCACCCGGTAGCATTCGTTTAGCCGTCCATGGGAGTGGATCGGCTCGGAGGAGAGAACAACATGAAATCGATTTGGAAGAAGCTCGCCTATGGTGTTGTCGCGGTCGGCATCGCCGCCTCGTGCTCCGTCGGCGTAAAAGCTCAGGAACAGCCGAGCATTATCGCCGTTACGCACGGCCAGGCTTCCGACCCGTTCTGGTCTATCGTCAAGAACGGGATGATGCAGGCCGCCAAGGACAGCAACGTCAAGGTCGACTATCGCGCGCCGGAAACGTTTGACATGGTTGCGATGGCGCAGCTTATCGAGGCTGCCGTCAACCAGCATCCAGCGGGTATCGTTATCTCCAATCCTGACCCCGACGCGCTTGGTCCGGCGATCGAAAAGGCTGTCGCCGCCGGCATCCCGGTCATTTCGATGAACTCCGGCATCGCCGCTCAGGAAAAGCTCGGTATCAAACTGCATGTCGGTCAGGACGAAACCCCGGCAGGCATCAAGGTTGGCGCCAAGCTCAAGTCTCTCGGCCTCAAGCACGTGCTCTGCGTCAATCAGGAAGTCGGCAATGCCGCTCTCGACCAGCGCTGCGCCGGCACCGAGAAAGGCTTTGAAGGCGGTAAGGTGACCGTGCTTCCGACGACCGCCGATCCGGCTGAGATTGAAGCCAAGATCCAGGCAGCGCTGACCTCCGACCCGTCGATCGACGTCGTCCTCGGCCTCTCGGCTCCGCTCGTCGGCGAGCGCGCAGTCGCTGTCGTCGAGAAGATGGGTGTTGCCGACAAGGTAAAGGTCGCCTCCTATGACCTCTCGGCAAACTTCCTCCAGGCGGTGGCTGACGGCAAGGCATTGTTCGCCGTCGACCAGCAGCCCTACCTGCAGGGTTATCTCCCTGTAACTTTCCTCGCGCTCTACGCACGCTACGGCACCATTCCGGCAGGCAATGTCCCGTCGGGCCCGAGCTTCGTCGAGAAGGACACAGCGGCTTCCGTGATCGAAAAGTCCTCCAAGGGCATTCGCTAAGCGAAGCCCGGCGGTCCCCAACCTCCCGGGGGCCGCCACTCTGCTGGCGTGCGATGCCCATCGGATCTATCGTAAACTCTGGCGTCCGCGTTATTTGATCTACCTTTCTCAAAGGAACGGGCCATGTCCCTCGTCAATAACCAAAACGGCGTGACAGCTTCACGCGCCGATGAGCGGCTGAAGAAGGTGTCCACCGTCACCTCCCTCCTGCGCCGCCCCGAACTTGGAGCCGTTGCCGGGTTGGTGCTCGTAGCAATCTTCTTCGTCTTCACGGCGAACCCCGCAATGTTCACGCTGGCGGGCATAATGAATTTCATGGCTCCAGCAGCGCAGCTCGGCATCCTGGCCATTGGAGCCGCCCTGCTTATGATCGGCGGGGAGTTTGATCTTTCCATCGGTTCGATGGTGGCGTTCGCGGGCCTCGTCTTCGGCACGGCGCTCGTCGTGCTTCACCTTCCGCTGAGCGTCGCGATCCTGATCTCGATGGCTTTCGCGGTTTGCATCGGTGTCACCAATGCGCAGATCACAATTCGAACGGGTCTGCCTTCGTTCATCGTGACGCTCGCATTCCTCTTCATCTTGCGCGGCCTGACGCTCGTCGGCCTGAAATGGGCCAGCGGCGGCTCGACCCAGCTTCGCGGAATGAAAGAAGCGGCGGCCAATAGCCCGCTCGCGCCGATCTTTTCTGGCGACGCGTTTTCAGGATTGTTCACTTGGTTGGCCGATATCGGCGTGATCGCCAAGCTCCCAAGCGGTGCGCCGCAGGTTCCCGGTGTTCCCGTCGAAATTCTCTGGTTCATTGCCATCGCTCTCGGCGCAACCTGGCTGCTGCTAAGGACACGGTTCGGCAACTGGATTTTCGCGGCCGGCGGCGACGCGTGGGCGGCGCAAAAGTCTGGCGTTCCGGTCCGCCGTGTGAAGACGACGCTCTTCGTCGTCACCGCGCTCTGCGCCACTCTCGTCGCGATCCTGACGGTGCTCGATGCTGGTTCGACCGACGCGCGACGCGGCTTCCAGAAGGAATTCGAGGCAATCATCGCCGCCGTCATTGGTGGCTGCCTGCTGACCGGCGGCTATGGCTCGGCGATCGGTGCATTCTTTGGCTCCATCGTCTTCGGCATGGTGCTGATCGGCCTGACCTACACCTCCATCGACCAGGATTGGTACCTCGTGTTCCTTGGCGGCATGCTGCTGATCGCGGTTATCTTCAACAACGTCATCCGCAAGCGCGTCACGGGAGAACGGTGATGAGCAACTCCAGCACCCCCATTGTAGAGGTCAAGGATCTCGTCAAACACTTCGGATCCGTGATAGCGCTCAACGGCGTTTCGATGAAGGTCCACACCAATGAAGTCCTCTGCCTCCTTGGAGACAACGGCGCAGGCAAAAGCACTCTGATCAACACGCTTGCTGGCGTCTACAAGCCGAGCTCTGGCGACTTCCTCGTTGAGGGACAACCGCGTGTGTTCTCCGGCCCGCGTGAGGCGCTCGATTCAGGCATTGCCACCGTCTACCAGGACCTCGCTATGATCCCGCTGATGTCCGTCACCCGGAACTTCTTCATGGGACGGGAACCGCTGAAGGGATTTGGCCCGTTCAAGACGATGGATATGGAACTCGCCGACAACGTAACGCGCGACGAGATGCACAAGATCGGAATTGACGTCCGCGATCCGCAGCAAGCTGTCGGCACCCTTTCGGGTGGCGAGCGTCAGTGCGTTGCCATCGCCCGTGCCGTTTATTTCGGCGCCAAAGTTCTAATCCTCGACGAGCCGACATCCGCCTTGGGTGTTGCCCAGACCTCCATGGTCCTACGCTACATCAACCAGGTTCGCGACAAGGGACTGGGGGTGATCTTCATCACTCACAACGTTCGCCACGCCTACGCCGTTGGCAACCGCTTCACCGTCCTCAATCGCGGCAAGACGCTCGGAACTTTTGCCAAGAACGAGATCGGCATCGACGAACTCCAGAACCTGATGGCGGGTGGCAAGGAGTTGCAGTCCGTATCTCAGGAACTCGGCGGAACGATCTAACGAGCTTTTCCAAAAAGCAAACAAGGTTCGGCGCGCCAGCGCCGGGCCAAGGACACCCATATCCAAAAATTAGGAAAACCCCAATGAGCAACTCCAATACCACCGCATTTCCGTTGGCGGCCTGCGCCGAGATGCTGTGGCGAGACCGCCCGATTGAATGGCGTGCATCCCGGCTGAAGGAGCTGGGCTTCGGCGTCGGGCTCTGGAACTGGCCCGAACACGACCTCGCCAAACTGGAAGCAACGGGCGCAAACTTCACCATCATGAACGGCTATCTGAGAGGACGTCTCACAGACAGCGAAGGGGCGGACGAACTGCTCAAGACTGCCCGCGAGACCGCCCAGGTGGGCAAGCGCCTCGGCGTTCAACGACTCAATCTGCATGGGACGGGTCTCGGTGATCGTGGGCTCCCGGTACAGCCGATTGAAGTCGTTACAGGAGCAATGTGGCTGAAAGCGCAGGACACGCTTCTTCGCATCGTTGACATGGCCGAAGAAGAGAATGTCGTTTTCACGCTCGAGAACCTCAACCTCCCCGTCGATCATCCCGGCGTTCCGTTCGGCCGCGCGGAAGACACGCTCGCACTCGTTTCGAGCATCAACCATCCCCGCTTGCGCCTGAACCTCGATCTCTATCACGCGCAGATCGGCGAGGGAAACCTAATCGAGCTATGCCGTAAGGCGCTGCCCTGGATCGGAGAAATTCAGGTCGCTGACGTTCCCGGTCGCTGCGAGCCGGGCACCGGCGAAGTCAACTGGAAGGGCGTCGCCAAGGCGCTGAACAGGATGGGCTATTCAGGCCCGATCGGAATGGAAGCCTGGGCCGCCGGAGATTCCGACGAAGCGCTCGTAGCCTTCCGCGAAGCTTTCACTCTCTAATTCAGCAAACAGGACTAATCTCATGGCCAAGGTCAAAAATGTCAATGTGGGTCTCATCGGTGCGGGACGTATCGGCTCCTTCCATGGCGAAAGCATCGCCAAGCGGCTTGTGGACGCCAATCTGGTTGCTATCGCCGATCCTGCGCCTGGCGCGGCAGCGAAGCTCGCAGACGAGCTAGGTGTCGACGCCGCGTTTATCGACGTCGCCGAGATGCTTGCTCATCCCGGCCTCGACGCCGTCATCATTGCCACACCCGCGCGCTTCCACACCAACGTCCTGGTGCAGGCTGCCGAAGCGGGCAAAGCGGTCTTCTGCGAAAAGCCAATGGCCCTGACGCTCGAAGACGCAGACCGCGGGATCGCTGCAGCAAAGGCCGCGGGCGTTCCGCTACAGGTCGGCTTCAACCGCCGCTGGGATCGCGCTTTCGCCGAAGGACGCGCCGCCATCGATGCAGGAAAGGTCGGTGCGCCTCAGCTTATCCGCTCGCTGACACGCGATCCTGGTCCTTTCGGCGCCGATCCTGACAAGATCCCGCTGTGGACGATTTTCTATGAAACGCTGATCCACGACTTCGATACGCTCCTATGGCTCAATCCCGGGGCGAAGCCAGTCGAAGTCTTCGCGATGGCTGACGCCCTTGTTCGACCGGATGCCCGTGAGAAAGGCTTCCTCGACACGGCAGTCGTCAACATCCGTTTCGACAACGGTTCAATCGCCGTTGCGGAAGCCAACTTCTGCGCAATGTATGGCTACGACATCCGCGGCGAGGTGTTTGGTTCCGGCGGCATGATCACCATGGGCGATGTTCGTCGTTCCAGCATGACGCTGTTTGATAAGGACGGCGTGTCAAACGATACGTGGCGCCGTGATACCGATCACTTTGTTCAGGGTTACACCGCTCAGCTGGCGTCCTTCGTCGATGCCGTAAGACACGGCGAAGTCAAGGACGGACCGACAGGCATCGATGCCCGCAACGCGCTCGCAATCGCTCTGGCTGCAATCAAATCCGTCTTCGAAAAGCAGCCCGTGCGGCTGGGTTAAGTAGGTCAACGGCCGCCGGTCGCACAGGAGGTCCGCCGGCAACCGTCGCGCAACTCGCGACAAGATCAAATGATCAGTGATCCTCGAAGTGCCGACACATAAAGTTCCCCTGTGGCAGGACCCTCGCCAATGGCGGTTCGCCTTACGTCAAAGAAATTGGAAACGCTCATGAACAAGTCCCTCGATGTGATAACGATCGGCCGCAGCTCCGTCGATCTTTACGGCGCCCAGGTCGGCGGCCGGCTGGAAGACATGGGGTCGTTCAGAAAGTATATTGGCGGAAGTCCGACCAACATCGCCTGCGGGGCGGCTCGCCTGGGGTTGAAAAGCGCTGTCATCACGCGCGTCGGCGACGAGCATATGGGCCGCTTTATACGCGAGCAGCTTGAGCGCGAGGGCGTAAGTTGCGAGGGCGTCAAGACCGACCCGGAGCGCCTGACCGCGCTCGTCATTCTCGGCATTCGCGATGAAGACCAGTTTCCGCTGATTTTCTATCGCGAAAACTGCGCCGACATGGCGCTAGGCGAAGACGATATCGACGAGGATTTCATCGGCAAGGCGGGGGCTCTGGTGGTGACAGGAACGCACCTGTCCAACCCCCGTACAGAAGCCGCGGTGATGAAGGCGCTAAAGCTCGCCCGCAAGCATGGCGTAAAGACGGCGCTCGACATCGACTATCGCCCCAATCTGTGGGGCGTTGCAGGCCATGGCGACGGCGAGAGCAGGTTTGTTGAAAGCCGCGCGGTCACTGAGAAGCTCCAGTCGACCCTGCATTTTTTTGACCTTATCGTCGGCACTGAAGAAGAGTTTCACATTGCGGGTGGATCGACGACCACGATCGATGCTCTCAGGGCCGTGAGAGTGGCCACGGATGCCATGCTGATTTGTAAGCGCGGAGCAATGGGCGCCGTGGCGATTGAGGACTGGATCCCGAACAGCCTTGACGACGCGCAGAAAGGGCCGGGATTTCCCATCGAAGTATTCAACGTTCTCGGTGCCGGCGACGGTTTTTTTGCCGGCCTTCTGAAGGGCTGGCTCGGCGGTCAGTCCTGGCCGAAAGCCCTCGAATATGCAAACGCGTGCGGGGCATTCGCGGTCAGCCGTCACGGCTGCACGCCGGCCTATCCGAGCCTTGAGGAGTTGGAATTCTTTCTGGCGCGAGGCGTGAAGCGGCCCGATCTGCGCAACGACCGTGAACTGGAGCAAATTCACTGGTCGACGAACCGAAGCGGTGAATGGTCGAGCATGCATGTCTTTGCCTTTGACCACCGCATGCAACTCGAGGAAATGCCCGGCTACACGCTGGAGCGTGGCGGAGATTTCAAGTTGCTGTGCCTGCAGGCGGCGCAGCGCGTTCAGAACGGCAGGCCGGGATATGGAATTCTCTGCGACAATCGCATCGGGCGACGTGCTTTGCATGCCGCCGCCGGAACGGGTCTCTGGCTCGGACGTCCGTGCGAATGGCCGGGATCGCGCCCGCTGAAGCTGGAGCCCGAACTTGGACTTGATTGCGGAGGCCTCGAGGAGTGGGCTCGCGATAACGTCGTGAAGGTCCTTTGCTTCTGTCATCCTTCCGATAGCACGGAGCAACGTGCCGCCCAGGAGGAGACGGTCAAGAGGCTGTTCGAAGCCTCGCGTCGCAATGGCTTGGAGTTCCTACTCGAGATCATCCCGTCGAAGGTCTCGGCAGTGAATGATGAGACGAACGCCACCCTTATTCAGCAGTTCTACGACATCGGCGTCTATCCCGACTGGTGGAAACTTGAGCCGATGAAGACGACCGAAGCTTGGAACAACGCCATTCAGGCAATCGAGCGGAATGACGGTAACACTCGCGGGATCGTCGTCCTCGGACTTGACGCTCCAGAGGCGGAACTTGCGGCCTCGTTTCAGGTGGCCGCCTCCTTCGACCTCGTGAAGGGATTCGCCGTGGGTCGGACGATCTTCGGCGATGTCGCGCGTGCCTGGATGAAGGGCGATCTGTCGGATCAGGTTGCGGTCGCCGACATGGCGGCCCGCTTCGAACGCCTCTGCGGCATTTGGGATATGGCGCGCAAGACTGCGAAAGGAAACTGACATGTCTACCATCCGGTTGACCGCGGCGCAGGCGATGGTGCGCTATCTCTCCGTCCAGATGACCGAGGAGGGCGATCGTTTCATTGAAGGCGTCTGGGCGATTTTCGGGCATGGCAATGTCGCAGGGCTCGGTGAAGCTCTCGAAGGCATCGGTGATGCGCTGCCGACCTGGCGAGGTCAGAACGAACAGACCATGGCCCATACCGCGATTGCCTATGCCAAGGCGAAAAAGCGCCGGCGTGCACATGCCGTAACCTCCTCGATCGGCCCTGGAGCGACAAATCTGGTGACGGCAGCCGCTCTGGCGCATGTCAATCGGCTTCCTGTGCTTCTTATACCCGGCGACGCCTTTGCAAATCGCCGGCCGGATCCGGTCCTGCAGCAGGTCGAGGACTTTGAGGACGGCAGCCTGTCGGCGAACGACTGCCTGAGACCAGTCAGCAAATATTTCGACCGGATCTACCGCCCCGAGCAGCTCCTCACCGCGCTGCCACGCGCTATTCGCGTCATGACCGATCCCGCCAACTGCGGGCCTGTGACGCTTGCGTTCTGCCAGGACGTACAGGCGGAAGCCTATGACTACCCAGAGGAGTTCTTCGAACCGAGGATCTGGCGCATCCGCCGCCCCGAGCCGGATCGACGCGACGTCGAAGACGTTGCACACCTCATCCGCACTTCGACCCGCCCCGTCATCGTCTGCGGCGGTGGGGTGATCTACTCCGAGGCAGAAAGCACGCTTGCTGATTTCGCGACACGCCACGGCGTCCCGGTCGTCGAGACACAGGCGGGCAAGTCCGCGCTTGCTCAAGCCCATCCCATGAATTTCGGGGCGGCGGGCGTCGACGGCTCGGCATCAGCAAACGAACTGTGTGCGAACGCCGATCTCGTCATAGGCGTTGGCACCCGTTTCCAGGACTTCACCACAGGCTCATGGGCTTTATTCGGAAAATCGGGGCGACGGCTGGTTTCGATCAACACTCAGGCTTATGACGCTGACAAACACGGTGCGGTCGGACTGATCTCTGACGCCAAAGTGGCATTGGAGGAGCTTTCGCGACGTCTTGGCAGCTTCAAGGCCTCTTCCTTCAATTCGAAATCGAGGACAGTCTGGCTGTCGAAGGTGGACGCGCACTGCGCCGCCCCTGAGCGCAAGCCGGAGGGCTTTTTGCCGACTGACGCGCAGGTAATCGGCGCTGTTCAGAGGGTTTCCACGGAAAAGACCATCGCCATGTGCGCGGCCGGAACGATGCCCGGTGCACTTAAGCTCCTCTGGCAGCCCGCGCAAGGCGGATACCACATGGAATACGGCTATTCCTGCATGGGCTATGAACTCGCCGGAGCGCTTGGCATCAAGCTGGCGATGCCCGAGCGCGAGGTCGTTTGCTTCGTTGGAGACGGCAGCTACATGATGGCGAATTCCGAACTCGCAACCGCCGTCATGCGCCGGATCCCATTCACCGTCGTCATGACCGACAACAGGGGCTACGGTTGCATCAACCGGCTGCAGATTCACTGCGGCGGCGAGGAATTCAACAATCTCTACAAGGACTGCGCTATCGAGGCACAGCCTGAGATCGACTTTGTCGCGCATGCCGCCTCGATGGGCGCGCATGCGGTCAAGGCAAAGAATATTGCCGATCTCGAGGTGCAGATCGTCGAGGCGAGAGGCAGGGATCGGCCCACGGTCATCGTCATCGACACCGATCCGAAGCCCGGCCCTGGTGAAGGCGGTGGGGGCTTTTGGTGGGATGTCGCAGTGCCTGAAATTGCCCGCACCCAAAAATCCGGTGCGGCACGAGCGAGATACGAGCAGCACATGCGCTCACAAAACCTGGTGAACTGAGGAGGCACTGATGAGCGATTTGTTACGCAAACCATTCGGCCGCCACGGGAAGGTCCACGAGATAACGCCGCAATCCGCCGGCTGGCGATATGTCGGTTTCTCGCTCCACAAGCTGCGGGCAGGTGAAGAAGCCTCTGAGCAGACCGGTTCGAACGAGGTGATCCTCGTCATGGTGGAAGGCAAGGCCGCGATCAACGCCGCCGGGCAGGAATGGGGCGTTCTCGGCGAGCGCATGAACGTGTTCGAGAAGACGCCACCGCATTGCCTCTATGTTCCCAATGGCCGCGAATGGAGTGCGAGGGCGGACACGGATTGCACGATCGCTGTGTGCTCTGCGCCAGGCAAAAACGGCCATGAGGCGCGCCGTATCGGGCCCGACGGCATCTCGCTTACCGAGCGGGGCAAGGGGACGAATACTCGCTTCATCAACAACATCGCGATGGAGAACGAGGACTACTGCGACAGCCTTCTGGTTACGGAGGTCTTCACGCCGCCCGGACATTGGTCGAGCTACCCCTCTCATCGACACGACGAGGATGACTTCCCGCGCATCACCTACCTCGAGGAGACCTATTACCATCGCATCAATCCGAGTGAAGGCTTCGGAGTCCAGCGTGTCTACACCGACGACGGTAGGATGGACGAGACGATGGCCGTGTCTGACGGCGATGTCGTTCTGGTTCCCCGCGGCCATCACCCGTGCGGCGCACCCTATGGGTTCGAGATGTACTACCTCAACGTCATGGCCGGCCCGTTGAGAAAGTGGCGCTTCGTTCCAGCGCCTGAAGTCGAATGGATCATGAAACGTGACGCCTGACAGCGCGCCGACGCTAAGGGTCGAGGTAACCGCATGCCACTCATGAAATTCCACATCTATCGCGGACGCAGCGGGGACCAGATCAACACGCTGCTTGATGCCGCTCACGACGCTATGGTTCAGTCCTTCAAGGTTCCGGAGCGAGACCGCTATCAGATCCTGAACGAACATGAACCGAGCCATCTGCGAGTACTCGACACCGGGCTCGATATACCGCGCACGGACCGTTTCGTGATGGTCGAGGTCGTCTCGCGTTCGAGGACGACCGAGGAGAAGACCTCCTTCTACCAGATGCTCTGTTCAGCTCTGGAGGAGCGATGTGGAATCGTCCCGAGCGACGTCATGGTGTCCTTCACGCAGAACACAGACGAGGATTGGTCCTTCGGCGAAGGTCGGGCCCAGTTCCTGACCGGAGAGCTCTAGGCCGCGTTGTCCCCTTCGAGGCCTTCGACCGGCGGCAGAGCAAGTTGCAGATCAAAAATCAGAAAGAGAATGAAAATGAGCCAGCAATCAACCCTGCCTTCCTCGAAAGCGCGACTGGCCGTCAGTCCCTTGTCTTGGGCGAACGATGTGCTTGAAGATCTTGGTGCCGATATTTCTCTCGACACGTGCCTGAATGACGCCGCTGCGAACGGCTATGCGGGCGTCGAGCTTGGACGGAAGTTTCCGCGCGAAGCTTCGGTCCTGAAGCCGCTGCTCGATAAGAACGGCCTTGCTCTCGCCTCGGGCTGGCATTCCGGCCAACTGGCGGAGAAGTCGGTGGGCGAGGAAATGATCTCAGTTGCCGCCCACGCTGAACTTTTGAAAGCCATGGGGTGCAGTGTGCTGGTCTACGGTGAGGTCGCGATGATGACGCCCGGATCGCCGCTCGATGCGCCGATGTCGCACCGGTTACTCATGCCGGAGGCAGACAGGGCGGGATACTCCGCGCGACTGACCGAGTTCGGAAAGCGCCTCTTCGACACCTATGGGCTAAGGCTCGCCTATCATCACCACCTCATGATGGTCGCAGAAACCTTTGAGGAAATCTCCGCCATCATCGGTGAAGCTGGGCCGGACGCTGGGCTTCTTCTCGATACCGGACACGCCGCTGCTGCCGGATTTGATTATGCGGAGCTGATCGAGCGGTTTGGAGACCGTATCGTTCACATCCATCTGAAAGACGTTCGCAAGGCAATCCGCGCGGAGGTGCAGTCGAAGGATCTGAGTTTCAACGAGGGAGTGCGGAACGGCATGTTCACGATTCCAGGCGACGGCGTGATCGATTTCGACCCCGTCGTCCGCTTCGTGAAGGACACTGGCTATGCTGGATGGCTCGTTGTCGAGGCAGAGCAGGATCCTGCCGTCGCGGCGCCGAAGGAGTGCACGGCACGAGCGTTCGAATTCGTTCAGTCCAAGTTTCGCGACTGACACGACGGAAGCCTCTGGGAATTTCGATGGAGCGCGTCATATGGACCGGAAAAAAGCGGTTGCACCGGAAAAAAGCGGTTGCGAAGCCAGCCACATCGGCCAGCTGAAAGATATGATCGTAGCAACCAACCTTCGTCTTCCGGAGCAACAAGAGCGCGTTGCCCGGATCGCTTTATTTGATCCCGATGTCGTCGCCTTCGGCACGACGGCCTCGCTCGCACAAAGATGTATGGTTGCTCCCTCAACTGTCGTGTGTGTCGCAAATGCTCTAGGCTTCGCCACCTTCAAGGAGTTTCGGCATATTTTTCGCCAGCACCTCCTTGCAAAAGGCAAGGTCGCCTAGCGCGATGCCGAACCTCGCGTTCTTACATCAATCGATCACGACCCGAGCTTGAACGCCTTGGCCCGTCGCGAAGTCCCATAAATAGGCGTTATGCCACGAATTCTGGTTTATCAGGCACTTAGCTATCTGAGTGAGGTGCCGCCGGTTCAGATCTCTTCAAGAGCGTAGGCTCGGTCTTTAAGGCAGCTCAAGAGCATCAAACCTCCAGCCGCTGTATGCAACCCGCTCTGGGAGAGCGTGTTGTGGGAGGCAAGCGAAGCATGCAGCACCCTCAGCCACCCGTTGCACCTTTCCAAATAGCTTGACAGGCAATGGCCAAACGCGGAACGCAATTGGTCTTGTTGCTCAATACAAACTATGGTAGTATTAGCACTTTCATATATATATCTGATGGGAAATGTGATGCGTAGATTCTCTTTGGCGTTGATCCTGCTATTGTCCGTTTTCGCATTAGCGGTGCCTTCGGGTCCCGCATTTTCGGCCGGACAGTGCGATCCCAACGTTCAGAAATGCTGAACGCTGACAGTTCAGTGGCTTAAGGTGCATTTGGGGGGCGGACGTGAGCGACAAGGTCGTGAATGTCTGGCCGCAAGACGTTCCCGTATCCCTCTGGAGCTACCATCTGCTCCAGCCGGAGCAGCGTGATCTGTTGCCGCTGATGGGCGTCCGGCTGGAATGGAATTTCGTCTTTGCGTTTCTGTTAGGCGCGGCGTTGGTCGCCGTGTTCGCATGGCAACGGTTCAGGCAGCCCAGTTCTCAACCCGATGAATACGACTACGAGGTCGTCAAGCGGCTCGCCCCAACGCAATTGCGCGGCGGCGATGCCATGCGGCAGGCCTACTTCTATTACGCTGGAATCCTGGTGGCGATCTATGCCGCGCTGACCTTTTTCGGCGGCCTAGTCTTCAAAGCCGTGAACTACATCCCGATGGCGGGACTGGAGGTGGACATCGGCCGCGATACGCTGACGAGCCCGAGCTGGCCACTGACGCTCGCGATCGGCATGGCGGGATTTGCGCCGTTGCTGAAACCCGTGGAAATCGTGGAAACCTGGCTCAGGCGACAGGTGCACGGATGGGTAGGGGTTCCGATGCAACTCAAGGAGCGTACGCGCCGTTTGCTTTTGACTCTGGATCAGCACACCCGGCCGGCTGTCCAGAAGGCAATCCTCGCAAATGGGAATTCCCACAAGCCAGCGCAGACGAACGGGAATGGCCCCGGCGTCGCCGCGGAAGAAAGGGCTGGCGAAGACCCAATCGCTCAGAAAGTAAAAAGCGTGAAACCCTGGTTGCGCATCCTTCTGGAGCGCACCAGCAATTTTGCTCCGCTCATTCGGAAATGGACCGAACTCGAAATCATGACCGAGGCGATCCGCGATCCCGGTTCCTGGCCCGATACGCTCGTTCTCGACGAATTGCAGACTTTGGCACGCGAGCAACGCCAGACGGCGGAGAGCGCATTGCTTGCCCTCGAAGACCTCATCGAATGCGCCTACCCGGAGGAGAGCAAGGAAGGCGTCGCGAACGGATCGCCCGACCAGGAGGCTGAAAAAGAGGTACACGCCCGCCAGCGCCGGCAGGTGGAAACAATGCTGGAAGACACGGTTGCGAAGATCGACAAGTCGCGACTTGAACTCGCCGCCATTCTCGCCGTCTATGCCGAACGAAGCCCGTATCTGGAGGAGGCAAGCGGCTGGACCGGCCAAAGACGAGGCAAGGCAAGCGATTTGCACCGATCACTGAAGGTAGCCGTCAAGGAGATCGCGCCCCCCGAGCGGCGGTTGGAGACAGGCTTTTGGGTTCTGATCCTGCTACCGCCAATCTTTTGCACATACGCCCTTATGACTCGGCTTGGCCTTCACTCGCCGCTCAGCGATGTCGACCTGACCGCCATGACGGTCTTTGCCACCGCCGCCCTGGAAACGCTGCAAGTCGCGGTCATCTTCTGGCTTCCGGTGCTCGCGGTTATGGCGCTCAGGCAATATCTCACGGACCTCGACAAGCGCCGGCACCTGGGAAATCTCCACACCCGCCGGCAATCTGCCGAACGAATGATCTATTATATCGCGATCGCCGCCGTCGTGGCAGCGTTCGGTCTCACGCTACTCGCCATGTTCTGGACGGCTTTGATCGCCGAAAATACGGACCGTTTTCTCGATTTGCTCTACACGCGCAAGCAGTCGGCGTTTGGCGTTTTCCTTCCCAAGAGCGTTTGCGCGGCAATCTTCGCCTGCTTTGTCGTACGCGCATCGGAACGCCGGGCCCAGGGAAAGGTGCCGGCGGTCGTCTATGGCGCCATTGCTGCGGTAACGACGACGGCGGTGGTGCTGGGTTTGAACCTCGCTTGGCTTTCGGGTTGCCTAACAGATGTCGCCTGCACGCCGTTTCAGACGCTGAAGGCCATATATTTCAATCCCGAAAGGCAGGTCCTCTATCGTTTCTACAATCTGACGGATCTGATCGTTTGCTTTACGGTCGTCTTCGTCGCGGTCACCAATGCCGCCTGGCCTCCGCATGCGCCTGAGACCGGGCCGGTGCAGCAGAAAATGCGGGAACGCCTGGGATTGGCTCGCATCGTCACTTCTGTCTTACTCGTCGCCAGCTTCGCGATCACGTTGGCCCTGAGCGGCAGAACTGTCGCCGAGGAGATCGATCCGCAATCGCCGGCGGCGGAACCGACGACTGTGAAGGCCGGATTTCGCGCGGATGCCGAGCCCTTCTCGTACAAGGCCGGCCCCTTGAGCACCCAGCGCTACCGAGGCTATGCCGCCGATCTTTGCTACAGCATCTTCGCCAATTCCCCCTATCACCTCGATGAAGTTCTGGTGACCGCGGCTGACCGGTTCCAGCGCCTTCAGACGGACGCTCCCAAGGAAAAAAAGATCGACATTCTCTGCGACCCCACCACCTTGCGATTCTGGAGGAACAACGAAACAATCGACGGATACTTTTCGCCGATCGTGTTCGTCACCGGCGTTTCCTACCTCGTTCGCCGCGTTTCCGGATCGCGCGCCGGCACCGATTTTGCCTATGTCGAGAACACGACGGCCGAGCAGGTCGCGCTGCGCGCGTGTGAGGTCAATTTATTTGGCGCCAACTCCTCTTCGGACAAGCCGGTGGATTGCACATCGCAACTTGCTCAATATGAAAGCTGTCGACAAGCGCCAGGAGTGGCTGCGAGGCAGCCGCCGGTGAGGCTTTGTCCCTTTCCGACCTACAACGCGCTCACCGATTGGTTTTGCAGTCAGCAGCTAGGGCGGCAGCAGGTCTATTTCGGTGACCGCGAGATCATTCAGGCGAAGTTCGATTCATGGCGGGTGGCCAGAGACTGCCGAGAGCAGGATGTCGAACGGTTTGCGGCGTTCTACACCTACGAGCCCTATGCCCTGCTCGTTTCTCGCGATCAGCCGGAACTTGCCCGTTTCGTGCAGCGGCGCGTCTACGATTTCTTTTCGCACCGGGCAAAGGCGATCAGTCTTTTCACGACCTATTTCCCCGACGTTCAGATGTCGCCGATGATGGCTAATCTCATGCTTCTGAACGGCATCGATGAACCGATGTACGATACCGTTCCAAGTTACCTCTTCAATCAAAAGTCCGGTGTGGAGCCCCCTTCGGACACGGAACCGACGAAGTCGGCGGATCAGGGGCAGTAGTTTCCGCGGATGACATCGGCGGCGGCGTTGCTTACCCAGGTGATAATGTTTTGGTTGCAGGGCATTTAAAGGAGTTTGTAACGGACGGGAGGGAAGGGACATGGCATTATCTCGAATCGTCTCCGATGTGCTGCGATCTGCTGCGCCGACACTTCTGTCAGCGCTTGCGATTCCGCCGCCCTTCAACATCATAGCGGCAGCGGTCGCCTCGACGGCGCTTCGTCAGTTTGCGCCTGATGGTCAGCGTGCCGGTGCGTCGGCTCCTATACCTCCCGGCTCCGGCTCCGCGGGATCGGCAGTATCGGACACCAAAGTGCTCACCCCGGACGATGTCGTCAGGATAGTCGAGGAGAACTCTACAAATCCGCAGCTGATGCTGTCTCTTACGCAGGCGGAAAACGATCTCAGGAAATATGAACTGGATACCGGCCTGAAGTTTGCCGAGCTTGCGACGAAGGATCGCGCACGTGCTGGCGATTTCCAGTCTGCCAACAACATCGCGCCTCTGGTCTTCAAGGCAGGCATGTGGCTGGTTGGAATAGCCATAGTTGGCATGCTCGCAATGGTTGGCGCGCTCGTTCTGCTGGCATCTGGTTACTTTGAGCTCAGTGCCGACAACCAATTTTCCGTAGCAGCATTCGGTCTCATCGGCACCGCGGTGGGCTTCATAAACGGCATCGCCGGCACGGTTGTCAGCTTCTATTGGGGCAGCAGCCAGGGCTCAAAAGAAAAGTCGGATGCGATGGTCGAGTCTATGAAAGACCTCGCCGAAGCCCGCAACGTACCAACCTATACGCCGCCGCCTATCCAACCTCCTCCAGTCGCTGCCAACCAGCCGGTTGTCGCCGCTGAACCGTCGACCGCCGGGCCGGTTTCGACTGGAGTAATTCCGGCCAAGCTCAGTCTCTTGGCTGAGCTGCTCCCCGAGCTGACGACGCCGCACAAGATGTATCCCGAAAGCGTCGATTGGTGCCTGACGGCAACGGGGATCTCGATTGAGGGGGCCCTAGCCGTTGGCAGTGCCGGGAAGCCAGCCACGGTGCGTGACATCTGGTCGAAATACGGCGAACTGTGCACCCGATCGGCCAAGCAATATGGCGTCCCGATCGAATTGATCGTTGCCACGATCGCCACAGAGAGCAGCGGCAAGCCGGACGTTCGACGACCTGAACCCAAGATCAAAGACGAGAGTGTGGGGCTCATGCAAACCCTCGTCGGGACCGCGAGGGATGCGCTTGGGCGGCAAAGTCTCAAAGGCGACGATCTGCTGGATCCTGGCCTGTCGATCGACGCGGGTACCGCCTACATTGCCAAGCAACGCGGCAACACCCACTTTGACGCGCCGCGCGTCGCAGCAGCCTACAATGCCGGTTCGCTGCGCAAGGACGCCGCGGAAGCCAATCGATGGCGCCTCCTTTGCTACCCTACCGGCACCGGCAACCACATCGACAAGTTTGTCACCTGGTTTGCCGATGCCATGCGGGTTAGCGGAGAAGAGAACTGGGCAGCATCCCCAGATACGCCGAGTCTCGCGGCACTGTTTGGTCAAACGACCGGCCAGCCGCGTTCGGTGCAACCTGTCGCAAGCGCGGCCGGCGATACCGCGGCGCTGACTGGCGACAAACGAATTCAGCAGATGCTTTCGGATCTTGGGTACCTTGATCCGCCGCCGGACGGCGATTTCGGGCCGGTCTCGAAATGGGCGCTGGCGGTCTACTGCGCCCGAAACGGTATTGCCTATGATGGAGGATCAGTCCCCGCGGGCATCCAAAATGCACTCACCAATCCGGTGAGCGCCTTGGCGCCCATCCCAAGAACGGGGGCGTGGTTGGACCGTGTAGTCGACTACATGATATCCAGCAAACACTGGATATGCCGATATCCGGAATGCAAGAACATCGTCTATCTTGAGGGCACGAGTGCAGATGGGACGCTGAACGCAAACGCACCCAATGCCTTCAACGATATTCGTCTCGTATTCTGGATCGACAATAAAGGCACCTTGCAGTTCAAGGTGTGGGAAGCGACGACGGAGCCAGGGCGGTTCTGGACGATGAATCCAATGGACGACAAAGGAGCGGCCCGCATTGCATTCGGTCAGTACAAAGCTTGGCGTGTTGGTACCCACAGAGCCGGCACGCCGAGCGCGCATGAGGCACTCGTCCAGGTCGAGCCGTTGAGGGTCTACCGGGACCTGAACAAGGACTACTTAAGGGCGGGCGATAAGGTTTATGAGGGTCTGTTTGGTATCAATCAGCATTGGGGCTACGATGGCGATAGATTAGATCTAGGAAAATCAAGCGCTGGCTGCCTGGTCGGAAGGAGCACCGACAGCCACCGTGAATTCATGAACCTTCTCAAGGCCGATCCGCGTTACATAGCGAGCAACGGATATCGCTTCATGACCGCGATAATGGATGGAAGGGCAGTTCTGGGTTGAACTAGCTTGCAAAATGTTTGTCAGGCCTTGTCGATATCATTCGGCAAGTCCTCGACACGCCGCCGCAGACGCGCATCCGCGACCAAGCTTTTGGGGAAGAGTGGCCGCGTCCAGCGCTAAAAATCGAATAGAGTTGATGTGAAAATACCAACGGAGGAGAAAATGGATCCGGCGAGCTTCGTTATGTCCGTGGTCATGTTCGTGGACACTTCCGGTGGCAAAGGAAAGTGTAGGTGAAAGATCGGATAAGCAGGAGGATAGGCATGCCCTTGCGGCACAAGCGTCGTTCCGTCATGTTCGGAAGATCGCGTGCCGGATCCGCTTCAGGATAAACGATAAATGGTCCCTGGCGTCCCTCCTAGTTTTCTTGAACGGCCCGACCTTTGCGCACGCCATCTTGACGACCGCAGATGGCAGTTAATCGCGAGAATGCGGCGGTTCTGGCTAGTCATGGCACTTAATCCGAGACTAGTTGAAGCGATCGACGGCGGTTGATCTCGTGAACCGCGACGAGCTCATCCGTAAGTGAGCCCTTACTCTGCACTGAACGTGTCGTTTGGCACTTCTGTGGTTGCCGCCCGTTTAGCAAGAAGTTTCTGACCTTCTTTGACGTGTGATCGAGTGCGGTCTTCTGTCAGGCCTTTCGTTGCGGCGCTTGCAAAGGCCGCTGGCCGGTATGGTGATCTGCGGAGCGGGTCCAAATCTTAATCCCGAGCTTGCGGGCTCAAAGTGCCAAACTGGTTTTCCCGTTCCCGATCGGTTCGATCATGCGCCCATTCAGGTCGTCGACTTCTCACACCTCTTTGCCAGTCCTGGTTATCCGTGGCAGTTTCCTTTCACGCCGCCATTGCCAGAGCTGGGTCTCGATAATCTTCCTGCTTCGTCAGCATGGCCCATATTGTCCGAGCCATCTTGTTCGCCAGTGCAATCGCCACCAGCATGCGCGGCTTCTTCGCGAGCATCCGCGAAAGCCACGATCCTTGTACTGGCGGTTTGCGACCCGCCCAACTCAGGCGCGCCATTGCCCCGATGATCAGGAGCCTGCGGATGTCGGCCTGACCAGCCTTCGACACCCGGCCAAGCCTTTCTTTCCCACCAGAAGAGAACTGTCGTGGAACGAGGCCGAGCCAAGCGGCAAAGTCACGTCCGCATCGGAAGCTCTGCATCGCCGGCGCGAAAGCTTCGACGGCCAACGCGGTCAAGGGTCCAACACCCGGCATGGTCTGAAGCCGGCGGGCGGCTCCGCTTCGCCGAGACAGCTCCGCGAGCTTCCTGGCTTTCTCTTCGATCCGGGCCGTCTTCTCGCCGATCTGAGCCAGAAGGTCGCGGCATTCCTCCTGCACAATCTCGGGCAGGCCGATCTCAGTATTGTCGAGGATCGCCTCAATGCGCTTGATGTGACCAATCCCCTGCGGAATGACCTGCCCATATTCGTAGAGAACGGCGCGCAGAGCGTTCACTAATTCCGTTCGCTGATGAACAACACGCTCACGCGCCCGAAACAGAACCGCCCGCGCTTGCTGATCAGCGGTCTTCGGCTCGACAAAGCGCATTTCAGCTTGACGAGCCGCAATGACGATTGCCTCAGCATCGACTGCGTCGTTTTTCTGCCGTTTCACGAACGGGCGCACGTACTGCGGCGCGATCAGCTTGACTGCATGGCCCAGCTTCACCAGCTCACGCGCCCAGTAATGGGCGCTCGTGCCGGTGACTGCTCTGACATGAACCGGAAGAACTGCCCGCGAGACAGTTTCTTGCGATACTTCACAACGCCTGTCATCGACGCCCCGTGTAGCTGGAAAACATTCTTTGCCAGATCCACTCCGATCATCGTATCGTTCATCCGCCGACCTCTCTCTTTTGTGGCTTACACCACATCACCTTGGCATATTGCTATGCGGTTGGGGGAGGACGGCAACCACCCCATCTTAATCGTAAGAATGCGGCTGTTCCGGCGAGCTAGAGCACTTAACGTGAGATTCGTTAAAGCGATTTTCAGCGCTTAACGCCTTCAGATGCGGCAATAACCTTTTGTGATATTTGCGATTTGCTGATGAAGATCCACCGAAGACAGTCATTTTAATTCACAGCGGCGGTTCTCACATTAAGTGCTGAAATCCAAACCAAAATCTCACATTAAGTGCCCAGTCTCAAATTAACTGCCGCGCTATCTTAATTGAAATTCTTGCAGGCCGAGTCTTGATATTAAGTGCAAAGCGACAATTGTCTGCACCCCAGCTCCGGTCGCCGCACCATTTCACCATCGGGTCGATGTCATTCTTCCACTGATCGACTGTATGCCGCAGGAGCGGGTACGGCCCCTCGACCGTGTATTCGAACCATGGATCGACTTCGGGCTGCCTGACGGCTTCCCAGAGATAGCCGGCGGCTGGTCCGCGGCCTCGGCCGAGGCCTTGCTGCGAGAGAGTTCGGAGTTGTCGAAGTCGAACGGCCGAACGAAGAGCAGGATCGAGTAAAGCAGGCTCAGTGCGTCGCGTTGCTGGATGAAGCGCAGATAGGTCAGCGTCAACTCCACCCGAGCCTGTGTCGGTACCGGAGCAATACTCCCCATCGTGTTGCCTCATGTAATTTTGTTACCGTTTGCCTCGTCTAGAATGTTACTGCGTAGCGCAGCATGAGGGATCTGGAGCGACATGTGAGCCAAAGTGCCGGCGTCGCCAATGAGCCGCTGCACGGCTTGCACTCGCCATACTCTTACTCGCTTCTGTAGCGTACGAAGCTGTCGGAAGCTGTATTGTCCAGGGTAACGGGCCTGGAACTCGACAAGAAGTTCAAGTGCGGTCTGGTCTGGGTGATCTTCAAGCCACCCTGCCATCTCCTCCCAATGGTCTTTGAAGGTATCGGGGCGGCGACCTCGGGGGTTGTCACTGAACCGACGATACGTCTTCGAGGCGATGACAATGCCGCGCGCGCGAGCCGCCTGGCGCCAGAGACTGACCTTGCGAGCGAACGTTTTGTACTGTTTGCGAGTAAATCGACCTGGAAACTGGATGCATAACTCTTCGAAGAGCTGCATGGCGTTGATGTTGGGGAGTTCTTCCAATCGGCGACACGCGATCGGCCACGCCGCGCGGAGCGCCTGGATGCGAGCTTGGCCAGGTTCAGCGTAGATCAGATTCGGCGTCTCCAGCCTTTTCGCTTCCATTGGAGCGGTCGCCGACGGTTTCACCAGTTCGAGCGAGACGGTCGGGCTCGCAACAGGGGCTTGTGTTGAGACCTTTTGTAGACTTCGCAAGTAGCGCGGTTTGGCTTCAATGGAAAAGGTTGGACGAATCTCACCCACGTGCCAGGCGCTCGAAAGGCTTGCCACGAACGCGGCCAGGTTCGGCGGCTCGGATGTGGCCGGTGGCGGTGTTTCGCCGTCGGCCAACGCTGCCAGGTAAGCCTGCACGGCACGCATTTCCTCCACAAGCTTCAACGGATCGAGCTCGGCGGCGATTTCGCTCAGTTTGGTCCTGACGGCCACCGGCGTGCTTTCGGCTTGCAGCAGACGCTCGCAGGGAGTCTGCGGCGGATGATAGCGTTTGGCCACCTTTGCACCATCGCGGTGCTTTGCGGCCAGCTTAAACGAAGGCTGGAAGAAGTTCACAAAGAGCCTGGACGCCCCGTAAAGGCGCGTGATCGCCCTGGCGGCGGCCAATCCTTCGAAGCGCCGATAGCCCAAGAGCTTCCGCACAACGGCGCCATTTTTCTGCTCTATCCAGGCTTGGTCGTTCTTGCGGTAAGGCCGTGCTCGAGTGAGTTCGATGCCGTGAGAAAGGCAATATTCGATCAGCCTGTTGTTGACAAATTCACTGCCGTTATCCACGTCCAGAGCTCTCAGTGCAAAGGGCAAGCCTGCGCGAATACGCTCGAGTGTCTCGACCACGAGGCTGCCTTCTCGGACCACAATGGGCGCCGCCTCCGTCCAGCCGCTCGCGATATCAGTCAGAACGAGACTATGAACGTAGCTACCGCGATTGACGCCCCCGCAATGAGCTACCAGATCCATTTCCATGCTGCCGGGATGCGGCTCGTTCCAATCAGCAAACGTGCGCATTTTGATACGCCGCTGTGGCTCTGGCACAATCCTTGGCTTTTTCGTTTTGGTGGTGCGCCTCGGCATCCGCAGCAGGCGATCGATCGTGGCGGCGCTCATCGACAGGATCTTGTGGCGTATCTCTTCCTCGAGCAGCAAATGGCCATTGCGTTCCAACGCCGGCAATAGAATGGGCAGCAGCGCCTTGAGGCGCTTGCCGCAAACTCGATCAGAAGCCTCCCACAGGATAATCAACGCACTGCGCACCGCCTCGTCATAGAGCGCAGTGCGTTGCCGCGTCTGTCGGCTCTGTGGTGCCGGTTGGCCATTCAGGACACGGATTGCGGATTTCTCGTGATACCCCGTCGCAGCAATAAACTCGTCCAGGATCCTGCGCTTGTCCTTATTCGCGGCAGTGGAATAGCGACCCCGGATCGCATTGGCGAGTTCCATACGCATCGCCCGCGTCATCTTCGTCGTCATGATACCTCCCTAGCGATGAGGGCATCATGGCGCCATGTGCCGTCACGGTAACATTCTAGGTGAGGCAACGAACTCGCTCAGTAACAATCTTCTTGAGGCAATGCGACAGCCTGCCTGTCGGCGGCGAACCGCTCCGGGTTGAGAAGCCCAAAACCGCCAACGTCGATCTGCATCGTCCCTACCTCGCAGGCGTTGTACCAGATGCGAAACCGGCGGCCGAATGCTGGGCCGCGAGAGTTTCTGAGATCGGTGTCGTGGATTTACTCGATAGCCCAAGGATCGGATACATTCTGGGTTCAGGACAGGCGCCCACCATCTGAAGTCCTCGAAGAGGATCTGATGCGGTTCCTTGATCCACCCTTCCATAGCGCCGCCAGCCACCAGAGTTTCCGGTTGTGCGTGCTGTGGCTTGTGTCTCTCGCCTTCGAGCAGTTTGACGCCGCCGTTGTAATGCTTGCGGATCACTCTCCCCTCGAGCGCCGACAGGCGGTTTTCAACCTGAAAGCTGAAGATCACGCCCACTACGGAGATTATCGCCAGCCACATCGCGTAGTCCGGAATTGCGAACTCTTCTTTGACGGCCCACGCGATTGCCCAGCCTGCCGCGATGGCGATCCCTATGCCGAACTTCTTGTACATTCTTGCCCCCTATTTCCCAACTATTTCGTTGAAACGGTCTGAGGACATGTCCACAGAGGACGTCAGCCGAACATCCGGCGTAGGAAACCACGCTGTGACTGTTGGGCTTGCTGCCGCCAGGCATCACGGTCAGCCTCGGCCCGGAGGTCTTCGGTTTGGTTCCTCTTATGTGGATGCATTGGGAGAAGAGAACGGTCCCGGTCCAACTCATCGTTGTATCAGTATCATATGCTAGTTGACAGCGAATACGCGCCGAAGTATTTTATTATAAACTCCTTGCATAACCACAGATAGCAGACCTTGCCGGTGCCTTTTACCATGGCGCCGTACCCGTTTTTTATGCCTATTTCTGTCGAAGGGCGAATTTGTACCTGCTTCACATTGAAGCAGTTGGTCGATTTCGCGCGTTTCTTGCGAATTCCTCGTCAAATGGAACTTCAAGGGAGGTTGCAATGGCAGAGCAGCGAAAATCCGTGATCATTACGTTCAAGGCCAAAGAAAAACGGCCCGACAAAGAGAAGGACAAGCTCGAGATCGTGCGCGCCGCGATTGCGCAGGAGGCGATGCCTCACTTCCTCGATGCA
The DNA here is from genome assembly GCF_003627755.1 of Rhizobium jaguaris. Classification (NCBI taxonomy): domain Bacteria; kingdom Pseudomonadati; phylum Pseudomonadota; class Alphaproteobacteria; order Hyphomicrobiales; family Rhizobiaceae; genus Martinezella; species Martinezella jaguaris. The sequence goes on along the minus strand of NZ_CP032697.1, from coordinate 193,164 downwards.
ACATCGTTGCCCATAGGGGCAGGCCGTCCTGTTCTAGAGGATGAAGCGGTTGGATATGACGTAAATCAATATGAAGCGCCGATCGTCAGCGCTAAACTCCTCAAAAGTGAGATGGACGTCCTCCGCAAGAATGCCAATGTCGCGAATGTGGAGGAGGACGCTCCTTGTTACGCAATCGGTAGCGCCTTGCAACATCTGCAGATCGAAAATCAGCCGGCGGTGATGGCTGAAACGATTCCGGTTGGCGTTGCACAGATCTTGGCCCCTGCTGCGTGGGGAAATTCCCAGGGCAAGGGCATTCGTGTCGGCGTCGTCGATACCGGGATCGACTTCAATCACCCGGATCTAAAAACCAACTACGGCGGCGGTATGAGCTTTGTACCGGGTGCACCAACCCCTCTGGATGACCAAGGTCACGGCACACACTGCGCCGGTACGATTGCTGCAGCGATCAATGGGGCCGGCGTCGTGGGCGTCGCACCGCAGGCTTCGCTTTATGCCGTCAAGGTGCTCGACCGCAACGGCAGTGGACAATTCAGTTGGGTTATCGCCGGCATCGACTGGTGCATTCAGAACAAAATGCACATCATCAGCATGAGCCTCGGAGGGTCTGCCGCACCGACCGCTTTGCAGACCATTTGCAACGTGGCATGGGACCGCGGCCTGCTGATCGTGGCGGCGGCTGGAAATGCGCAAATCCAGGATCCTGTGCCGCCGGCTGCCAGCAATGTGGGTTTTCCCGGCAAATACAAGAACGTCATTTCCGTCTCGGCGATCGACTCCGGAAATGTCATTACGTCGTTCAGCAGCAGGGGGGCCGAAGTTGATGTCTGCGCACCTGGACTAAACGTCCTGTCCACGGCGCCGGGAGGCGGCTACGCTACGATGAGCGGTACCAGCATGGCCTGCCCTCATGTTGCCGGAGCCGCGGCGCTCACTTGGGGCGCCCATCGTTTCTCGAACAACGAGCAGATCTGGAATCTGTTAGCTTCCACTGTTGATAATTTGGGAATGCCTGGGTGGGATCGGCTCTATGGCTATGGTCGCGTTAATGCAAATGCGGCTTCCGGAGCGCTGGTCCCGCCACCAACGGTGCCGAAGAGGGGCGTCTGAACGCTTAGCGATGGCCGTTTCAACATGCAACGGCCATTGCACCCACATTCCATTTTCTTATGATCTATCCGGCCAGGTCAGCTACGGCTTGCGCAGCGCGTTGGCCTCGGTGTCGAGCTCAATCAGTTCAACCTGAGGCATCGCGGCCAACTGCTCGATCTGATCGGAAGTCAGAGAAGCGGCAACAGCTGGGATGTGCTGAAAGGTCACACTCGCCTTGATCCCGCTTTCCAAAACGAACTTCACGTCCTCTGCATTCCGCATGGTGATTATCACTGGGACGGCACGCCCGGTGAGACGAGCAGATTCGACCTCTCTCGACAATGATTCATCGACTTTCATAGTCGCTTCTCCACTCCGACAATCAGAAATTGTACAGAAAAGCACGAGTGCACTGCAGAATGCACGAGATAGCGCATAAAACATTTGGGCACTTTACAGCGTTGAAACCACGGCGACTTTCAAGAGGATGATATTGTACGGTTGTTCGTTCGATAAAGCATCTCCTGACAATCTCAATTTCATTGTACGACGGTTTGGGCGACCAGCAAAGAGAATCCACTCTGATGCCAGATGGTTTAGCGGCCCATACAGGCTTAGCCAAGGAAATGGACAGCAATCGCGCGGCGGAAGTTACTACACGAGTTCCGGCAGGTTGGACCGTCGCCAACACATGCTCAACTTTGCAGAAACAGGACACTTTAACTTTGCGGCTACACTGATTGTGGCGCATAATGGGATTATGGAACTCTATCGAACGTGCGTGATGGCGCGAAACTGGCACGTCGGACCCAGCTAACACTGGACATGCAGTACTCTAGGCGGCCAGTCCTATTTTCGCGGCGGACGCCACGCCCAAATCCGTTTGGGACATCAGGCGCGCGCGGTGTGCGAGGCTGGGTTAGGCCAAAGGCCGCGCGTCTCGAGAATATCAGCTACAGGGAGGTTATCATGGATCCCGTCAGTGTGATTTTGGGCGGGCTAACCGCCATCGGAGCAACCATCGGCGACACGCTGATCAAAGATGGTTACGACGCCCTCAAGGCACTGATCGTCAGCAAGTTCGGGAGTGCGAATCCTGGCCTCGCCAAGTGCATGGACGATTACGTTCAGGACCCGAAGAAGAAAGCCGAGGCGGAGAAAGCGATCCGCGAGGCGGGGGTCGCTGATGACAAACAAATCGTCGAGAAACTGGCAGCGCTTCTGAAACAGGTAGAGACTGTCAAGCCCGGAGCCTCTGGTGGGCTTGTTGGGCAGCTTGTCGCCGTCAGCAGCAACATAGCGGTCGCTGAGGAGGTGCATGGCGGGATCACCTTCGGGAGCCCGCCTGGCACGGGAAACTAGCATGTGCCCTGAATCCACCGTGGTCCAGAGGGTAGCGTTGTCGGCGGGCTCAGCGCCCACCACAGCAATGTTGCCGTTGTCGGAGAGGTCCATGGCGACATCATCTTCGGCGCACAATTTTCCCCGCCTGCCGACTATGTGCTTGACTTTCCTGAGCTTGTCGAGGCCGCCTCGTGCGCATTCGTCGGCCGCGAGCCGGTGTTCGCAAGGCTCGATGCGTTTCGCGCTGCGTCGGTGTGCGGCTATTTCGAAGTCGTCGCGGACGCTGGCCTCGGAAAGACGGCGCTTGCCGCGGAGATCGCGCGGCGGAACGATGCACTTTGCTTCTTCGCAAACGCCAGCCGCGGTCTGACCGCAGCAGAACAGTTCCTCACGCATCTGTGCGCCACCATTATCATCCGCTACGGGTTGAAATACGATCGTCTGCCTTCCAAGGCGGGCGAGGACGCGACGTACCTGGGTCGCCTGCTCAAGGAAGTAGCCGCAAAATCAGCGCCTGTATGGATCGTGGTCGACGGTCTCGATGAAGCGGAGCGTCCGCCGACCAACGCCAATCCGCTGTTGCTCCCAACGCATCTGCCCCACGGTGTCTACGTCGTGGTCACGCACAGACCAACCGGCGGGCATCTGCTAACACAGCCCAATACGCCGAAAGCCAGCTACGAAATCCTTTGGGATGCGCCAGACCAGAAAATGGCCATAGAGACGTACTTGGAACAGCGCGTGGCTCGGGATGAGCAGATCAAGGCGACTCTGGCTGATTTGCGCCCGCCGCTTGGCGCGGACGCCTTTGTCGAACGGCTCAAGAGCGCAAGCAAAGGCAATTTTATGTACCTGAGCTATGTCCTTGCCGACATGATATCGCCGCGCGAGGCTGGGCAGCCATCGCTCGACCTGGACAAGTTGCCGCAGGGCCTTCAGGGGTATTACGAACAGTTCTGGTCCAAAATGAAGGAGGCACAAGCGGAGGGCTGGGCTGACTGGGATACGCTGTACCGTCCCGTGATCGAACGCCTCGCGGTCGCTGCCGAAGCCGTGACCGCGGACTGGCTCGGCGCGCAAACGGGGCGCGATCCGCAGGCCATCACGGAACGGGCCCTTTCACGCTGGACGCGTCTCTTGGGCAGCGAGCGAGTCGGCGGAGTGGAAACCTGGCGGGTTGTTCACCGTTCCTTTGCAGATTTCCTAGCCGACAAGGTCAATCTTCGCTCCGCGAACCGTGCCGTCGGCGAACACTACACCGACCGTCTCTCGAATAAGTGGACCGAGTGGGACAATTATGGGCTTCGGCATGCTCCCCAGCATTTGGCCGCGGCGGCGGCCGACCCGCTTGCGCGGCACGTGCTCACGGAAAAGCTCGTATCGCTTGTGCTCGACGCGCAATATGAACGACAGCACTTAAAGCGGCTTCGCGACCCGAACGCCTTCGAACGCGTGCTCGAACTGGCGCTGAGGACTGCCGCCCATGACGATGGCCTCTCCCCCATACTGCTGGCCGAAGTGGCGTTGCGGGTCGTGGCCTTCGGCAAGGAGCAGCGCCGGGCGCAGCCGGTATTCGATTTGGCCGTTCAAGGCGACGTCGATGGCGCAGAGCGGCGGCTCGACCTGTTCGCGCTGGAGATGGACGCAGCCTGGTATCAGGCCCTGCTGTTGACCATCGCCTGGCTCGGTGCTTCCAAAAACATCGAGGGAGCCAGAGGTCTTCGCGACCGAACACGGAAAGCGATTGCGATTGCGCCGCCTTCGCCGGTGCTTCAGTGCCTTTCGCAGTGGGTTGATGCTGCTATAGACAAGACTCCTGTGCCCGTGACCTCGCTACCCCCGCCTCCCCCGCTGGAGGAAGCGCGTTCGATCGTCGCACGTCTGACAGATTCCGCAGTGGATCGATCGTTGTTGGCAGGTGCCGATATCGAGCTTTTTGCGAGCCGGGAGATGATGGCGGGTTCAAAGGGATATCTCGCCGAACTTGACGGGCCGGACCTGGTCGCGTTGACGGCGGCGGATCCGGGTCTTGGAGAACCGCTTTTGCAGCAATATGTCGCGCTCCATGCGGCCTATGGCTATCGCGAGTATCGTCAGGGCTCCTTGTGGGCGTTGCTCGATGCCGTGCTACAACACCCAAGGGTGGAATGGGTGCGGAGTTGGGTTCCGGCTCTGGGTGCCGCGGCGCTGGCCCCCAACCGCGGCGAATTTCGCGAAAGCCTCGGGATCACGACCCTCGCCCTGCGCAGGCTCGCAGGCGAAGCCGGGGCCGTTGAGCAACTCGACCAAGCTCTCTCGCAGGCCGTCGACGCGGTGGGCACGACAGATGTGATCGCCGCAGGTGCGGGCCGCCGCGGCCAGGGCGATACATGGGGGACTCATCGCAGGCGTCTTTCTGCCTTCGCCGAAGCCTTCTCGCGGCTTCCGGGCGGCCGGGCGACATCCGCGACACTCATCACGCGCGCGCTCGGGCTACGCTATGGCTTTGCCGGCTTCAACGCGCCAGCCTGCACCGCCCTGGCGGAGGCGATCGAAATATCGTCGCCGGATTTCGGATGGATCGCCCAGGCGCTCGCAGCCGCGCGCAGTTCGGCCCACAACATTCAGGACAGCACCTTCTGCGCGCGCACAACGGCGCGTGTCAACGCGATGGCATCTCGCTGGTGGGGAGCCCCTGCAGTCGGCGCATTCGACGTCGTCGACCTCGCCGAGCGCCTGGCCGTGGACCCTTCGGCACCCGATTTCGCTGCTCAGCATAAGGTGGGTGAGACATACGCCGACCGCGATCCTCAGTTTACCATTCCCCTTTCCGATAAACTCTTGAACGCGACCTCGCTGACGCAGCTTGCGGAAGTCTACCAGCGACCGCTCGAGGACTTTCGGCGATTGAACATCGATCAAGGCTGGGATGCCGAGCAGCCCCTGCCACAGGGGACCTTGGTCAATATTCCCGACCCCGGGTTCCCGCCGCTCATCGCCGCCCGGTTCGTTGCGCGTGCTTTGGCGGATCCGTCGTTATCGCCGGAGGAGCAGCAAGCGACCATTCGTATTCTCGTGCCCATCGCTGCAGCCGAGGCAACCGTGCTCGACACGGTGCTCTCACGCTTTTTCCTTGCCGCGGGCGCGCAAGACCAAGACGTTCTAGCTGCGCTGACGGAACTCGCCAAGGGCAGTCAGGCCACCAGTGCACCCGATTTGGAACTCCAGGTCCGTCTCACGGCCTTTATTCCCTAAGGTCTGATCCTGTCTTTGCCGATCTCCAGCGCAGTGCAGAAAATCAAAACGAGGGAGAAGGGGGGGCATGAGGATTTGTGGTGCGGTCAGGCGGCGCGGGCCATTTCGGGCTTCTCATGATTGTCGTTAGCCATGCCCGGATACCATTGCAGGAAGGTTGAACGCAGGGAGCCGTCAAGGGTCTGCGTGCGGGTTTGTAGCAGAAGGTGCGCACCGGTCCTGCTCCACTGCATCTGCTGCTTTTTCGCGAACCGCTTGGAGATGACAGCATTGACGGTGGCCTCGACGAAAGCCGAGGAGATGCGCTCGCCGGACCGATAGCGCTCGCCGTAATTGATCAGGCTCGCACTGTTGGAGGCGATGTAAACTTGGAATTCGCCGATGGCGGTCAGGAACTTGCGCATGTTGGGATAGTCCGTTTCGAGACCTTCCGCATCGAATTGCAGGTCGGCGATTTCGTCACGGGCACGATAGCCGTTGCCATGCCAGAGATGCCATTTGATCCTGCGTAGGCTTTCAATCAGATCCTGCCCGGCCTGCTCGTGGTAGTTTTCGCACCCCTGCGCGAACTGGCGAAGGACTGTGATGCGCATGGTGATATGGAACCAGTCGAGGACATGCTCGCTCGCTGGTGCGATCATCTCGGCGAGCGAACGGACCTCTTCGCCACCATCTGTGATGAAAGTGATATCCTGATTGGCCTGCACGCCCTGCTTTTTAAGATGATCGAGAATCCGCCGCTGCGGTTTACGGTCGTAGCCGTGGACGAAACCGATGTAGCGCGGATCACCGTCTTCGGGCAGTGAGCGGCCGACGATCAGCTCGAAGTTCCTCTTCCGGTCTTTGCGGTCGCGGATGTATCCGCCATCGAGGCCGATGACGATGCGGCCATCCGGAATGGGCAGGTTCATCCAGTCGCGTGGGCAAGCATCCTGCATGAAGGAGACTTTTTCTTCCGTCAGCTCCCGCTCGATACGGCGGGCCGCGCGCAATGCATGCTGGCGGACCGTCGTAGCATTGGCGCCGCAATCGATCGGCAGCACGTCGGCCAATAGCTCGGCGGCGGCGGCATAGGGCACGAGCGACGCCCACCGGGTCTCCAGATAGAGGCGCTCGGGCGCGATGTGGTCGGGGATCAGTTTCCGTAGAGGTGAGATCGTTGCAGGACCGTTCGCGCCGTCTATCCGTGCCAGGCAATAGCGCGGGCTCTTCAGCTGCACGTCGCCGAATAGCGTATGAAAGGTGACGGGATAACTTCCCTTGCTGCGTAGACGGGCGCCATTCAGATCGCGATTTTCCCTGAGCCACGATTCCACCTGCGTCTCCACCATCGCCTGCTGCAATTTGGCGAGGAGGGTCTTTGCCTCCGATAATGACAGTCCGAGATCCTCGGCGCCTTTCGTCACCTTCACCAGATCGGCCACGGTTTCGGTCGCGATCGTCTCGCCGTCATCATCCATCATGCCAGCTTGCGCGCTCCTTCAGTCTATCCAGTGCGGCGCGCAGTTCCTCGGCACGGTCGGGAGCGTCCAGCACAACAAGGGATTTCGTTTCGGCGACCTCCTGCAAAAACTCGGTCGTGATCTCCAGGTCGTCCATCGTCTCATAGCCGAAGGCGTTGTCCCGCCGCCACATCCAGGCCTCCGGCCCGCCGCAATCCTCCTGCGGGCAGTCGCCGTCTCCTCCGGTGCATGCCGGATAGTGAGCACCCGATTTGACGGGCTGGCGCTCCTCCAGCCGGATCTCGTGCTCCCAGGGAATGTTGAGGTCGTATTCGTACAGGAACCGGCTGCCTTTGCGCAGCTTCAATTCGCCAAGCATCATGGCCGGAGAACGGGCACCCGTCTCCCACGAGCCGTACCGCGCCGTGTGAATGATAAATTGGTAAAGGTGGATGCCTTCCCATCCCATCGCGACCTGAAGGACGCCATGAAACTCGCGCAACGTCATCGTCGAGACTACCTGAACCCTGCGCCACACCATCGGGCTCACGTCCTTTAGCCATATGCGGAATTGCAGGATAACAGCCTCATCCTCCGAAGCGGGCGTCTTCCCGCTACTCTTTGCTGCCTTCCGTTTTGCCCTCTTCACACCCACCCGCTCCGCCAGGATTCAATGACGGCGACATACTCCGTTCCACCCCGCCCCACAAATCCTCATGCTCCCCATCCTGTGGCCAATCAAGCCTACAATCTCAGCCATCCGTTTAGTTCGTCGTGTGTAGGGTGAAGCAATCTCGGGCAACCGGTCTGTGAAAGTTCGTCGCCCGCATTTCCGGTGTCTACACTGCCACCGGTTCAGCGCGAGCTTGATTTTCACAACTTGGCCCTGAACAGGCAAGTCCAGGAGGCGGCGGTTGTGCCAGCCGTGCCGGTGCCGGCTTCGCATTCCGCAATCCGGGCAGATACCGACAGGTTTCGCAGCGGCAGAAACAATCCAGTTTTCTTCATCTTGAAGGGTGATACCCAGAACTTTGACCCCTGGGCCGGGTGACCATTTCGATTCCGTTCGCATCCCCGCAGATAGCAATCGCAGCACTAACACTCTGTTAACCACAGAAATTGAGGAAGAACCTAATTAACTGCAAAGCGATATGTGCCAAGAGTCGAGTGCGCAAATAACACGCGTCGGGGATCAAACGATCTCAAGTGCGAAATCGTCCAGGATTTGTGCCAATTCATCTCGTGAATCCAGCAGCGGCCCGGCAGATTTCACGTCGAGTTTAGGGAGCGCCCGATCGAAGAGGGCGGTATTGGTTTCACCATTCAGGCGGGAGTCGTAGATGATCCCGTCCGGTTTCTCGTCGTGGAGCCAGAGTGCTCTTGACCATTGCTTCCCAAGTTCATGCGAAGCGGCACGGGCAGCATCAGTCGGTATGCGCATGCGCACATTCCATCGGAGCGCAGGTCCGCGAGCAGCAGAGGTTGGTTGATTTCGATCGACGCGCAAGAAACCTCCTGAAGCTCCGCAATACCGATAGGGAAGGAGCCTTTTGAACCGACGGCGCGTTCACGCAAGATCGCTTCGGCAAAGCAGACTTTTATGCTGCTGCCGAAATAAACAACGCCGAACCGGTCGGGAGGAGACACGGTCACTTCGGGATCACTGAAGCGGCTTGATCCAAAGCCGTAGCCAAGAGGGTTGGGATATCGGCTTTGGAAGAGCCGGTACCACGGAGCGCTAGAAGTCAATTTTAGGGTCACAAGCTCACGCGAGCCGAAGTCGGCGGGCGGCAGCAAATTCAGCGAGATGCTCAGGAGAAATCACCTCTGCCGATGGAGCGCGCCGCACCCACAGCATGCTCGATCATGCCCTTCCGCAACATCTCAAGACCGGTGCGACCGCCGAGGCTATCGCTTTCCTGAAGGAGAAACCGGTAAACCGCCCATGGGTGCCCGTTCAAAGCTTCGAACAGTTGAGCGAGACCGCCAAGCAGTTGACCATCATCGCCGATTTGCCATTTCGGAAAGCGCACGCCTCGCTTTGCTCCTTCGAGCCCGAGAATTTCGTGACGCTTGCGCTTTCTGTTCACCGTCTCGCGAGTGGCGCCGATCTCATCGGCGAACTCGTCCGCAGACAACATCTCGGGTCCCTTGAGGATTTCAGCGACACGCTCGGCGCCGCGCTGCTTTGCGGCCGCGAGGGCGATGTCCAGCGCGTCCTTCTGAGGGGCGATCTCTTCAATCTCAATTTCAGGCTCTTCGTCCGCCGATCGAATGACATATGTCACACGAACGGTGCCGCCCGTGTTTTTGGCGCGCTTGACACCTTCGGACACGCCAGAAAGCACGCGCGCTGCGGTCGCGCGGGCTACCGCTTTTTTCTCAAAGAGCGGCTCCCATTTGCCTGCATATCCGGTGATAAGATTCCTACGGCGCTCGTTGCGCTTGCGGGAACCGCCTTTTTTTTCGGTCATAGCCATAGGGCACCTCCAACGGAAATATGGGCTGTCTCGTCAGGTTCGTCAACTTCGTCAGCTTGAGGGCGCCGCGACGATCACTGCGGTGGGAGGTCAGCATGGAAGTGTGGCGAAGAAGTTGGAATGTCCGCCTTTATGCAAAGTAGAAATGTCCTTTTGGTTGCCACACGGCATGCCAATCAGCCCCGATCTGACCGGCTGATCTAAACGCAAGATCAGATCGGGGCGGGTGAGGCGCACCCCTTCGGCTTTAGATCCCATGAGGAGTGAACAGCGGCCGGCGCTCTGGCAGAGTGAGGCTGCATCAAAGCACTCGCTCAGGAGGAGCAGATTATGGAACCCACATCCATTCAGCCAACCGCTGTCCGCACTGATCTTGGCGCATATGTGTCATTGGAACGGCGTTCCAGCGCCTCGGGGACAGCAATCAACGCTCTATGAACCATCTCGCCCTCTTTGGGGTCGATCCTGACTTCGACGCCGCCGTCGATGGCTTCCTCTCCGAACTCCTCGCCCAACCCGTCTAATTCCATCCGGTTCGACCAGTGGCGAGCCAAATACCAAGGAGACCAGTATGACCCAAGTTGATCAGCGCCCAGACATCGATCCATATCCCCTGAGCCCCTATGTCGCGTGGGCCGGCAATCGCAACAAAGATCCCATCCTAACGGCATTCAAGGAAATCTTCCCAACGTCGGGCAATGTTCTTGAATTAGCGAGCGGCGCGGGCCTTCACATCAATTATTTCGCTCCGCATTTCTCCGGCGTGCATTTCCTGCCGTCCGACTATGATACTGATGTTTTCGATACGATCGAATCGAAGCGCGCGGACGCTGGCAACAGCAATGTCGCCGATCCTATTCGCATCGATCTCACCGATCCATCTACCTTTCCCGACCCGAAGGACCAGACCTTCGACGTGATCTTCGTGATCAACCTCTTTCAGGTGGCCCCGGTGTCGATCCAGGAAGGCATTGCTCGCCTCTCGTCGTCGGTCCTCGCGGCGGATGGCTTTGTGGCGATCTATGGCCCGTTCAAGCGCGACGGCCACTATACGACAGGCTCGAACGAAGCTTTCGATAAGGAAATCCTAGCTGCTGGTGTCACCGAATGGGGTCTCAAGGACATCGGCGAACTGGAAAAGGCCGCGGCTCCGCATGGCCTGAAGCTCGCCCGCACGCTTGACCTACCAGCGAATAACTTCATCCTGATCTTCGATCGTGTCCGCTGAGCGAGGAGACTTCTTGTGGCGAAGGCCCCGAAAAAGATACCGGCATTACCGGGTGTTGCGGTCGTTTTCGGAGCCGGAGCCAAACAGGGGCTTGGTGCCGCGCTTGCGCGGCGCTTTGCCGCTGAAGGACTCGCGGTCGTAATCGCCGCGCGCAGCGGCGATCGACTTGCAAAGCTGCAAGAAGGCCTACGGGCTGATGGCAACGCTTGAGGTGATTGTTGCGGACGCGAGGCCGTCGTTTTCAGATTGGATGATGGTGATCGCCTGGGCCAGATTCAACGCATGCTTCGCCGTGAAGTCGGCACGCCTGAAGACGCGGCCGCAATAAGGTGGATCCGCGTGCAGACCGAGCAAGGCCCCGTGCGCGCGTTGGTTTCTGGGCTGGTCCGAAGGGAAGCTATGTTACCTCCAAACTATCACAGGAAGCGGTAGCAGGCATTCTGGCAAGGGCGTGCCGTGCCAGAGGGTCGTGCGCCGAGTATCTTTATTTGACGGTGAAACATCTCGAGGCCTGGGGGATTCGGGACCTTAACCTGTGGAGGCTTCAGAAGTTCGTTGCTGATGAGCTTTGGGCTATCCACGAATTGGGAAGCGTGACACGCCCGGTCCACCTGATGAGCGGAAGCGCGTAGGGCGAAACCGGCATCTTCCGAAGACGGAGCCATTGGATCGGAAATTCGTCTGCCCTAGATCAGACCGTAAGGGAAAGAGACACGGGTAATTCTCCCGCTCGTTTGAAAGCAGAGAGAACAAGCGATGATCTATGATGCCGTTGTTGTGGGCTCCGGCTTTTCCGCCATCGCCACGGTCGGCAACCTCGTCGAGCTGCTTCCTGAAACGGCATCCATCGCCGTTGTCGGCGACGATCCCGGATTTGGCCGGGGAACGGCTTATCGCACCGAGCTTTATCTGCATCGCTTGAACGTACCCGCCGGACGCATGAGCCTCTTTCCGGACCGTCCGGATGCATTTGTCGAATGGCTGCGTGAGCGCAAGCGGCCATTGGGTGGAGGAGACTTCGCCTCCAGACAGGATTATGGCCTGTATCTCCGCGACAGCTTGGCCGCTCTTCTGCGCAGCAGGAAGCGCCGATGCCGGGTCGATTTCATCAAGGCAAAGGCCAGCGGATGTGTCGAGCGATACGGCGCCGCGCTCGGTTTTCTGCTGGACAATGGCGGTGAGATTGCCGGCCGAAGCATCGTGCTTTGTCTTGGCGTCGGAAATGCCAAGTTGCCGTTCGATCAGTCGCAGTTATCGGCCGATGCGCAATCGCATATCATCGAAAATCCATGGCGACTGTCTTGGCTTAGACGGGTGGGGAGGACCGACACGGTCTGTATTCTCGGCTCGGGGCTGACGATGATCGATCAGGTCCTGGCGCTATTTGCCCACGGATTTATGGGTAAGGTAATCGTGCTCTCACGGCGGGGCCTCGTCCCGCTCAATCATATCAGTCATCCACAGCCGGCTGCGGAAATCGATGTTGGGGCATTGCCCACGAGGATGAGTGAAATCCTGCATGCTCTGCGTCGTGAAAGCAGGAACGCCGGCGACTGGCGCAGGGTCATGGATGGTCTGCGCCCGAAAACGCAGGCTCTGTGGCTGAGGCTGCCGGATAGCGAACGCCGCCGCTTTCTGCGCCACGCATTGCCATGGTGGAACATCCACCGTCACCGCGTCGCCCCCGACGTTTTTCGCCGGTTCGAAAGCATGATGCAAAGCGGCCAGGTTTCGGTGCGAGCCGGCTACCTGCGGAATGTGAAGGACGCAGAGGCTCTAATCTTGCACTACCGTCCCCGCGGCGGAGGCGTTGCGGCGTCGATACAAGCGGACTGGATCGTCAATTGCACCGGCATGGAACGTGCAGGCATAGCGCACTCGCCATTATTGCAGGAGATGCAGCACAAAGGCCTGGTGGAGGCTGATCCGCTTCATCTTGGACTGATTGTCGACGCCCAGTCCCGCATTCCCACGCCGATAGGCAGCAAGGTGGCTCTCTATGCGGTCGGTGCATTGACCGCAGGCCAGTTCTGGGAAATCACCGCCGTACCGGATATCCGCATACAGGCAAGAAAGGTCGCCCAAGCTATTGCTGATAGTGTGCGCAGCGACCACCCCTAAATCATGGCGCGATGCGCACCACCAGCTTGCCGAAATTTCGTCCTTCCAGGAGGCCGATAAAAGCCTCCGGAGCGTTTTCAATCCCATCCACGATGTCCTCCTTGTATCTGAGGCGTCCTTCGGCGATCCATTGTTCCGCTTCGCGATAGAAATCCGGGCGTTGATCGGCAAATTCGCGCTGTATGAAACCTCGTAGCGTCAGGCTCTTCCGCAATATCGTACGCATCACCGCTGGCAATTGGTCGGGGTCTCGCGATGCGCCGGCGTCATCGTTATAGTGCGCAATCAGCCCGCAGATCGGGATGCGCGCGAAATCATTCAGCAACGGAAATACCGCGTTCCAGACATGCCCGCCGACATTTTCGAAATAGACGTCGATGCCATTCGGACAGGCCGATGCAAGCTGGGTTTGAAAGTCGCTCGCACGATGGTCTATTGCCGCATCGAAGCCAAGCTCTTCGTATAGATAGCGGCATTTGTCGGGGCCACCTGCAATCCCAACCGCCCTTGCGCCGAAGATCTTCCCTATCTGGCCGACTGCCGAACCCACCGCGCCGCTTGCAGCCGCAACGACCAATGTTTCGCCCGCCTTGGGCCTTCCGATATTGCGTAGCCCCGCATAGGCGGTGAAGCCCGGCATTCCAAGAATCCCGAGTGCCGTCGAGATCGGCGCCGCATCTGGGTCGAGTTTGCGCAATCCATTGCCGTCTGAAATCGTATGGCTCTGCCAGCCGGAATGGGAGAGAACAATGTCTCCAGGCTTGAATGCCGGATTGCGCGAACTGACGACGCGCGCCACCGTCCCGCCTTCCATCACGCCGCCAATTGCGACGGGCGCGGCATAGGACTTCGCGTCATCCATGCGGCCACGCATATAGGGATCAAGGGACAGATAAAGGATCTGGAGAAGGATTTCGCCTTCGACCAGATCCCTTAGCGTTTCCTGCTCGAGGCGGAAGTTCGCAGTTATGGGCTTCCCGGAGGGGCGCGAGGCAAGCACGATGCGTGTGGTGACGGACGGGTTGGCCATACGGAGTTCCTTCTCTCTTCTTATCCGTTACTATCGTCCGCGAGGTCCGGCTCTTGAAGTTTCCTCCTTGAACCACAGCGCAACGCCGTTGGCGGCGTCGGCATCGACGAGCAAGCCTCCCTCGAAGGCGCGCGGCGAAAAGCCTCCTTGCGCGAGGATATCCGCCGCTACCTTGAGTGAGCGGACGTTCAGACCAAGGGCTATCTTTCTTTCGTTGCCCGCAAAGCCTTGAGGAATGGCGGATCCAATTCGCGAGGCAGCGTCGGCCTCGGAGATGATATGAACCGTGACGATACCGGCTTGAATTGCAATACCGTCCTTGGCGACTTGTGGCGCCGCGGTATTGGGAAATCCAGCCAGCAGTTCGGTAATCGTTTGAGGAGCGCGGCTGACGATAAACACGTCGACAATATTGAGGACGCCGTTCGGATGGTCCTGATCGCCCGGTTGCCACACCAGTTCCGGCGTGTTGTGCTGGCAAAAGAAGAAGCGGCCGTTGGAAATCGCCTCCTTGCCGATCTGGAAGGTGCGGAAGCTACCGGCCGCGAAAAATTCCGCCATTCCGTAACGGAGCCGGCGCTGACCAACTCTCGTCGCAGACCGGCAGCATCGGTCGCGCGAAACGCAAGCCCGTTCAAACCGATCGGATAGGACCAGAGATCGCTTCGTTTCCTGTCATTCTCCTGCGGGAATCCCAGCAGCTCCAGATAGTTTTCACCGAAAACGGCAAGATGATTGATGGAGCCCAGTGTGTGATGGCCTCGCGGCGTGAGGTTGAAACCGAGCTTGCGGTAGACGGCGGCTGCTTCGTGCAGTCGGTCAAGGACGCCAACGACCGCGTGATCAAGGATGAGTGGTTGGGCCGTAACAGCCATCAGTGTCTCCCAATATGAAGATGGATCAAATGGTCGTCTTCTAGCGGCAGCTGGCCGGCTCGCATTTCCATTACTTGCCAAAGCCCGCGTCGGATATGGTTCTGAGAGGAAAGTCTATTGGCCGCGGTTCCAGCCATTCTTTTCGGCTGATGCCGCGATCAGCGATGCATAGGTCTTACCGATCACTTCGAGTTTTTGCACCAGATCGGAATTGGGGCCGCCGAGCTGGCCTACATAGTCTTCGCCTTGACCGGATTTGTCCCAATCGTTGCTAATGAAGCGCGCGGTTGCTTTGCCTGACGCGGCAATTTCCGGCTTGGGATCTGCGAAGGATGCCGCAGTTTGTTTCAATCCGTCCAGGAAGGCCATGTCATCAAGGCCGCTGTAAGGCTTTCCTTCGGAATTTACGACGTTAAGGTAGATCTGTTCGTCCGCGAACGCCGTATAGCCGCCTCCCAAGCCCTTCTTCGTCGCGTCGGCCGTCTCGAAGAACTTCTG
Source organism: Rhizobium jaguaris (assembly GCF_003627755.1). NCBI lineage: Bacteria > Pseudomonadati > Pseudomonadota > Alphaproteobacteria > Hyphomicrobiales > Rhizobiaceae > Martinezella > Martinezella jaguaris. Next base: position 177,817 of record NZ_CP032697.1, on the reverse strand, counting down.
TGCGACAGCCGCGTTGAGCGTGTCCTTGGGAAATCGTACGACAACAAAGCCGGTCTTACCCGACGTATCGTCAAGGCGCGAGACGAGCACGCTGTACTGACGAAAAACGTAACCAAATGAGCCGGCAAGCCGATCGGCGATGTGGTCATCGAGCTCTCCTTCCGTCTGAAGCGATGCATTCGTTTTCAGCAGATACCCGCCGGGCGTGACCTCGGTCTCCAGGGTTGCCGGATCAATGCCATTTGCCGATATGATTTTCGGCACGATCTCCTCCAGCACTTGCGCCGAGAATGCCGCCCGGTCATCGTAACTTGCATGGGCGAGCCCTGGCAGCTTGAAGCCCGAAGAAGGCGTGGCTTCATAGGATAGAAGTACCTTCTCCCCTGCGGTCGCAGCACTGTGAAGCGCCAGCGCGACGGCAATAGTCAGAACAATTGCTGCGCCGAACTTGGCAGCGATTGAGAAGGTATTCTTGATGTAAATTCTGCGTAGCATCGGCAATTTTCCTCGTCGATTCCGGTATTCATTTCGCGTTGATCTTGCGCTTGTCCTATCCATCATCACGCCGCTGGCAGGCATTGCTGGCTGTTTTTAAGCCTCCAGCCTCCGCTTGATCCTTTTTGGAGTACGGAGGGCGGAAGCTGTAACATCACTGCCATGTCAAACCATCTGCGATATCAGTGATCGTATCCGGAGGTCGAACGGAGCCGATTGCTGATCGTGCGAGGAATTTGCAAGGCTGACGGATTGGAGGATATTGATGACTGTTAATGCAGGCGTCGCTCGGGATTTGATTGTCAACGGTGACGCCGGTGCCGGTATGAATAAATTTCACGGGAAAGCTCCGTGCATTTCGACTGCAGTTCGCTGCTGGTGCCGTCATCGACATGATCTTCGAGAAGCAGCATCCGATATTCTTGAGCTAGCAATCTGGCCTCGATGTCGTCGCGCTGTGCCGAGAGATGAAAGAAGTAATGTAACCTACTCATGGCGCAGGTTTCCCTAGGCGGCGCGATTGACGCCGTCAGCGGATGTCGACATCAGCTTATGGATTGCCCGCAGCACGTCCGATGTCGTCGCAAAGTGTTGACCATCGAGATCGTAGACATGAAATTTGACGGCGATGAACTTCAATGAATTGCTGTCCGGAATGACGATGCCGACCGGAATGCCGGCGTATTCGATCACTTGTCTGGTCATTGCGATCACCTGTTGAAATCCATTCTTGCGGATGAGATGAAGAGCGAGGCACGGCATTGCGAGTGAGTTAGTCTATCAATTTTATAGACTATAAACGTGGTGGGTGCGACCGACCATTGTCATCGATACCAAATAGCTGCGCGATCGCGGAATAGAATTCTAATATAAGAAGACGTGGGCTATCCAGGAACGAAGACGGCTTGGATGCCACAAGAGTTTTCTCAAAGCATAGGACTGTGTCGCGGGTCTCCAGGCAGGCGCGTGCGGCGTCACCCGGGGGGCTTTGTGCTCACCCGTGACCGCCTCGACGAACTGGTGCCGATCGAGCCGGCTGCCATGGTCCCGCGCACCTATGCGATGATCCGGAAGGCCGCCACGCTCGGCACCTTCCAGATCGAGAGCCGGGCGCAGATGTCGATGCTGCCGCGGATCAAGCCGCGCACATTCTATGATCTCGTGATCGAGGTGGCGATCGTCCGCCCCGGTCCGATCCAGGGCGACATGGTGCATCCCTATCTCCGCCGCCGCGAGGGCAAGGAGAAGGTCGACTATCCGAAACCGGAACTGGAGAACGTGCTCGGCAAGACGCTCGGTGTGCCGCTCTTCCAGGAGCAGGCGATGCGAGTGGCGATCGAGTGCGCCGGTTTTACACCAGGCGAAGCCGATCAGCTGCGGCGCGCCATGGCAACCTTCAAACACAACGGCGGCGTTTCGAAATTCGGCCAGAAACTGATTGCTGGAATGGTGGCGAATGGCTATGAGCGGGAGTTCGCCGAAAAGACCTTCAAGCAGCTCGAACGATTCGGCAGCTACGGATTTTTGGAAAGCCACGCGGCCTCCTTCGCGCTCATTGCCTATGCCTCCTCCTGGCTGAAATGCTGGCATCCCGACGTCTTTTGCGCCGCGTTGCTCAACGCTCAGCCGATGGGCTTTTATGCACCCGCACAGATCGTCCGCGACGCCCGCAATCATGGCGTCGAGGTGCGGCCCGTCTGCGTCAACGCCAGCCTCTGGGACTGCACGCTGGAGCCGAAGAATGACGAGGACCGGTTTGCCGTGCGTCTCGGCCTGCGGATGGTCAAGGGTCTTGCCAATGCCGCCGCCGCGGCAATCGTCGCGGCGCGTGCGGAGCAGCTCTTCTCATCGGTCGATGATCTCCGGCCTCGTGGCTGAGCTTGATGAGCCGACGGTGGCGCTGAGACCGATGACATCAGGCGGCGAGGTGGTCGAGGACTACGGTCGTGTCGGGTTGACCCTGCGCGGCCATCCCCTCTCCTTCCTGCGCGCCGATCTCGCCAAGCGCCGTATCGCCACCTGCCGCGAGGCGATGCAGGCCCGCGACGGTACATGGCTGGAAGCCGCCGGCCTCGTGCTTGTTCGCCAGCGGCCGGGTACCGCCAAGGGGGTAATGTTCATCACCATCGAGGATGAGACCGGCATAGCCAACCTCGTCGTCTGGCTAAAGACCTTTGAAAAATACCGCCGTGTCGTGCTCAGTGCCGGCATGATCGGCGTCTATGGCCGCATCCAGCGGGAAGGCGACGTCGTGCATCTCGTGGCACATAGGCTGACGGATCTGTCGGGGGATCTGGCAAGTGTCGGGGATCGTGATGCGGCCGTTTCCGTTGCCGCATGGACGAGGCGATGAGTTTCATCATGGTCGCCGACGCCGGATCCGCGCGGGTTTCCGAAGGGGCCTCGGGCGCGGGATATCGTCGATCCCTATCCGCATCTTGATGCGATCAAGGTGAAGACGCGGGATTTTAGGTAGTTGGCGACGGAGTGGTCGCGAGTCCGGATCCCAGCCTTCGCGTATCAGAAGATGGCGGCCGGTTCCGAAGGTGTCATTGTTAAGAATGCCTCAGGCATTTCATCACTGAAGGACATTGCCGGCAAGAAGTTCGCCGTAAACCGCGGCGGGACCGGCGAATATCTGCTGATGCGTGGCCTCGAAAAGAACGGCGTCGATCCATCGACCGTCAGGCGCGTTTATCTCAGCCCCAGCGACAGCGGGCCGAGCTTCGTTCAAGGCCATGTCGATGCCTGCGCAACCTGGGACCCCTTTCTGACGATTGCCGAGAAAACCTATGACGGCAAAGTCCTTGCCGACGGCGCGGCGATTGGGTCCGACAATCCTGTCGTCCTCGTCGCAAGCCGCGAGTTTGCGTCCAAGAAGCTGGATCAATTGCAGGCCATCTTCGATGTTGTGGAAAAGCGAGAATGCCTGTGCGCGATCTGGGCAAAGGAAATGAACATTCCGGCCGAACTTGGTGCGAAAATCGGCGAAAACAACGCGGTGCCGATGACCGCTGTTACCGATGCCGACGTGAAGCAAATCGGCACCATAGCGGAGTGGTATGTGAAAAGCGGGATTATCCCGGCGACGCCTGATATCGCAGTCGGCGTGATCACCACTGAAGTAGGCCGCACATTGAAGCTGTTCCGGCAGGAGCACCAAAGACGCTCCTGCCGAATGTTTGTGGACTGAGCGAGCGGTTGGCCGCTCATCGCTGATATTGTTGTCTGCTGAGTGCTGCGTCTTTGTGCGTGCATTGGTCTTTTGTCTACCTAAACCAGTGGTAGACGTTCGCTCCTTTGCCTCACTTGCAGCGCTTCGGAAGAAAAATAATCCGCAACGTTATCCATAAAAATTATAGGTTTTCTATAATAATACAATTGAGATCCCTACTGTCCCCAGCACTCGCCTTGTCCAGACACTCAGCAGGGGAATTTCATGAGCCGCCAAATTCGTTTTAACGCCTTCGACATGAACTGCGTGGGTCATCAATCGCCGGGCCTATGGGCGCATCCTCGCGACAAGTCTTGGAAATACAAGGATCTGGACTACTGGCAGGATCTCGCCCGCACGCTGGAGCGCGGCATCTTCGATGGCGTCTTCATCGCCGACGTCATCGGCTACTATGATGTCTACGAGGGCTCGAATTATCACGCCATCGAGCAGGCGGCACAGATTCCGGTCAACGATCCCCTGCAGCTTGCAGCGCCCATCGCGCTTGCGACGGAGCATCTCGGCATAGGCATCACGGCTTCGACGTCCTTCGAGCATCCCTACACCTTTGCGCGGCGCCTTTCGACGGCGGACCACCATACGAAGGGTCGCGTCGGCTGGAACATCGTCACCTCCTATCTGGAGAGCGGCGCGAAGAATATCGGGCAGGGCGGACTTCGCCGGCACCACAACCGTTATGAAGTCGCGACCGAATATGTCGAGGTGCTCTACAAGCTCTTCGAGGGGAGTTGGGAAGAGGGCGCCGTGCAGCGCGACCGCGACCGTCGCATCTTCACCGATCCATCCAAGGTTCACGAGATCGGCCATAAGGGCAAATATTTCGAGGTCCCGGGCTATCATCTGTCGGAGCCTTCGCCGCAACGCACACCGGTGCTCTATCAGGCGGGTGCTTCAGGGCCAGGCAAGACATTTGCGGCGGGGCATGCCGAGTGCATCTTCGTCGCCGCGCCGACGAAATCCGTCCTCAAGCGCTATGTCACCGATATTCGCGAGCGCATTGCCGCGGCCGGCCGCGATCCGAAGAAGGTGTTCATCTATACGCTGATCACCATCATCACCGACGAGACGGAAGAGAAGGCGCAGAAGAAGTTCGAGGATTACAAGAGCTACGTTTCCTATGACGGCTCGCTGACCTTCATGTCCGGCTGGAGCGGCATCGACTTCGGGCAATATGCGCCGACCGACGTGGTCGAGAGGATCGAAACCAATGCGATCCACTCCTTCGTCGAGCACATTGCCGGCGGCGACAAGTCCTGGACCATCGACGAGCTCGCGCAGTTCGGTGGCATCGGCGGCATGGGGCCTGTCTTCGTCGGCTCATCCGAACGTGTCGCCGATATCCTGCAGGAGTGGGCCGAGGATACCGACGTCGACGGCTTCAACATCGCCTATGCGGTTACGCCCGACAGCTTCGAGGATATTGTCGGCCATATCGTGCCGGAACTGCAAAGGCGGGGTGCCTATCCCACTGCCTACAAGCCGGGAACCTTGCGTGAAAAACTCTTCGGTGACGGACCTTATCTGCCCGTCAACCACCCGGCGAACGGCTTGCGCGACATAGAGGCGGTGAAGCGGCGCGAGGCAGAGGCGGCCGATGCGTCCCTGCCGTTAAAATCGGTCGGTGCGTGATGGCCGGCCTGCTTGAACTCCATGACGTATCCCTGTCCTTCAAGGGCGTACGGGCGCTCAATGCCTTGAGCTTCAGTGTCGCAAAAGGAGAAATCTGCGCGCTGATCGGCCCCAACGGCGCGGGCAAAAGTTCCCTGCTCAATGTCATCAATGGTGTTTACCGCGCCGATTCCGGCGATGTGGTCTTCGATGGCGAGCGGTTCGAGGCCATCCATCCCTTCAAGGCCGCTCATCTCGGTATCGGCCGCACCTTTCAGCACAATGCACTGTTTCGCCGCCTGACGGTGAGGGAAAACGTGCTTGCGGGCATTTCCCGCCACGGCAAGGCGAGCTTCCTTGAAAACATCTTCCGGTTCGGCCGCGACGCCGCCGAACGGCGCGATTTCGAGGCTCGGTCCCGGAAGATCATCTCCTTCCTCGGCCTCGAACCCCATGCCGACACGGTCGCTTCGACCTTGTCATATGGCGTTCAGAAGCGGGTCGATCTCGGGCGGGCTCTTGCGGCCTCGCCCAAGCTCCTGCTCCTCGACGAACCGATGGCCGGTATGAACCAGGAAGAGAAACGGGACATGAGCCGGGTGATCGCCGAGGTCAATCGCACCTTCGGCACGACTATCGTCCTGATCGAACATGATGTCGGCATCGTGCTTGGTCTGGCGAGCCATGTGGTCGTGCTGGATTACGGTCGCAAGGTCGCAGACGGCGGACCCGACGAGATCCGCACCAATCCCGAGGTCATTTCCGCCTATCTCGGTACGGTTCATTAGGGATTGCCATAATGGGATACTTTCTCGAAACCCTGATCACCGGCCTCTTTGCAGGCTTGATGTACGGCCTGGTCGCCATCGGATTCGTGCTGATCTACAAGGCTTCCGGTGTCTTCAATTTCGCGCAGGGCGCGATGGTCTTTCTCTCGGCGCTGACATTCGTCACGCTGGTCGAACGGGGCAATTCCTTCTGGATCGCCTTTGCCATCACCTGTGGCGTGATGATCGCGACGGCGGTCGCGATCGAGGCGCTCGTTCTGAGGCCTCTGCGCAACCGCGATCCGCTGACCCTGTTCATGGCGACGCTGGGCCTGAGCTTCGTCATCGAAGGCGCGACGCAATTTTTCCTCGGTACGGATGTGCATATGCTCGATATCGGCATCGATGACATTGCCACCGATTTCGGCGGCATATTGATCAGCCAGTTCGACATCGTCGCCTCGCTGATCGTGATCGGGCTCGTCATTGTCCTTGCCATCGTCTTCAGCAAGACGCGCATGGGAATCTCCCTGCGCGCGGTTGCCGACGATACGCTTGCCGCCCAGTCGATCGGTATCCGCCTGCCGCAGATCTGGCGCATCGTCTGGAGCGTCGCGGGCATCGTGGCACTGGTTGCCGGGCTTTTGTGGGGCGCGCGGCAAGGGGTGCAATATTCGCTGTCGCTGATTACGCTGAAAGCTCTGCCGGTGCTGATCATCGGCGGTTTCTCCTCCATTCCCGGCGCCATTGTCGGTGGTCTGATCGTCGGTGCAGCGGAATCCTTGGCCGACATCTATATCGGCCCATTGGTCGGCGGCAGCGTTTCCACCTGGTTCGCCTACATCCTGGCGGTCGCCTTCCTCCTCGTCCGCCCCGCCGGCCTTTTCGGCGACCGCGCCATCGAAAGGGTCTGATCCATGAGCGTTTTCAACAACGTGCTCGCGGAGGCCACCTCCATATCGTCGAAGAGCAATCTGCGTATTCTGGCTGTCATCGCCGGACTATTGGTGCTCTTCGTCGCGGTGCCGTTTGGCGCCAGCGACTATTGGCTGAGCTCGATCATCCTCCCGACGCTGGTCATGGGCCTTGCCGGGATCAGCCTCAACCTCCTGATGGGCTATGCTGGATTGGTTTCGCTCGGATCGGCTGCCTTCATGTCGATCGGGGCATTCACCGCCTATAATCTGATCCTGCGAGCTCCTTTCCTGCCGCTTCCGGTGGTGCTTGTGCTCTCAGGCCTTGTCGCCGCTGCTGCCGGCGTCGTCTTCGGGCTTCCGGCCCTTCGGATAAAAGGCTTCTATCTCGGTGCTTCGACGCTTGGCGCGCAGTTCTTCTTCGAATGGGTCTTCAGCAATTTCACTTGGTTCTCCAACGACAGCCAGTCGCTGACGATCTCGGCGCCGCGTCTCGCGTTTCTTGGGTACGACCTGCAGTCTCCCGCCGGTCAATACCTGCTGGCGATCTCGGTTGCCACGGCGCTGATCGGCCTTGCCTTCCTGATCGTGAGGAGCCGTCTCGGGCGCGAGTGGATGGCGATCCGCGATATGGACACTGCCGCTTCGGTGATCGGCATCCGTATTGCGCGCCGCAAGCTACAGGCCTATGCGATCAGTTCGTTCTTTCTGGGGGTGACCGGCGTTCTCTGGGGCTTTGCCTATCTCGGCACCTCCGATGCCCACACCTTCAATCTCGACAAGTCGTTTCAAGTGCTCTTCATCGTGCTGATCGGCGGCACCGCAACGATCTTCGGCAATTTCCTCGGCGCGGCCTTCATCGTGCTGACGCCGATCCTGCTCGACCGCATCGTCCTTGCCGCCAACCTCTCGTTCCTTGGCGACCAGGGCGCGCTGACCAATCTCCAGCGTGTCAACTTCGGGGTGATCATCATCCTGATCCTGATCAAGGAGCCGGACGGGCTTGCCGCTCTCATACGCCGGGCAGTCGCCGCCATCGCCAAGTGGAGGCGCTCGGCGACATAGGCACTCTTTTCAAACAAGGGCGAACCTCCGGTGTCGGGTTCCTCCTCCCAAGAAGTCAGGCACCGCCTTCTTTCATTGCAACCAACGGGGTTTCCAATGTCATTTTTGAAGAAAACACTCGCACTGGCCGGGGCGCTCGCTATCGCAGCGTCTGCGGCAGCTACGCCATCTTTTGCGGAGGAAGGGACAGGGCAGCAGCTCTTCCCGCTGTTTTCCTATCGCACCGGTCCCTATGCGCCATCGGGCATTCCCCAATGGGCCGGATATCGCGACTATTTCAACTACATAAACGAGAAGGGCGGCGTCAACGGCGTCAAGATTTTCGTGCAGGAATGTGAGACCGCCTATACGCTGGAGCGCGCATTCGAATGCTATGAGCGCTACAAGAACGGCTATGCCGGCGCGCCGGTCGCGGCCCTCTTCACCACGTCGAGCGGCTTCGACGCCGCAATTTCCGACAAGGCGCGCATCGATCAACTGCCGATCGTGTCGGTCGCCGGCGGCCGGGGCGATGCCGTTGATGGCAGTGTCTTCCCCTACCAGTTTCCGCTTCTTTTCGATTACTGGACGGAAGCCTCGATCGTCGTCGAGCATATCGCCAATCAAGTAGGTGGCTACGACAAGCTGAAGGGCCTGAAGATCGCCACGCTCTACCACGATTCCGGATATGGACGCGAAACCATCCAGCCGATGGGAATCCTCGCCAAGAAATACGGCTTCGAGGACATCCAGATCCCCGTGCCGCATCCGGGCGAGCAGCAGCAAGCACAATGGCAGCAGATCAAGCGCGCCGGTGTCGACTGGGTGTTCTTCCGCGCCTGGGGCGTGATGTCGCCGGTCGGCCTGAAGACGGCCGCTCGCGTCGGCTTCCCGGCAGACCGGATCATCGGCGATATCTGGACCGGTTCCGAGGAGGACGCGCGCCCGGCAGGTGCCGCGGCCAAGAATTACCTCGCCGTTTCCGTCTATCCTTCCGGCACCGACTTCAAGATCAGCCAGGAGCTGAAGAAGAACATCATCGACGCGGGCAAGGGCGACCTCAAGGACCCCACGAAGTTCGGCTCGGTCTATTACAATGCCGGCCTCGTGCAGGCGATCATCTTCACCGAGGTCCTGCGCACAGGGCAGGCGAAGTTCGGTAACCGTCCGCTGACCAAGGAGGAAGGCCATTGGGCCGTCGAGCATTTGGACATCACGGCTCAGCGGATCGAGGAACTCGGCGCGACCGGCTTGCTGAGCCCGCTCAAGGTGACCCCGCAGGACCACGAGGGCCAGCCGGCCGCCAAGATCGTGCAGTGGGAGGGCACCAAATGGAATGCCGTCACCGGTTGGCTGAAGGGTGACAGGCCGCTCTTCAAGGATGCGATCTTCGCCAAGGCCGCCGCCTATGCCAAGGAAAAGAACCTGCCCCCGCGCGAGCCGGTGGCGAACTGACGGGCGGATGAACCGATGAGCGTCGTTGGCGCAACACAGGGCGGACAGCTTGAGATCCACACCATCGAGGCTCTTTACGGCCAGGCGATCCTGGCCGTGAGGGATGTCTCGCTCAAGGTCGAGGCGGGGGCGGTCGTCGCCCTCCTTGGAGCCAATGGCGCCGGAAAGACGACGACGCTAAAGGCGATATCGAACCTGCTCGGGCCGGAGCGTGGCCACATAAGCCGAGGGTCGATCACCTGGGACGGGGAGGCGATCAATCGCCTGTCCGCCTCGCGGCTGGTGGCCAAGGGTGTCGTCCAGGTTCTTGAAGGCCGACACTGCTTTCCGCAGTTGACGGTCGAGGAAAATATCCTGTCGGGCGGCTTCCTGCGCCGCCCCAGGCGGCGCGACCTGCAGGCCGATCTGGAGCAGATCTACAGCTGGTTTCCGCGGCTCAAGGAAAAGCGTCGGACGAAAGCCGGCCTTACCTCCGGCGGTGAACAACAGATGGTCGCCATCGGCCGTGCGCTGATGACCAAGCCGCGTCTCCTGCTTCTGGATGAGCCGTCAATGGGCCTTGCGCCGATCATCGTGCAGGAGATCTTCGAGATCATCCATACGCTCAACAAGCAGGGCGGCGTCAGCTTTCTGATCGCCGAGCAGAACGTCAACCTGGCGCTGCGCTATGCCGACTACTGCTACATTCTCGAAAACGGCCGCGTCGCCATTTCCGGGACGGCGGAGGAGCTGCGGGCGCGTGACGACGTCCATGATTTCTATCTCGGCGGCAACCGCGGCGAAACACAGGATCAACAGGGATACCCACACTGATGACACAGATCGCACAAGGCTGGGCCGCCGGCCCGAGTGAGAGATACGAGACGATCGCGGCGCGGTTTCGCCCGATTTTCGCCGATATCGCCAAGGATGCCAACCGCCGCGAACTGGAGCGCGATCTGCCCTACGATGCCATCGATCGGCTGAAGCAGGCTGGTTTCGGCGCGGTTCGTCTACCGCGCGCACATGGCGGGCAGGGCGCGACGCTGCCGGAATTCTTCAATCTGCTGATCGAACTTTCGGCAGCGGATTCCAACATCACCCAGGCGCTGCGCGCCCATTTCGGCTTCACCGAGGACATTCTTAATTCGAAGTCGACTGAGCGACAGAAAGTCTGGTTCGAGCGGATTGGTCGTGGTGAGATTGTCGGCAGCGCGTGGACGGAGATTGGAAACGGAGCAGGGCTCGACCGCTTCTCGACACATGTCTCGAACGACGGCGGTTCCCCGGTTCTCAATGGCGCCAAATATTATACGACCGGCTCGCTCTACGCCGACTGGATCGACGTCGGGGCCTCCAATGCAAACGGCGAGGGGATTGCGGTTGCCGTGCGCCGTCATGCCGAAGGCATTGAGGTGGTCGACGACTGGGATGGGTTTGGTCAGGTCCTTACGGCAAGCGGCACGACAACATTCACCAACGTCAAGGTGACCGAGGACGACATCGTCCTTGATGATGATCGCTTCAAATATGGTGCTGCCTTTTATCAGCTCGTTCACCTGGCGACCCTTGCGGGCATCGGTCGGGCGATCACCAACGATGTCGCCAAGGCCGTCGCGGAGCGCACGCGGACTTACACGCATGCGGCAGCCCCCCGTTCCAGCCAAGACCCGCAGGTTCTGCAGGTCATCGGGCGCATTCGCGGCGGCGCCTATAGTTCAAGTGCAATTGTAATCCAGGCGGCTGCTGCGATCCAGCGGGCGTTCGACACCCGCTTCATCGATGATCCGGAGCTGGAGGAAAAGGCGAACGCGATCGCCGAACTCGAAACGGCGCAAGCCCAGACTGTCGTTTCGGATCTGACCCTGCAGGCATCCACCATCCTTTTCGACGCACTGGGCGCCTCGGCGACCAAGAAGCCGAATGGGCTGGACCGCCACTGGCGCAACGCCCGCACGCTCTCCTCTCACAACCCTCGTATCTACAAGGACCGCATTATCGGAGACTTCGCGGTCAACGGAACGCCGCCGCCTTATCAGTGGCGGATTGGTACGCCGGCTTGACGATTGCAGGCGTCCGTTTCCAACGGTTTCTGCTGCATCGATCATGATGAAGGTCCGGTGGGGAGGGGAACGCGAAATCCGACAGGGTGAGCTTCCATAAGCTGGACGGGGCAAGACCGGAGCATCCAGCATCTGCCGGTATCCCGTCGGGACGGGACACCGGCATGTTTGACCACTGAACGCCCATTGCCGCTCAGGATGCGACGCGCACGATCAGCTTTCCGAAATTCCTTCCTTCCAGCAGACCGAGAAAAGCCTCCGGAGCGTTTTCGAGCCCGTCGACGATGTCTTCCTTGTACTTGAGCCGGCCTTCGGAGATCCATGTTCCGGCTTCGCGATAAAAGTCGGGACGCTGGTCGGTGAATTCGCGTTGTATGAAGCCTCGTATGTAAGCCTTTTGCGCAGGATGGCGCGCATCACGGCCGGGAGCTGCAACGTCGATCTTCGAACGCTGTTCGTCGACATTCCAGATGCGACGCTCGATCTCGACGACGAACTTTGGCACGAGAACGATGTCCGTTCCGAACTCGTTTTCGATCGGGCTGGTATGATCGAGGACTGGCTGGCCTTGCTCGACCGGTGTCTCCCATTCCGACCGGGCAAATAGCGACGCACTTTCCCCGGTGGCCTTCACTGTCTGGATGAGACTATTTCCGGTCTTCCGGATGCGGAGGGTGAAGCCGCGGTAGAATAGTTTTCGATCTGCCGTATCGAAATACGTCGATGTTTGCTGAAGGATACTTGTCGGTTCGCCAAGCAGGACCGAACCAAGAGCGGCCTCGACAGCTTCGGGTGTAGGTTCCAGCTTCAGTTCGATCTCGGAAGCCAACATTTCCTCCTGCTCGTTCGCTTGATAACGCACCGGCCCCCCGGATGGTTCGTCTTCATGTTGTGCAACTAAATCTACGCTACAAGGATGCTTTGTCACATGAAGGGGCGTGCATGACCACGGTGGCGAGTAAACAGCGCGATACGGCTTTCGAAGTTCCGCAGGCAGGGGCGATCTGTTGTCGACGTGACAAGAAGGAACGCCTCGAGGTATGTGCTTAGCAATCCGCAAACGCGTTCGGACCTGAGCAGGCGCCGTGCGGTCCACGCGCAAGAGATTTCCGGAGCTGCCGCCGTGGAAGAATCGTTGATTTCTCGATGACCTTTGTTGGTGAAGGCAACTTGCGAAGCCCGCGCCTCGATCGGCGATTGCGATTCGTCGGCGACTGAAAGGGTGGTCTTGTGGGACAACGGCACTTCGCCGGAGCTAGTTTGTCAAATCACAGGGAGGTCGTTGGGGGAGCTCTATCAGCAGACCCGGACAACCGCATGAATTAGATCACGGTTGAAGACGCCTTCACGCGACCAAGCGGAATATGTGCAACAGAGCCCCTCTCACGGAATGGGTGTCTCGACACGCGTCGCATCAGGAGAAGGCGCACGACATCGGCCGGCGACGTCCAGGTTCGAACACCGCGCTCGGCGTCATCGCTGGAGCAACTCCCCGATACTGAGTAAGTTTCGATCGGCATTGACAGACTTCATCCTCGAGGAACCGCTTTCTATGAGTGCAAGTTGGTAGTGTCGGAAAGGGGAGCCACAGCTCCGTTACGGCAGCGGATGCGGATAGGCGGCAGCGGGTGGTAAAACGCCATGATGCGACCAGCCGCAGCATAGCGGCACCGTCCTAATTCGACTGTTGGCAAGTGCTCGACAAAAACGGCCTATGCTAAGCGGCGTCAGCTTCGGTACAAGCACCTTGTGGACGACAAGTCCCAGTGCCGCAATCTCTGGCAGCGTGATCTGAAACTCAAGGACAGGAAAACCTGCCGCCTCGAGCTTCTGGATTAATAGCTGGGTCGCGAGCGCGGGCCGTTCCGACCTAGTCTCTGCCGCGACAGAGCGAAATCTGAACGCTGGCGCGGTCAGATGTTGAGCCATGAACCCGGCCTCAGGAAAGCCATACAGAAAAGCATGCGCCCGCATGTCCTTCGGGACGGTGGTCTCTTCCCACGCCCTGTCGAAGGAGGCGTTGAGATCTCGCCGATGTTGATCCCGCATCCAAGTCCAGCAAAACCATGCCTCGCTCGCGGCCCGAAAGCATGCTGCTTCATATGTTTGGTCGGCGGCCGTGCCCACTACCAGGGCCGGGCGTCTGGCTTGGAGGTCTTGAATGACGGCGCAAACAGCGGGAATTCCAAGATCTGTCGTCATATCGCGCAAGAGGAGGCGCTGCCTCCTGTGCGCCAGAGCTCTATCAAGTTGCCGCACCATCGGTCTTTGCCACTGAGCTTGGGGGTCCAGACAGGGGACGCAGGCCCTTGCTTCCCAAAGAATGGCAAATGCGTCCCGCTCCACCACCTCCAATATGGCCGAAAGAGTGGCTTGTGCAGGATCAGTGTGGCAGGCCGTACCGGTCGAAAATCCGGCGGTGAAGCGATCAGCGTGGCGGTCAACCCAAATGAGCGAGGCCGGTGCCCAATAAGGAACACCAGTGAGGAGGCGAACCCCGCATGACCAACGGCAGATGAGGTCCTCGCACAAATTGGACCAAGGAAAGTCATGGGCGCGGAGCTGCTCTTCGGTAAAAAGCGGCCACTGTTCCGCCGTCAGCGCCTGTCCGGGCAAATCTTGCGCGCGGCCAACAGGAAGATCCGGAGGCGGGCTTGCCAAACATAGCCGCTCGACACCTTCTCCAAGCGTTGACCATAACGATGCTGCACACGACTGGCCGATGCCTGCGCCGCTGAACTGTCTTCCTCCAACCGCACGCCCCGTCACGGTCATTGAATGAAACGGCATGTCGTCGACTTGGTTTCTATCTACAATCAAAGGCTCCAATGGCGCTCCGCGTCCGCCAAGGATTCGCAAGACATCTATTGGGTCGGTGCGGATTCGGTCATGGCACGACATGGTTATTCTACCCTCGCTTGCATATGTCTTGCCGTCGAAAATTCTTCTGACATTTGCGAGACCGGTCTATGGAAATGGGTGTGCGTTTTGATAGAGGCTCGCGGTAGTGGGGATATCGTCGACGTAACCGAGCTTCATAGGGATTTCCCTTATACGCGGATTTCTGAGATGACGGGCTTGGCGTCCAAGGGTTGGACGCACCAATGTTGGTGAAACGGCCCGCACCACGAAGAGCCCATGATCGGCTATTTCGGTCGAAGTCACGTCAATCAGAACCACCTCTTGATGTGCTGCCTTCAACAAATCTGCAATCGTTGCGAGACGGGTTGTCGAATGGCGCGCGGTCGAACACAGGACGCGGGGGACCAGCGGCGACGACAGGAGAAAATCAAAGTGATGTCGGTTTTGTGGATAGGCGTAGTAAACCGAATGATCTGATGATCGAGCGCCAGCCTCCATTCGAGCCATCAGATCGTCTGGCATCGATCCCTGGTCGCGATAAAGGTACGTGACCGAGCGCCATGAGGTGCAAGCTTCTTCAACTGCCTTTTTCAAAGCATGTTCTGCACAAAGCTCGGCGGCCGTGCCGATGGCCAAGGCAGGCCCCCGACCAGTGGCAAACGCGATTGCCAGAACAACAGGAATGCCGATGTCCGTCGTCAGATCGAAGGCTTTGATCATTATCGGGCTGCGGTGAAAGGCAAACTCCGCGCAAACATCAGCTAGCTGTTCGGCATTAACAGGCGGAAACGGACAGCGGCTTTCCCAACAAATCGTCAGGGCTTCGCGCTCGACGAGCTCAAGGACGGCCCGAACTGCTGCCTCGTCAGGACAATCCATGCAGCTCGTTCCTGCGGAAGTTTGCCAGCTTGTTGCCTGTTCGCCCGCGCGCAATCGGTAAGGCAGATAGACAAGGCTGGCGGGTACGCTCACCTCGCTGGTGCGCAAAAGTGAGAACCCTGGGATCCATGCAAACGGTGTGTCAGCTCGAGGTGGTTCGAAAGGAAAACCAGGCGTACTGTACTGTTGATCGATAAACCACTTTAAGTCATCGAGAGAGTAGCATGCACCGAAATTTTCCTCTACGATTGAAAAGCTTAGGCCTTCAACTGGGCACAGGCTCAAGCAATACCGCTCCAAGGCTTCCCCGGCTGCTGCCAACAGAGCGCGCGATTTCGCAACGGAACCACCCCCTGTGGGATCGGGGGAATGGTGAGCCATCTCGCCAAAACCGATTTGCGTAATATAGTCGGCAATTGCCAAACCGTCGCGCCATGCACGTCGCTCGCTAAGTTTGCAGATCGGCCCGCCGCGGGGGCTGATGAGCCGTCCCATCTGGGATGTCGCCGCCTCGAACGCATCCATCCTGGCGGATCGTCTCATGGTGCCAGTCCTCCTTTCACTTACAAATTGCAAGGCTCTCCTCCCATTGCACGAAAAGGTCCTCGATCGCTGTTCCCGTCACTCTGGCGAGGAATTCACGGCAATCGGAGACAATTTCGTTTCCGAGCGTGACGGCAATCTCGGGCCATTCTGCCAGGCAAAATCCGCAAAACGAGGCGGCAAGCAGATGCGCCATCCGACCCTCCGGTTCGATAAATCGTTCCGCAGAAAGAAGGGACGGTTGTCCGACACGGGCATCAATCAAATCTTCTAGGGTAGGCGTCCCCGACCAGAAGTGACAGATCGCTTCATTTGGCGTCAGTGATTCGAAAAGCAGGTGCGAACAATCGTTTCCGATATGGCAGCCCATTGCTCCTGCGAAGCCTTCCGCAAGAAATAGCCAGTTGGTGGGTAGGAGAGCGTGAACAAACTCATGGGCAATCACGTCGGCGCGCAAATTATCGGCGGATACGCAGACTACCGGCTTACTGGGCAGCCGGCACTGACGCGTGGCGGCAAAGAAGTCGCAGTCGTCAATGATAAACAAAACTACCGGTCGTGCGCAAATGCCTAAGAGACGTGCAGTGTGCGAGAGCAGTTCCGACGCCGCATACTCGACCGCATGGTCCGGCATGTCGGCATCAAAAGAGGGCACACTTATCATCGAAGATGAACTCCCGACGATTTCAAACCGCTTCTTCATGTTCGGCTTGCCCCACGGCGGCGCAATAGAGGATTGACTCCTCGACGCCATCGACACCGATGATGTCTTCAATCCGGCGATCGACAAAACCCATGACAGGCACTACCGAAAGGCCAACGGCCTGACCTGTCAGGATAAGATTCTGGACGAGATGACCCGCTTCCAGGTGCACTAGGCGATATGAACGCTCACCGTACTTGAAGCTGCTTCGCTGGAAGACCGCGCTAATCAGTATGACGATACCTGTCCTGTTCAACATGGGGTCATTGATGAATGCGCTGCGCGCCTTTGCGCTCAGGTCACCCTCTTGGAGCAAAGTAAGGGCGCTGACATCGACATCGTGATGGTAAAGGCCCGGCGCGATACCCTCGCAGGACAATACCAGGACATAGACCTCCAAGGGATAGAGGCCACCTCCAGAAGGATAGGTCCGTAGCGGGCGAGTGACACCACCCTCCATCCTCAAAGTACCGTTAGGCCCGGCTCCGCGTGCGAGGAGCGTTGATATCTGCCGAAAGGATGGCGGCATTTCCGAAAAGACGCGCTTGGAGCGTCGGGCCTGCAACAACTGACCGAGCGGAACGTTGATGCTTGGCCAGTCAAGCGGATCCAGTGCGATCTTCGGATAGAAGGAAAAGTCGTGTCCGTGGCCCGCCACCGCATCGATAAGCTTCTGCGTTTTTTGCGTTTTCTTCGGATCCGCAGTGCCGAACTCCACGGAAAACTCCGTGATTTTGCTGTGACCGTGATAGTCCCCGGCGAGCGTCGTTCTGAGATCGTCGGGTTGAACAAACCAGAAATTGCCAACGCTAGCAGTTTGCTTCATTTGGTTTCCTTCCATCTCCAAAGACGAACAAATGAAACATCAATTCGGCCGCTGACGCGCGCCGGAAGCCAAAGCTTTGTAATTGGAACAGCAGGCGCGCCAATTCCGGACTGCATTGGATCATCGACAAGGCAGCGGCGCTTCGTGCTGGCGCTCCACCCAATCCCCCCCAACTTAGAGACCAAGTCTTGAAACCGGCTGTCCGCAGGGCGTTGGTGACAACTCCCGCCGGCAGTGCAGCGTTAGCTTGTACTGCAAAGAACTCGCGCTGGTGAGGATCGGGAATCGAACTGATAAGCTCGCGCCTGATTGCTTCGGACATGTCGGCGCGAAAGTCCTGAAAATAGGCCATGCCATTTGGTGCAAGAAGCGATTTTACGCGCGTCAGCCCGGCGGCGAGTTCGGGCCACAGCCGCATATCGGAATAACCACAAATCAAATCGAACGGCTCACATTCGGTGTCCTGCTCGTGCGGCCATCCGCATTCGATTGAAACGTTTGTCGGTAATGCGGCTCGGGCTTGCGGTAGGAATGCAGGAAAAGGTTCTCTCGCTCTCAGAATAACCCCCGGCAAACGCTCAGCGACGGGAGCCAACGCCTGCCCATCCCTTACGGACGTCACACAAATCCGCCTCGGCACGTGCCCAAGTTTGCAAAGAGCGATCTCGAAGTGCAATTGATGCGGCAAACGGCGGTATGATCTTTCAAAATCAGTTGCTACTACCCACAGTTCGGGATCCTCAAACCAGTTTCGAGCTTCGGCAGCACGTTCGCAAAAGGGAATGACAGAATCCATCATCTTCGTTCCTCAGGGAAATGGGTGAGGTTCAGGATTGAAATCCCGACAAGCAACTCGACCAAGCCGCCGCGGGACGTTGGCCAATCGTCCATTGGCAAGCGGTCGTGCGTGTCGCCCGCGCGCCAACGGCGTTAGACCCGGAACGAGCACTTTTTGAACTGTAAAACCGAGAGCTGCAATTGAATCCAGCGTGATGTCCACGAAGAATGGCTCCATGCCAGCACCGACAAGTTTGCCGAGCAGCCACGTCATTTCGGCATCTGGGTTTGCAGGGCCGCTGTCGAGCTCAGGAATTTCATCGATCGGTTCGAACAAACATCTCGCCGTCTCCTTCATCTCGTCAAACCCGTAAAGGAAGGCATGGCGCGCTGGATCGGCAAGGCCGTCCATTTCGCGGTAGACGTCCGAGAAGTCGGCATGAGCGCGACTGAGTTGTCCCGTGACCCAGAAACTCGTCAAAACGGCTTCTTCACAAGCACGTTCGGCCGCCTGATTCCAATTGGCGCGGGCGGCAGCCCCAAAGGCCATGGACGCTCTGCCGTTCTCCTGATCCGCCACGGCTGCGACAGCAACCGGTATAGCCAAGTCATTATCTAGGCATCGCACTTCGAGCTGGAATCCGCATTTCGCCAATCGGTCGCTGAGCGACAAACAATAGTCGGGAAGTGGTCTGTCGCTTCCTGGCCAACGGTTTTCCCAATGGATCATGAAGCTATCGCGTTCAATAACCTCATAGAGGCCGTTAAGAATAGCTGCATCTTTCGTCAGGGCACAGGCGCAGCCGGTCGAAACTATATGGTCATGTGGTCCAAACGGGTCGCTCACCGCTGTTGCGCCATAGACGGCAAAAGCGGGAACCCAAACCGGGCGTTCGTCGACAAGCGAATGACCAGAGACCCAGTGGATCGGCACACTTGACTTGTACGGCTTCAAAGGGAAATTTGTTTGTGCATATTGTTCGGGCGTGAAGTACAATAATCGTCGAGGATCAATCACTTCGCCAGAAAGGGTATTCGCCGTGACCGGGTCCGTGGATACAGCCGGCGTTTGCAAGCACAATCGCTCCATTGCCTCGCCGCATGCCGCGCTCAGCGCTCGGGACGCGGTTAGACCACCACCCGCGGCGATCAGCGAACCGAGGGAATTGCGGCTCATCACTTCGGCCGTCACAGAAAAAAAACCCGGATAGTCGGCCATATTTCGATGGTGGCGCAGCTTAGATACCGGTCCCAGGCGACCCGATCCGAAAAGCAGTCCCGCTCTATCCAAGCAAGCTCGTTCTGCGGCCAACACGCTCATTTTCAAATGCTCCATGCCCGTCGGAGGGGTTGTCGATTTTGTGGTCCGCAAGCATCGCAAAAAGGCACCCGCACCAGGGTGTGTGTCTGCAGGTTATAAGTGGACAATTCGAGCTCTACCAAAGTCTGGAAAGTGCTAGGAAAGGACTGGCGCGAGAGGATGCGCACCGCTTCCAGCGACACCATTGCTGCCGCCATGCGTAAAGCTGGAGGCGGCGAATCGGCGTTTACTACCATCCAAGGTGCAGCAATATTGCGCTTGAAGGCGAAGTACTCCGCCCGGTGAGGCAGATGACTTTCTTCGCGTAATTCCAAACAACGGAAACACCCTGTGTCACCTGGCACGAAGAGAGGACCTAAATCGATGCGATCCCCATCGAGTGCGACGCAAAGCCAAGGTTTCTCCAGCTCCAGGCAAAGCGCATTGAGTTGGGGAAATTCACGTAGACGGCTCAGGGGTTGATCAGCGCACATGACGACCAAGTCGCTCTGCCGCAACTCCTCGCCAAAGCCCGGATCATCAAATGCCATCAAAGGCAGAACCCTGGGTACGACTTCCCATCCATTGCAAGCGCGAGCCAATGCGCCCGCAACATCCGAGAGCGGAATCACCGACACGTCACCGATGCCTGATCCCATTAGTTCCCATGTCGCTGCAGCCGTGAGCTGCCCCCCTCCAACGACGACGATCCTACTCTGTCGGAGCCTATCCAATGGAATGGCTGGGTCGGTGCTGGCAGACCTGAAATAGTCGTGGAAGGGGTGATCCACGATCGGACCACTTTCTTCAGCCTGTTCTGTGTATTCGATTATCTGCAAGCTATGAAATTGACGTAGAGCGTCTTCGACGACGGCTGGGGGGAACTCTTGGCAGAGATCGGCACGCAACTGCACGAGCGGTATGGTTTGTCCTCGTAAGCGATCAAGCAAGGCATCACCAATCCGGCGCAGCAAAACCGAGCCTCGAATTTTGCGCAGGACGGTCGCTTTCTTGCCGATAATGAATCCATCGTCGGCTGTGACCGTCCATTGCAAATCGGATAGTCGGACCCTTACGTCGAACACCATATGCGAGGCTCCCTGTGGACGTCACGGTCGTGACTGTCCATTTCAGCTTCCGGTTGAATACTGGCAATAAGTTGGCGCGCTTACGATGAGCAGGTCGAGGTGGTGCTGCAGCGCACGAATACGATATCAAGCGGCTGCTCGTCGTCATTCAGTTCCACGGTCTCGATGGAAAGCTCGCCAAGTGTTGTCCCCGGCTCCGGGATGTCTTTGAAAATGAAAACTGCTGGATTCTCCTGATTTTCAGTCATATTTTCCGCTCCTCCGGAAAGACGCTGGTTTCGACTATGCAGTCTGGGGAAAGGTCACGATGTCGAGCTCGTGCAACAGCATTTCGTGAATACGATCATTGTTTCGTCCTCATCGCCGGCAAGCTCTATTTGCTCCAAGATGAGCACGCTCCCGCACTCATCCGGGCCGGCTACGTTTTTTTCGTCGTTAGACTCGGTCAAGCCGTCACTGTGCCCTATTGTCAAGATCGCCTCCCATTAGACGCGCGTCAGTTTGAGATGTTTAGCCTTGCTCTCGCGCCCGGCTGGCGACGTCATGAAGATCTCGATTTCGATCTCATTGTCATTCAGCACAGTATAGATGGTGCGATAGGGCTCAATGCCGCGTGACGGCTCCGTTGTTGAACCATACACGGCGAAGCTGTTACCGCTTACGACACCTTTTGACGTGGCAGTGGCGAAGGTTCCATATTTGTTAAAGCTAACTTCTTGGATGCTCACGCCGTCGGGGCCGAGGCCGAAGATGTGATTTCCTTCCCAGTCGCTGTCGTCCATTTTGCCATGCATGACCATGTGAACAAAACGGCCTTGGCACGCCAGGACGTGTGTAGAAGTGCCCTCCCACGTCTCCTTCTTGGAAAGATCATCTTCGTCGGGCCACACGTCAGCGCTCCAGCGAAAGTTGCCGGCAAATTTTGAAATGGGATGCTGAAGTTGCACATGCAGGGCCTTGGCTTGCGGACCCCACTCAAAGTTTTTCGTCGACATGTTATCTCCTCTTCTCTACGTGGTTGACGCTAAAGGTTCGTATTGGCCTACTAGCCGGATGGTGCGGTCATCATCATCCATTCAGGCGAGAAAAGTGGCGGCGATGTCTTTGTCGCCGTGGCCGGCTTTGGCCGTGCGCTGGAAGCGCGCGAGGCCGGACTCTGCGAGATCGGCACGAACGTTCGTCCCGGCCAGCGCCTCAACTACCAGTGCAGCGTCTTTCACGCCGTTTTCGATCGAAAAGCTGGTGGTGAAGTCGCCTTTCAGCATCGCCGCGCTCTTGACCTGGAAATAGCCGCTGTCGAGCGGACCGCCCGTCACGGCCTCGATCACCTGTGCCGGGTCGACGCCGAGTGCGCGCGCAATTGCCAGGGTCTCTGCGGTCCCGTGGGTAAGCGCAAAAACATAGGCGTTAAGAGCGAGCTTGAGCCGGCTGCTGGTTCCAGGCGTGTCGGATACCCAAAGGGTCCGTTGTCCGATGGCGTCGAAGATTGGTTGGGCGATATGGCGCTCACTTTCGGGCCCGGATGCCAGAATAACCAGCTTGCCCTGTTCGGCGGGTTGTCGAGTCCCCTGCACGGGTGCATCGTAGAAGATAAAGCCTTTCTCGGCCGCGAAGTCGGCCAAAGCTTCGATCGCTTCGAGTCCAACGGTGCTAAGCTGGAGCCATACTGTGCCCTTGTCGAGGCTCGGGAGCGCCGCCGCCATCACCTCCCTTGTGGCCGGACCATCCTTTAACACAGTTATGACAATCGTGGCCCCACGCACCGCTGCACTGATGTCTTCGAACGGTGTGACGCCGTCTGTGGCGAGTGCACGAGCTTTCTGCGCCGAGCGGTTCCACGCTCGCACTTCGAAGCCTTTGCGGGCAAGATTTCGTGCGACCGCTGCGCCGATAAGACCGGTGCCGAGCACCGCAACAGCGCGGGTAGATTGAGCGGGCTGGATATCTGTCATAAAGTGCTCCTGTTAAAGGTGGGAATTATTGAACTATCATTCCATAATTGATCAAAAAAGAGGACGATCAGGTCATCACAGCCAGTGTCTGATCGATGATTGTGATCAGCTTTTTGCGGTCCTGCGGCCGGGCGGATTTGGCTAGCACACGCAGACCTTGCACCGCATTAAAGACAAAAAGCGCTAGGCTGGCTGTGTCAACTTCTGGCCGGACTTCTCCCGCTGCCTGACTCCGTCGGATGGTCTCCTCAATACCCTGCATCAAAATGGTGAAATTCTCACGCACGAGGCCTGCTACGCGCGGGTCACGGCCCGCCATCTCGATCGCACTGTTGGTGGCGAGACAACCACGCTTCTCCGAGGAGGCTTCCATATCGGCGTTGATCATATTCATCATCATCTCGCGCAGGCGTCCCACCGGCGAACCATCCTGTCGGAGTTGGTCGACATGCGCCTGGCTGCACTTGCGGTAGCGAAGAAGAGCCTGTTCAAAAAGACCATCCTTGTTGGAGAAAGCCGCATAAAGACTACCTCTCCCCAAACCAGTGGCGTCAACGAGGTTTTGCGCCGAGGTACCCTCGTAGCCATTGCGCCAGAAGGTGTCCATTACAGCGTCCAGAACACGGTCCTCGTCGAATTCTCTCGGTCGGGCCAAAACGAATCCCCTTTATGGAATGACCGTACCATAACCAAATCTGCGTGTATGTCAATGGTTAACAATACGACCGCAGCACTACCCGTCACCCGAAATTGATGGCGGTGAAAATTTGAGATCGCAAAACATGCTGTTGCTCACGTTGCTTCGCAATATGCCCACAGGTTTTACAAACGACGACAGACAGCGGTGGCGCTCCCAGGTGTAATGAACGTATATATTCATGGCGTGAAGGAACGTTTGCTACAACTATAATTTCAATATTCCCGCAAGCCTGCAATGTGAAAATAATACAGCAATCTATACATGAAATCATTTGTAGTGTTTCTGAAACATGTCGCCTATGCCATCTCGGTGCTAATGGATTGAGTGTAATAATGTCAACAGTATAAATGTAAGAAATTTTTTGCCTTTGCGAAAATTCGTCTTGACTGTTAATGAACGTTCATTCCATAATGCAGCGCAGCATTGATCCAACGTTTCATGTTAGCAACCATAGGATGTTTGTGAGCAGGAAGCCGTCCGGTCGGAAGGATCTCAGGGCAATCGATGTAGCTCTAGCCTACTCAACCGCGAACGCAGCGTCCGGGTCTTCATGACCCGGCAGCGCCAAATAGTTCAGAAAATCGGGGGCGGCCGTGGCCGTCGAGCATTCGACAAAGAGTATATCGAATTCAGGAGATGGGCGTGAGCAACTTCTTAGGAAAACGTCTGCGGATTGGGATCGCCGTCCCTTCTACCAATACATCTGCGCAGCCGGAAATGGACGACATGCGCCCATTTGACGTAACAAACCACATCGCCCGGATCGTCATCGAAGATGACTCGCTGACGCATCAAGCGGGCTTCAACAAAGTAATCGAAGATATTCGCCGCGCTACACCCGATGCGGTTCGTAGCCTCCGCCATTGCGGCCTTGCGGCTATAATTGCAGCGGTATCGCCGGACGGTTACTGGAAAGGGCGAGAAGCTCATCTCGCCCTGCATCGGGAACTGACCGTCGCCGGCGGCGGCCCCAAGATCATCACAAGCGCGGACGCCATCACTTCTGCCCTCGAAGCACTTGGCGGCGTACGTCGCATCGGCTTGATCTCGCCCTATCTGGAACTCGGCGACGAGCCGGTCTCCCGCTTTTTCGCCGATAGCGGGATTGAGGTCATCGCCACCCACGGTTTGGGCGGCCGCACTCCATCAAATATTTCTCATGTCACCTTGGCGGATCTCAGGGATGCTGTAGTCAACGTGAACCGCCCAGAGGTGGAGGCCGTGGTCCAAGTCGGCACCAATGTACCGATGGCGGCTTTCGCCCAGATGGCGGAAAACTGGATTGGCAAGCCTGTGCTTTCCAACAACGCCGCTCTGTACTGGCACGCATTGCGCAGTTGCGGCATATCCGATCCAATTCCGGACCGTGGAGTGCTTTACGAAAAGCATTAAGCACCTTTTCAGTCGAGCCCCGAGCTATTCCACAGTCAGCCTCGCTGTCTTCGATGACCATTTACATGCGATCGCGATCCGATTGCCCACTGCTGTCGCATCCATTGTGTAACAATCGTTCCATATCCCGTTGCCAGGAGCCGTCCATGACCACCTTACAAAGCCTCTCCACGTCCCTCCAACCGCACGAACTTGACGCGGCTCACCCATTAGCGATGCAGTCTCCGACATCGCTCGTAGACCTCCTGCTTCGGCAAGAGCGCTGCAGAAGCGACGATATTGCCGTGTGCGACGACTCAAGCGCTTTGCGCTACCGCGATCTGGTTAAGAATGCCGCGGCTGTGGGAGTTGTGCTGAAACGAGTAGGGGTTGGCGGGGGAAGTCCGGTCGGCCTCTTCGTAGAATCCTCGATAGATATGATGGTGGGACTCTGGGGCATTCTGTTTGCCGGCGGCGCCTATTTGCCGCTTGGCGCGGATTATCCGGTTGACCGGCTGACATATATGATCCGCGATGCCGGCATCAAGGTAATCGTTACGCAGGAAAAGCTTCGCAAGAAGCTCGCGGGAATGATCCTTCCAGACCTTGTGGTCGTCGCTCTCGACGGTCTGCCCAACGCTGATCCTGACGAAGGCACGGATGCCGTGGGTGCGCCAGAACTGCTCGGCACCGAGCTTGCCTACATAATCTACACCTCGGGTACGACGGGCGCCCCGAAAGGCGTCGGCATTTCCCAGGCAGCAATCCTCAACCAGCTGACCTGGTTGCAAAACGAGCAGCATTTGTGCGTGGGGGAAATTATTCTTCAAAAGACGCCCGCAAGTTTCGATGCCGCACAATGGGAATTGCTGGCGGTATGTTGCGGAGCGCAGGTCGTCATGGGACGTCCTGGCGTTTATCGAGACCCAACGGGGATTATTGAACAAATCCGAAGCCATCGGGTCACCATGCTGCAAGGGGTTCCAACGCTTCTCCAGGCGCTCGTCGACATTTCCGAATTCGGTTCCTGCACGACACTGACCAGTATATTCAGTGGCGGTGAGGCTCTAACCCGAAAACTATCCAGTCGTGTTTTCGAGGCGCGACCCGGCTGCCGTCTTGTCAATCTCTATGGGCCGACCGAGTGCACCATCAACGCCACCGCCTACTCCGTTGATCCGACGACCGTCGACGACGCGCCGGACATGATACCGATTGGGATGCCGGTCGCGAATACGACCTGCCACGTCCTGAACGAAGCGCTTATAGAGGTGAGCGACGGAGAAGTCGGCGAAC
This sequence comes from Rhizobium jaguaris, assembly GCF_003627755.1. Classification (NCBI taxonomy): domain Bacteria; kingdom Pseudomonadati; phylum Pseudomonadota; class Alphaproteobacteria; order Hyphomicrobiales; family Rhizobiaceae; genus Martinezella; species Martinezella jaguaris. Next base: position 151,960 of record NZ_CP032697.1, on the reverse strand, counting down.
TTTATATCGGCGGTCCGCAGTTGGCCGAAGGATATCACGAGCGCGACGACCTTACCGCGCAGCGCTTTATCCACTGGTTCGACAGCTCAAAAGGCATCCCGTTGCGCCTCTATAAAACGGGAGATTTCGTACACAGGAACAAAGACGGCGTGCTGGTGTTTCAAGGGCGTGTCGACAACCAGGTCAAGTTTCGCGGCTACCGCATCGAACTCGACGAAATCAGAGTTGCGATCGAAAACCATGATTGGGTCAAATCCGCCGGCGTTTTCGTGAAACCCCACCCACGCACCCAACAACCGATGCTCGTTGCCGGTATCGAACTCAATCCGCGCGAAGCGCAACTGATGGATCAGGGCGTTGCGAGCGCACATCACAGAAGCAAAAAGAGCCGCCTGCAGGTCCGAGCCCAGCTTTCCGACGGCGGTTTGCGCAGCACCGACGAACTCAAGAGCCATCCTGCGATCAAGCTTGCCGGTACGAACACGACTGCCGCCCAACGCGCGTTCGCATTCGCCCGCAAGACGTATCGCTTTTTCGAAGGCGGAGACACAACGGTTACAGACCTGCTCTCACTCCTCGCCCAGCCGGAACGGGAAGCTGCCAAGGCCAACGGCCCTGACGAACTGACCGCTGAGACGCTTGGTCATCTATTGCGCCATCTCGGTCGGTTCACCAGCACTGAGCGCTTGCTGCCGAAATTGGCTTATGCCTCGCCGGGCGCACTCTATGCTACCCAAGTCTATCTGGAGCTGTCGGGCATGGCCGGCTTGGATGCCGGATACTACTATTACCACCCCGCAAGGCACGAACTTGTCCGGACGAAACCGCGGGATGCCACCGACAGACCGCGTATGCGCTTTCACTTCGTCGGCAAGATCAAGGCGATCGAGTCCGTGTACAAGAACAATATTCGCGAGGTGCTGGAATTCGAAACCGGTCACATCCTTGGTTTGCTCGACCATGTCTTACCCCAGTACGGCCTTGGCGTCGGCGCGGGTTATGCCGATCCGGGCGCCATGCCGTACCTCGATTGTGCAGAAGGCCACATCTATCTCGCCGCTTACGATATCGTCGCAAATGATGAGCGACAGACGCAGATTGCCGTAGACTTCTTCCTACAGGCCCACGGCAACCGGATAGAAGGGCTTGCACAAGGGCAATATGCCTATCGCGACGGCGCCCTCGTGCCCTTTTCTCCGCATATTCTTGAAGCGCGTCACGTCATCGCGATTAACCAACGTGTTTATGAACGTGCCAGCGGGATGATTTCGATGATCAGCCGCAGCGCCGAAAGCTGGCACGCCTATATCGACCTTGGACGCGCCTTACAGAGGCTCCAGCAGAACGAACAACGCATCGGCACCATGTCCTCGGGCTACAGTTCCAAGTCCGGCAACGATCTCGCCGCCGCCGTGCGGCTCCGCGACATCCTCACGGAACGTGGGCTGAAAGCGGACGTCTGCTATTCGGCGGTGTTCGGTAAGGTCAGCGCTGCCCAACAGACGCATGAGGGTATGCACGAAGACACTGTTCATATGGAGGGGCCCGCCGAGTTGATCCGCAAGGATCTTCAGACGACGCTGCCCGACTACATGGTGCCAAGTAAGATCGCCCTGATCGCCAAGATGCCCCACAGCGCATCAGGCAAGGTCGATGTGAACGCTCTTAAAGCTCTCCCTGAGTTTCAGGATGGAGACGCCGAACGCGAAGTGGTCATGCCACGCAACGAGACTGAAGAGCACCTAGCCCGCATCTGGAGCGAAGAACTCGACGTCGAAGACCTTTCGATACACGACGACTTCTTTGAGATCGGGGGCGACTCGTTGCAGGCGGTGCAGCTGGTGCTCAGCGTCAACAATGCCTTTGGCGTAGATCTGCCGGTCCAGGTGCTGTTCGAGGACTCGACGATCGCGGACCTCGCGCGGCGACTGGATGCCAACGGCCCCCGCCACACGGTGTCGCGCGCCGTTACCCTCAAAAATGGCAGTGGTAAACCCATCTTCTGCTGGCCGGGCCTCGGCGGATATCCGATGAACCTCCGCCATCTCGCCAATGCCCTCAACACAGCCCGGCCTTTCATCGGCGTGCAAGCGCTCGGCGTAAACGCAGGTGAGAATATCTGCCACTCTATCCATGAGATGTCCCTTCGCGACACGTTGATGATGCGCGAGATGCAGCCAAAAGGGCCCTACACGCTGTGGGGTTATTCCTTCGGTGCTCGTGTCGCCTACGAGACAGCCTGGTATCTTGAGCAAGCCGGTGAAGAGGTTGCCGAACTGATCCTCATTGCTCCCGGTTCTCCCCGGCTACCGGGTGGTGACCCGGTTCGCGGCGACTTGGCAACCCTGTTCCGCGATGCATCCTTCCTGACCATCCTCTATTCAGTCTTTGCCCAGACGATCGCACCGGAGCGGGTGGCTCCAGTGATTGCGACGGTTCGCGATGAAACGTCTTTCATCAATTTTATCGCGGCCGAAAAGCCCGAACTCGACATCGGCGTAATCACAAGGATCACGAGGCTCGTCGCCCAAACCTATACGCCGGAATACGGATTGCAGATGAAAGAGCGGGAATTACTTGCGCACGTCTGCCTGTTCAAGGCGCGAGGCGACGATCTCTCCTTCCTCGAGCAGGCGATCGGGACACTCAGACAACCTGCCAGCGTCGTCTCCCTCTCGCCGGACCATTACGAACTCCTGAAACAGAGCAGGGTCGTAGAACTTGCACAAGCGATCCGGCGGCACGCACCTGCCTGGCAACGCAGCCATTCGCAACGGCTTTCGCTTGAGGAAAGTGTATAAACCTATGCCGCACGTCATCATCAAATATTTCGACACGGTACTGACGGATGCGAACAAGGCAGCGTTGGCCGATACCATCACCCGAACCCTGACTGATGTCCTCCGCTGCGCTCCCGATGCCGTGTCGATCGCATTGCGGCCTGTGCCTCCGGCAGATTGGAACGAGGCCGTCTTTATCCCCGACATCAGCCGCCTTAGCGCGGAACTTATCAAAACCCCGGATTATGCGGGGCTGCCAGCCTCGAAGGACGAAAGAAAGGATCCTAGCCATGTCTGATCATCTACGGAAAGCTTCGCCAATATTGTTATCGATCGCGATTTTCCTAGTCTCGATCAATCTGCGCCCGGCCGTTGCTGCCATCGGTCCACTCGTCTCAAAGATCATCGGGGATACCGGGATCAATTCCACCGCGGTAGGATTGTTGACTATGATCCCCGTCTTTCTCATGGGCGTTGGAGCCATCTATGTCCGACAGGTGCGTGCCGCGCTCGGCGAGCGTGGTGGAATTGCCCTCGGAGTCCTGATCGTTGCCGGTTCCAGCATAGCACGCTATTGGCTCCCCTCTGGATCGGGACTGCTGGTCACCGCTGCCGCAGCAGGCATCGGGATTACCCTCGTTCAATCGCTTATGCCAGGGTTTGCCAAGCGAAACTTCGGCAGCTCGACAAGCCGGGTAATCGGCCTTTATTCGACAGGCATCGTTGTCGGCGCATCGATTGCCGCCGGCACCGCTGCCGGGATCAGTGATGCCATAGGCTGGTCCGGCACGCTTGCCGCATGGAGCGCCCCCGCGATCGTCGCGGTGCTGCTTTGGGGAGTTTCCTCCCGTCATGCCGCAAGCGAAAGGGTCGTCAACGCGCCGATCGCAGGGGCACGCTCGCCGTCCTTCTGGCGCAACGCCCGATGCTGGTCCCTTATGATATTCTTCGGTGTCGGCACGGGGGCCTTCATGCTCGCCATGGCTTGGATCCCGCCGTTTTACCTCGAGCAGGGCGTGGGGCGAGGCAATGCCGGCCTGTTGCTCTCCGTGCTCACCGTCATAGAAGCAGTGACCGCTCTTGGCGTGGCGGCCTTCATTCATCATTTCCCTGACCGTCGCGGCCCGCTGGTATTTTCCCTTCTGGTCACCGCACTGGGCTTTGTAGTGCTCCATGGATGGCCCGTGGAACTTGCCCACGCAGCCATGGCTTTGCTCGGCGTTGGCATCGGTATCCTGTTTCCGCTGTCGATCATCGTGGCAATTGATCATATCGATGACCCGACGACCGCCGGAAATTTCACCTCCTTCGTTCAGGGAGGAGGTTACATCCTGGCAAGCTTTGTCCCGCTTTTCGCAGGTGCAGCACGTGATTCACTGTCGGATCTCAGCCGTGTCTGGCTGGTCATGGCGGTTGGTTCGTTGGCGATGATTGTGCTAGCGGTGCGGTATTCGCCGGAAAGCTACAGGCGCTTCTCCACATCGCTACGCCAAGCATCGACTTTTGGCGTGGCAGAGGTAACGCGTTACTAGGCGCAAAACTTCGGGGGATGATATGACCGACGTACTGATCCGATCGTCTTTGCTACATCCAGCCGCTCGTCCGTTGATCGATGGGCTTATGCGGGAACCTGATCTCCGCTATGGCGAGATCAGCCATCCGGATGGCAATCGTTCCGAAATCATGGAATATCCGGAGGCCGTGTTTTTTTCGCCGCTTGGCGATTTCCTCCCCCTGCAGCGCGACGGCCAAACCATCACCGGCCGGGCCTTTCTGAGCCATGACGACGAAACGGAAGAGCTGAAGCGGATATGGACACATCCCTCCATTCGGCGCCAGGGCCTAGCACGCCGTGTCGTGCTCGCGTTTGAAGAAAACGCTGCGTTACTCGGATATACCCGAACCTATCTTTCGACGGGCTTCCGCCAGAGGCTGACTGTAACGCATAGCCCTGGCGGCAAATCATCGAGTGTTGCGGATTTCGCCATGGGCCTCATCATAGCCTCGACACGCAATATCCTCGCCATCGACCGCTTTGTGAGGCAAAGTTGCCGGACAGGGAATAGTGCCGTCAGCGTGACAGCGGTTCGGGGCCTAGTCGGCTCCGACTCGGCATCTACGGTTTCGGTGCCGTCGGACGCAAGATCCAGGCCGAGGATTTCGGCTCTAACCGCTACGGCAAGCTCACCGGTAACGCCGAGAGACTTGTCCGTCGGCGGATAATATTCGGCGGTCAGAGGCTTTATGCCGGTCAGAATCTCCTGGACCCGGTTGGCTGTTTCGGTTTCAGTCATGATGTCCCACGTAGTTCCTTACTTGTCCCAAATTCTGCGCGCCTGGCGACGGCCACAGCAGCGGTAGAAACCTACAATCGACGGCTGACTAACACTTTTGCGAGTAGCGATCTGGGTCACGTCCAGCCGCGTCAGTTCCCCGGCAGTGCCGGAAAACATTTGGAGGTAAAGCATGTCCCAGGGCGAGTCGTTCATCTTTTACACCTATGGACGTGTCGACAACGGCCGTGACGACCGCTGGGCCAATACAGATATTCCGGAGACCTTCTTTTACGACGAGGATAGTGCGCGCGAAGCGCTTCGCGAATTACGCGGAGATATTGAGAGCGAACCGGGGAACAGATGGTGGCCGATGCAGCTGGAGAAGATCGAAACCCTTCCCGTCTCTAGGGAAAGCATTTTTGCTCTACTGAATGACGGTATCGGCGCGTTTGTAAATAACTATGAGATCCTCGATATTATCGATTGATAGCCGCTGTATTGGACGGGAGGGGAGCACGGATGCGCACTGATCACCTCGGGTGCCAGGAAGCAGTCGCTTTCTGACTGCCGGCGCAATGCAACGCAGTGCTTTCGATTTCAGACAGTCCATATGGGTTGTCCTCCAAAAACGATGATGCGGTGTCTGGCGCATACTCGATACTATTGGCGAAGTCCGCACTTTTGGTCTCGACGAACGCGGAAATCCCTGATTCTCTGGGCATTCCAATGATTCGAGGAGTCGCTGCTGCCAGATCTTTCAGTCGAAATCCGGAGTAAACGGTGCAGATTGCCAAGTCTGCTTTTCCGCGAGGCTGTGTGCTGATGGTTTTGCGCGACGCTCTGGGGCCGATCTTCGATGACCGACAATTCGTGGCGTTGTTTCCCATCCTCGGTCAACGTGCCAAAGCGCCCTGGCGCCTGGCGCTTATCACCTTGCTACAATTCGCGGAGGGTCTGTCCGATCGGCAGGCAGCGGACGCCATGCGAAGGCGGATTGCCTGGAGTATCTGCTGGGCCTGCCACTTATACCGGCTATCTCAGTAGCCGCAGAGTTTTGCTGTTGCCTTGTTCCCGTCCTCAACTGGAGAGTTTTCGCAGCGCAATCCGCCTGCCTCCTGCCGACACCGTGATCTCTAACTGGTCTGCGTAACATCCCGGATGTTCCGCAGTCGAAGTGCGGCAACGTTTTACGCCAGCCCTGTGCCTGGGGCTGTCATAGAGGATACCGGCGCCACCGGTTGCGGGCACCTGCTCGCCGAGCGCTTGCGAAGCCGCATAGTTGGGGCGACAACAAGAACAGTGTAAAAACCTGCGCTAAGATCGAACGTACTGTGAACGTCATGCGGCCCGCAGCAGTCTCCCGGGGAGCCGTAGAGATCTGAAGCCGAGAGCGGGAAAAAGCCGGGGGTTACGCTGCCAGGTTGAGCTTTGCTTGTTTGAGACGGCCGTCGGCGACGGCGGCTCGGACCTGCAGGACCCGATGAGCGCCAATCGGCGACCAACGCATCTGTCGCTTCTCATTCATGCGGGCATTAACGAGACTGTTGGCGGCACTTTCAGCCGGGGAACTGGATATGGGCTTGCCTGACCAATATCGCTGGCAGTAGTTGACAATCGAAGCCTTGTTCTGGACCAGATAGGTGCGAAGATTGGTGATCAGCTCATATAGGCGCCTAAGCTTGTTGGTGGTGTCGCGCGCGACGTCGCGAAGATAGATGTTCAGATCTTGCAGATGTCTGATGCCCTCCCAGGCCTGTTCGATGTGCCGAAGCCGCATTGATAGATGGAACCAGTCAAGAATATGCGTCACAGGCTGGCGCGTTGCGCTTAACACGATGTTTTGCAGTCCGATCTCTCCGTCACTGAAGACAGTAACGTCTCGACCTGGAAGCCACCCTTGTGCGCGCATCGCCGCGCGAACGACATCGTGCTTGCCGGTGGCAATATTAGGCGCAGCAGCAAACTGGCGCGGTAGCCGGCCCTCCGCAACAACCCGTCCCATGGCGATCTCGAAATGCCGGCTTTGATAAGCCGGGAACTGCGCGAATATAAGCGCCATCAATGAAAACAGAAACGGCAGATTCGCCAACTCGGCTGATACGATAGAGGCTTGCAATGTCCCACTTTTCGATCTGATCGGCGACCTTGGCGAGCCGTTGACTGACAGTCCGGTGGTTATGTCGATGTGTGGTCGATTCAACCGGCACAAAGAGGTCAAGCACTCGGGCTGCTTCTCGAAAGGATAGCCGAGAGCCCAGTTCCGCCTGAATTCGCTCCAATTCTGGTGTTGCTCTTCCATTCAGCAATGTATCGAGGCTTGATGTGCCCGAATCTTGCGCCCTTCCGCATGCACAGCTGTGCCACCGTGGCACGCGCGCACAACAAGGGCCGAAGAGCGAGTGGATCGTACGGGATCTGTAGTCATGAACCGTCCGGAGGCCATTACAGTCGTGGCATTTACGATCCTGCCGGCCGGCCTGGTCGGCCTGAAATTGGGTCAACCCGCCTTGTAGACGCCGCTGTATCTCCTTGCCTTCTTCCAGAGAAAGACCGAAATCGCCGAGACGAGCCCCTTCGACAGTGCGTTCGACACTGGAAATCTCAAGACGCTGCGAAACGCCATCCCCTCCAACAAGCTCGACCCAGATGTTCATTTTCAATTGCGTTGTCAACGAGTGCCCTTTCCAAAAAGCACCCGACTATCCGAAGACTCTTACCCCCAAGTTTTTCCCGCTCCCCACCGAGGAGATGAAAGAGCGATTTAGGCTTGGCAGTGGCCCGTCCGTTCAAAAGACCCGCTAGGCTCGACCGGAAGAAAGTCGGCGTCCCCTTCAGGACGGGATGTTGGCTGCGCTGAAGCTCCTGGTAGGTCTTCCCCCGTTCGGGCGGCCATCCCTGACGCTCTCGAAACGGCGCCGATGAGAGGCGCTATTTCACTGGCCGGTGAAAGCCTGCGTTCTGATATTCCAGATAAAGCTAAGCCGGCCTGTGATGGTCATCGTCCTGGAAGACGAGACGGGGATCGCCAATCTCGTGGTCCGGGCAAAGAGTGTTAGAGGCGAACCGTGGCGCCGTCCGGTAGGCTAGCATGATGGCAGTGCGGGGGGTGTATCCTCGGGATAGCGTTGCAGGTTTGACCCGTCCCGCGCGCCCTGGAAAGTTCTTTAAACGTGAGCTTCTCGATAGTGGATATATCGGTGTCGGGCCTTTCTGCATTGGTGGTATCGACAGTTTGGTTTAGTTACTCTCTCGAAAATGTCGCGAGAGGGAAGAATGTCGCTCAGTCACAATCGCCATAAGAAGCTCATCGAGATGGTCCAAACGGACGGCGAAGTCCGGATCCGTGATCTGATGTTGCATTTCAATATTTCAGAGGAGACCGCACGACGGGATATCAACCAACATCGAGCCGCAAAATGCACCTATCCGGCGCTCGTCGGACGCCATGTCTGTTGCGGATTTCGCCAGTCAAGTCCGGACAGGAGATAGCTCAGCTGTGCCGAGGAGATCGTCACGGCGCCGTCCGCGACCTTCGGCCAAATGAACCTGCCGCGCTCGAGCTTTTTCGTAAAAGTACAGCTGCCCTGGCCGTCATGCCAGATCACTTTCAAAAGACCACCACTGCGACCCCGAAAGCAAAACAAATGTCCACCGAACGGATCCTGCTTCAAAATCTCCTGGACCTGCAACGCCAGACCGGGAAAGCCGCGCCGCATATCCGTATAGCCCGTCGCAAGCCATACCCTAACCCCGTTTTCAATCGGAATCATCGCGCCGCCAGCACATCAAGGACACGAGACAAGGTGGCCGTATCAAAGCCCGTTCCCACCCGAACGCTCCGGCCATGGCCGACATGGATTTCGATTGCACCGGGGATCTGTCCGACGATGTTTGCATCCCGAAAGACAGGCACCGCAGCCGCGACGTTAACCGGGACAAATCCGATTGCCGCCTCGACCTTTTCGACCACACCAAGCTCACGTCGCCATCTGTACACCAACGACCGATCAAGGTCATGGCGACGGGCAATATCCGTCACGCTGGCGTCGCCTCTCAACGTTTCCGAGACGATCGCTTCCTTAGCGGCCTGCGTAAACTTGCGTCGCCGAACACTACCGGCCAAAATCTCAAGACGGTGAATAGACACGTCGTTATCCTCGTGGTTTGCAACGTGGCGAAAGCGCTCACCTCACGAAAACAACGGGAATTCCTCAATTAAACAAGGCGGTCCTCGGCGCAGGGGTACTGATCAGATGAGGTTCAGAAAGAACTATGCGTGGATGTCGGATGTCGCCATAACCCCGGAAAATTCCAGCTCCTGCCGGCCCAAAATCGAGGTGCACTTCAAAGTGGGCCAGAGTGTTTCTGGCGTAATCGCGAAATTCGGCGTTGTGTGCCTCCGTAGCGGTCTGGTTATCAGGCGTACCGACAAGTCCGGAAAGTGGTACCTGACCGTCACGTAGCCAGCAGGCTTGCTTACCGGATCTCCCTTCACTCGGTCTACAATTTCTACAGGTAGAATGAAGAGCGCAGAGGGTTGGGAATTTTATTGCCGTCGAGGACGAACGTCTCCTCTGTTGGGGCCGAGGGTATTGCGCTTTCGCGCGAATCGGCGCTGCACTCGTCCCAAAAGGGAAGCATCACAGTGGAGCAGCCATCGCCGCCGGCACCGACTGAGAGGTCGTGGTTAGTAGCACGGGTGTGCCGGTAATCGATTGGCATGACTTATTCGTTGTCTGCTGGCTGAAGGCGGTCGTCAAACGCTGTTGCAGTGTCATTTCGCCCCCAGCCGCAACGACCCAACTACGGTGAATTCACAGTATTGCCCAGGCCAGCAATATGTCTAACCTCCGATGCCGTCAGAGCTTTATTCGCACAGGAGAGACTAATGCAGATGGCTCCCATTCTTACGCTCTACACTTACACCACCACCGCCCATCTAGGCGAGGGACGCTGGAACGATCGCGACCGGCCCGATCAGTTTTTCGAAGACGTAGAATCGGCCAGGCGCGATTTGCTGGAGGTGCGTGCCGAGATTGCGGAAGACGAGGAACCAGTGCCCACGGCTATTTGCCTCGAAAGAATCGAAACGGTTCCCATGACGGAATCGGCGATCTTAGCGTTGCTCAATGACGGGATAGGCGCCATCGTCCACCACTACGAGATCATCGAGACGATCGATGTGGCTTAGTTTCGATAGAGGTTACCTGGCATGCTGAGAGGTTGAGGGGAAAAGCCGCCTTTGTCCCCGCGGATTTCCTAAAGAGTTCGGATCGGGTTTATCGCTCGCGCTCGGTTCAATTCCGATATGATCAACTTGTGCAGCGAGGCTGATACTACATCCACATCGTTCGCTTCACCGCTGCGGACCGTGATGTCCCGGCGGCTGGGTTGCGATCACCGGCACGTGTTCGCCCAGCGCAACGCGGTGGCACAAAGTGGTTCTTTTTTCGACTATCACGTTTGCAGTTGCGGAGTTTTCATGTCTTTAAATCGATTGACATGCCTTGTGGTTTGTGCGACGCACGAACATACTATCGGAGTGCGTGGGGAGCAAATGCCGGTTCTCCACCTCAAACACGCGTCCAAACAGGCGGGCTCCATGACTTATCTGATCGGCATCGATGATGGTGGTGAAGCGAGTTGCCGTGCAGTCGTCGCAGGCTTGGGCCTGCCGCGTCGTCGGCCGATCCAGATCCGGCCCAACAAACATTTTTTCCGAGCTAGGCGCTGCCGTGCCGAACATTTTCCGGGCCCCTCGCGCAGCTTTCGTGGAACTGGACCGCGATCCAGCTGGCAGGTACGCAACATAAGCGGTCCTCCGGCTCGCCGTGGACAATATGGGCGACGCCTCGATCATACGCAGCAGCGGCTGCCGTTTGAACAAGCGCAGAGTAGAACTGATGGACTTCTGGCATATTCCCGCGAGGCCCCTATTGTCGAAATTTCTCAAGCGGCCGACGTAGTTGGCCTCGACCCCGCCATGTTTCTCGCCATGGCACTGCTGCCTCTTCTCCGGCCGGCACCCGATCCTTTTCCGAAACCGCAACCGTTCGACATAACCGACAGGAAACGAATGGAGATTAACGACTCGAAATCGCCACCCTCTATCCTCTGCGAACTTCTAAGGGGTGTAAGCACCAAATCGATTTTTGATGCAGCCAACATGACGTTTATGAATGGCCCTAGGAAAATGAATATGGCTATGGATGCGATCAGCATAATTGTCGTAAGTGTCCCACACACGGGGTTGAGCAAAAACAGCGCGCGGGGTTTTGCCCTCGATCAGTTTGCAAGGCATCAAGGTTATCCATCGTTTGCGGAATGGTCTGTGCATTGCTTTGACCAGGCACTGCAGATTTCAGGGGAGGTTCGCGAAAAGGATTCTATCGACGTTGCAGAAAACAGCAATGAGAAACCTGAAGGGCTATTGAGCACCTTTGGGTACGAGGTTGTCCTCCGCCTCTGGAGAACAGAGGAAAACAACTGACATGGATTAACGCGCCAGTTTCGGCGAACTTGGTGGCCAACGGGCCGCGGTAGCTCGCAGCGCAGCAATTGGAAACCGAACATTTTCACCCTGATCGCTCACATCTGGGTTTGCGGAGGGAGCTCAAGGAGTGGCGGCGATGGCCCATCTGTCGTTGCAGTTCAACGGCAGTGCGTCGACCGAAGTTTGCCGCCAGATGCTAAACACCACGATGTCCTTTCATCCATAGCATGAGAGCAACCGGCCACTAATGTGACTGCCGGGCCGATGCTGCCATCGAAAAGAGTGAGCGACTTAGTCGCAAGGTCCCTTGGCGGCTTCGATTGACCAGTTCTCGCAGATAGCCGCCGGAATTCGACACAGAGCCATTGGCACTGCGTTCAGCGGTAAGCGCCAACGCGACGATCGCGAGATCCGGCCCAAGCACCTCCACGGCTTCCTGATAGACTTGGGGATTGATATGGCACAGTCGGCAAAGAAGCCCACCGGACGAGCGGAACACCGCCCAATGATTGAACACTTCCGGCACCATCTCGGACAGATGGACAAATGCCGACCGCAATAGCGGCAATGAAACGTTGACAATGTCGTCGCCCGGCTCCGCCGATTGCGTTCTTCGCTTGATTTCTGCAGAAGCATCTGAAGGCTTATTTTCATAAGCCATCGCGCCGATGGCGCGAGACTCATTGATGTATTGCGCGTCAGCGCAATTCCGCTGATCACTACAAGATTCAGAATGTGGATCGTCAGCTGTAGTTTGTAGAGGCCGAAATTTCGCCAGCGCGGTGCTAGAATCTCGGCTGTCATAGAGGGCTTCGAGGAGTTCGGCTGCTTCGGCGCGCAGGGCCTCAAGCGCGTCAACGACTTCTGCCGATTCGAGCGATCCCTGCGCACGCCGCTCAAGGAGCCGGTCAAGGCGTGCCAGCAGCAAATTCCACTCTTCATCGAGTGATCCCAACTCCCGCCTCGCCGCCTCAATGATTGCCGCCATAGACCTTCTTAGCAGAGTGCGCCGATTAGAGAGGCTCTTGCACTGTCTTGCTTCAAAGTCTGCTGCGTCCGCGAGATCGAGCAACTCGCTATAGCGGGCCGCAATCGGCGATAAATTGATGCCATAGGCCTCGACGATATGGCCATGTTCACTGCGACGGCCGCCTCGTTGGTAAGTCGGATGGTCCGAATAGCAAATCAATCCAGCTTTTACTAATCCAGCGAGATGATGTTTTAGCGTCGAAACCTTTATGCCCAGCCGTCGCGCTAATAATTCGTTCGTAGGCCAAACGATCGGAGAAATCTCGGTGTCGGTCCAGTCCACGGCCTTGGAGAACGCAAATAACTGGTCAATGAGCGCAATTTTCGCGGCCTTAAGTCCGATTGCCGCAGCATAGCGTTTTGCCACCTGCAGCGCCTGCGTTCGCGAAGGACGGCACATACTGGATCTGCTCCGATGATCGCTTCGGTAACGTGTAACAGCGCGATCTGTCTGAAGGCTGGCGGCCGTTACTCGCCGGTTAGCATATGCACGACTGGAAATTGGCATGCTTTTCATTCGCGTCCCCTTCCAAGGACACGGCAGCAGAAAATCATTCGCCAAAATAGCGTCACTGCTTGACACCGATATCTTTTACGGAGAAGATCACCTTACTTCTTGTGGGTGATTTCCCTACATTCAAGCATTGAGCTTTGACGGATCGACCTCGAAAGCGCCAACTTTCGAGGTCTTTTTCGTTTTGCCGTGCGCTGTCCTTTCACATCGTCAGTCGAATCACAGTGATCAGTCGATGGTGTAAGTCGTTGATATTGAAGCTGTTCAATTAAGCGGTTAAACGACACCGCTTAAATGATAAATATACCAAACAATGCGGTGAATACAAGCAAGCAGCTCCCGTCCTCCGCTTACGGAAGCAGTGACGGTTGGGTTTCAACAGCGTGCATTTAGGGGGTTGTCATGTCCGCGATCACCTGGCCTGTGACGTCGAGGTGAGCAGCATGGATGGCTTTGACAGCGTCTGGCCGAATACTGAAGATCTTAGCGGCCTTGCCCTTACGAACAGACGCCGCATGTCGAACTTCAATGACACCTCTGTCTTTCATCGTTCTCGCCAGAACGGTGATTTGCGAGGTATGATTGTCCGTACAATTCGCAATAGAACTGGCAGTCGGTTTTCGGCCGGCTGCAATCTCTGCGACGATGGCCCCGATAAAACCGACCTGCCTTAATCGCGATGCTCCGGTATCACCTGGAAAACGCGACGCAAGAATAACGGCGAAGAGCTTATGAAGGTCGTCCGTCGACATTACTTCAGCGCCGTCTACCCTTTCAGCTTTCGACTCGGGCTTTAGCCCGCTCTCGGAGGACTCGATCCCGGCGGTCTCATCAGCAGCTTTTATCTGCGCTACGACGAGCTTACCCAATACGACCGGAATTCTTTCCTCAACCTCAGCAGCGAAACGCACGACCCAATCGTGTGCTTCCCGCGGCAGGAAGACACGAGACTCCGCGAGATGATCACCGAGCGATTTGGCCCACCAGGCCCGACGATAGGCATTGTATTTCTCACGTGATGTCATGATGATCGTGAAGCCGAGGGCGCGAGGAGAGTAAGTGGATCGAACGGGCACAGCCGCTCTTCGACTTCATATAGATCAGACGTTCGGGCTGCAAGACAACGGCTATTGCGCGGAACGATATGGCTTATTCAGGATGAAGCCAGAAGGTGGTTCTCTTCCTCAAAATCCGACGTGGATTGCTCAAGAGCAGCCTTGAGCTTGATGAGCGCTCCCGCAAGAGCATCCGGATCATTCGCCTGTCCAAGGCCAATCGCATCTTCGGCCATACCGACGACTTTTCCCATCGTTTCCTCGGCAGAAGAAACCTCGAAATCCAGCCGGTTCGTTTCATCCTCCTCGGCATCGAAACTATGAGTAGGAGCTGTGCTGGACGGGGATTCCGTTGCCACATTCACGCTGACGGCGCTACGTGCATCGGTTGTCGAGGATGAACCTGAGCCCGGTGAGAAAAATATCTCCTCGGGCTTCGCCCTTTCGGCAAGTCGCAAAGCGATGACAGCCCACCGGGCCTCTGAAACTGCCTGGCGCAGCGGCCAGACCGACGCCAGCGCTAGCTTTCGCGCCCGCGATTCCTTGCTGCCGCCAAAGCGTCCTGTCACCCCTCTGACGTTGCCAATTGTCTCGGGCACCGTGCGCAGCCGAAACAGAAGATCGGCGGTCGGCTGATCCCCGGTAGCGGAGATTGCCGATCTATATCGATGCATAAACAGAGCAGGTTCGACAAACACGGCTCTCGCATGCTCGAGCACGATCATCTCGTGGTCAGCGGCCTTGAATTGCCGCTGCTCATTCTGAGTTGCATGCGATTCGGTGATGAGCTCCAGCGGCTGGGCCACGAATAGTGGCCATTCGGTTTGAATCCTGAGCTCCGGGATCACAAGCTCGCTCTTCCATGCTTCAACTCCCCGACGCCGCGCTATGAACCGCGCGTCGCTGTAAAAGTTCAGCTTGTTCAGGATCGCGCCGTAACCGCTGCGCACCTGCAGGATCGTCTTATCGTCATCCAGGCGCTGGATAGAGCCCGGATCCATAAGTGGCACGGCCTCGAACCGTCCGGACGACGCATTCTTTGCCAAGAGCAGACCAGTGTGTCTGCCCCAGCCCTCGCGCGCCTCATATTTGCGCCCGAGATTGTCAGAGATGATTTTCGCGGTGGCGTCATCGCCGACCGCAATACTAAGCTTGACATCCATATTGCCGAGCAGGGCGTTCCGCGTCTGCTGGCCATAACGTTCGTCGAGCTGTGGAATGTTTTGTGCGATAAGCGCGATCGTCAAGCCGTAACCGGCGACCAGCGGTGCTCGCTTGATGATTTCCGGCAATCGTTCGAACTGGTAGAACTCGTCGAGCATCATCAGGATCGTGTGGGGCTCGTCCTTGCCTGGAAGCGTCCTCAGCATCACGTCGTGGACCTGCTGGATCAGAAGCCGAACAATCGGCTCGACCGTCCCGAAATCTGAAACCGGCGCAGCAATGAACAGCGAAAATGGCTTGCGACGAAGGTTGCGAATGTCGAAATCGCTCTCCGAGCAAGCCTCCGCCATCAGAAGATTGTTGAAGGGGGCAAGCGCCGTCGTGACGTGTCCTTCGAAGGAAGGACGCTGTTCCTCGTCACGTCCGAGATGCTGGCGAAAGCTGCCGACAATAAACTGATCGAGATCGGGCTCATCGTTGATGATGTCCTGGAGCACGGATGAGAAAGAGCGGCCGGTCGAGAACATCCGCAACACGGAGCGCAGGTTGCGACGACCCTCCATGGTCCCCGATTCCAATGCATATCCCAGTACGCCGGCAAGCAAGCCGCGGGCAGTCTGTTTCCAGTAGCCATCCTCCCTTTCTCCGATGGGCAACAGCGTCGCCGCAAGGTTGACAAGGTCCGTGGAACGCTCCGGCCACTCTCGAACAAAATCGAGCGGGTTCCAGCGGTGCGAGTGAGCCGATCCGGGCGCAAAGACATAACATTGCTGTCCGATGGCCAGGCGCGCCGGCCCCGTAAGCGAATAGTTTTCGAGCTTGACGTCGAGCACGATCACCGATCCCTCATATTCAAGGAGGTTCGGCATGACGAAGCCGCGGCCTTTGCCTGAGCGGGACGGACCGTTAACGAAGAAATGGCTGTCACCACTATAGCGGACGTCTACGGCTGAACTGCCTTTGCCGAAGGTGCCGAGCAGCACCGACTTGCCAGGTTTACCGCTCAGCAGCCCGGCGCTCTTGAGATCTTTGAGCGTTGCAAAGCGGGAGCCGTCAGCCGGCGGTCGGACTTGCCAGGGCCGCTTGACGGCGAGTGTGATCCCAACAGCGACGGCAGCACTCAGCACCAGCGTCGAGACCGTTGCGACAGAAATCAGCTTCGTGACAGTCGGATTTCCAAGATAATACCAGGCTTGTTTCGCCGGCATCAGCACGTCGCCGCCAGTAAAACTCTTCCACATGGTCGAGCTCTTCAGCATCAGGTACGAAGCAGCCGCATAACTGCCCGACCAAACGTAAAACGCGGCGCCAACGCCGATGGAAGAGCCTGCGATCACGACTGCGGCCTTCTTAAGGCGTCTCATCGACCGCTCCATTTGCTGAAATAGATTTCCCGCACGCCGCGCTTCATGGTGGCGGGATCGCGAGCCACCTGGATGACGACCGGAACGACGAAGCGCACGAACTCCATCAGCTCCGCCTTCGTCAGTCCGAGCCCTGCCTGCATCGTCGCCATGGCGAGGCGCTCAAAGGCGCCGCGCGGACTGTCGGCATGGAGGGTCGATAGCGACCCTGGATGGCCGGTGTTGACCGCCTGCAGGAAACTGAAGGCTTCGGCGCCGCGAATCTCGCCCATGAAGATGCGGTCCGGACGGAGACGCAACGCTGCCTCCAGGCACTCCTGGATCGTCGTCCGCGCCCTGCCCTGTCCGCCTTTTGAGGTGACGAGTGCCAGATAGTTCGGCTGTGAGGGTTTTAGCTCCCGCGTGTCTTCGATCGACACCAAACGTTCCCACACTGGCACGTCTTTCAAGAGGCCGTTGAAAAAGGTCGTCTTGCCGCTCGATGTCCCCCCGGAAATCAACATGGTGACGCGATTTTCGACGGCAAAACGCAGCCATCCGCGGCGTGCCGTCGGCGACGGATCCACTAGGCGTGCGATCAACTCCTGTTCGAGATCGCTCAATTGCTCGCCGGCCGCTAAGCCGGCCCCGGTCACCCGGACGCCATCGAGACCGCCGAGCGCGACATAATCATCCAGCGTCATGTCGCGGATCACCTGTTTGCGGATCGCGAAGGCGCCGCCCAGAACCGCGACCGGAGAAAGCACCGCCTGGAAGCGCTCGCCATGGGGCATGGCAGCGGACAAAAGCGGCGTCTCCTCGTTGACGCTTTGCTGCGTCGTACCGGCAATCATCTGCGCCAGCGCCGTGATCGCCTTTTCGTCGAGCGCTGGCACGTCGTAACGGATCATATGATGGCTTTTGACGCTCTCGATCCAGATTTCTCCAGGTCGATTGCACATGATCTCGATCACGGCTGGATCCTCCAACCAGCTGCGGATCGGCTGAGCAGTCTGCCTGATATAGATGGGCAGGCCGTCCCACATGGATTTTGAATCTTCAGATTTTAGCACTTCATTCATTGGCCGGATTTGCCGGTCGAATTTCCAGTTTGGGCGCGACGAAGTTCATCGACGGCTTCCTTCACCGGATCGGGATAAAGCGAGGAAAAGTCGAGATCCCTGCGGACGAAGACCATGATCTCGGTCCCCTGGTCGACATAGATCGTCGGTGGGATGTTGATCGAATCCTTCAGCGCAATATTGGCCATCTCGGCCATGGTCTGCGACAGCGTCTGCTGCGCCTGCGTTTGAGCATCCGAGCTCGTCGAAGACGATGAGGAATTGCTGGATCCGTCGCTGTTGAGACCGGCGACAAAGGAAGAAACACCGCCGACCAGGCTCAAGACCGCGGCAGCCCCAAAACGCTCGAGATAGTGTTTGTCGACGAAGCCGGTGAGGCCGGAACGGCCGAGATCGTCGGTTCCATAAGAACCAAGGGCGACGGATGTGCCGTCGCTGCGAAGCGCCCGCGTCCAGACGATCAGTACCCGCGTTTGGCCACGCGCCATGCCGCTTTTGTATTCGCCGGTCAGCATGGTTCCCTTCGGCAGCAGGATGCGGCGGCCGTCGAAGGAATAGACATCGTTGGAGATCACGGCCCGCACCATGCCCGGCAAATCGGACTGGATTGCTGTCTCCAGCACCCCGCGGATCAACGTGCCTTGTGGAATAAGAGCATCGATGCGGTCGTTACGCGAGGCGGTTACTGTTTCGACGTCTTGCGAACCCACCGACTGCACAAACTTGCGATTGGGATCGTCATCAGCGCTCACGGCAGATCCCGCATTTTGCGATGATGAGGCGCCGACAACAGCGGCGGATTGGTCCCCTCTGGCCGCCTGGTCGAAGACGATCATATTCGAGCGCAACCGCGCCTGCCGAAGCTCTTCTTCCTTCTTCGCCCGTTCCGCTTCTTCTGCAGCACGACGTGCGGCGTCTTCGTCAACGGCGGGCTGGACCACGGCCGGCGCCTGGATCTTCTGCTCAATCGGTGGCGGCTGCACCACCATCGGCGTTGGTGTCGGTGGCGAGAGCACGAGCTTGTTGTCGGTTGGCGCCGGCACCGGTTTCTCCGGATCGAAGTTTAGATTGCCGGCATGGCTCGCCGTCTTGAACTCCTCGTTCGCACCGGTCTTCCTAGGCGTATTGGGTTTGATGAAGCTGACATAGCCGGCATAGGCGAGAACGACCAGCGCGGCCGATGCCAGCAAGATCGGCATAAGCTTACCGCGACGACCATCGGGGGGTCTGGCAACGGTTTCGACGATGCGCGCCTCTTCCTCGAAATCAATGGCCATGGCTGATCTCCTGCGGCCTTGATTCAGCCGGCTTCGGGGTCGTGATGTTCGGCTTTATGTTGAAGACGCAGGTCGCCACTTTGCCGGATCGCAGCGTCCATTGACCGGCGACCTTGTCGATGACGATGTAGTCGCCCTCGCGGCGATAATTGACAAGGGACTCGCTGCCATCGGATTTGACCGCGAAAAAGGCCGGCACCTCGCCACTGAACTGGAAGAAGGTCTTTGTGCCGTCGTCGAACATCGACGTCGGCCTGCTTTCCACCGCACCCTTATAGCCATAGTCATAGTTGAGCCGACCGGGATTGGCCAACGCCGCCCGGACATTCGGCATGGCCACGTTCTGGCGGGCTGTCGCCAACAAATTCGCATCAAGCGAATCCTCCGGATAAGAGAAGCGCAATTTGACGACGGCGTTCCTGGTGTTGCCGGGCTTCGCGCCATTTAAGAAGAAGGTGTAGACGCGCTTGGACGTGATGACGTTCATGTTCGTCTGCGCATCCGGCTGCAGCGGCTTGATGAACAGAAAGCGTTTCGACTGATCGGGAACCGCCTGCCAGGCGAGACTGTCACCCATGGCAACGGTTGCGATTTGTTCGTCTTGATTGAAGACGATCATCGTCGACACACCCATCATGCCGGCGAGATAGACGATATTGTCCTTCTGGAACGGCACGGTGCGGATCCGTTCGTCGGCTCTCACCGCCTGCGGCTGCACTTCGGCCAGGACGATCGGCGTGTGTGAAAGTACGCATGCTGCGATCATGCCGGCACCTAGGAGAGGACTTATCTTCACTGGTTATCCTCGTCGGGCGTCACTGTTTCCTGATCACGGCGATATTCCGTCACCTGGAAGCCAAGCGGATTGTCGAAGCGCCAGTCATTGCGCATCGGTTCGGAGGTGTATTTGAACCGGACATTCGCGACCCAATGCTCGGTCACGGTCGGACCTCCCGAACCGGAGCGCGTCGTCGAAAACCGCACTGCCGCTGTACTGTCATTCAGGAAGATGACGCTCTTGACGAAGACGGTCACTGCGGTGCTGGGGCCATAGAGTTTGACGGGATTGGTCGGGTTGGCGCCGGAATAGGTGTTGGCGAGATCCGCCGCCGCCTTGCCGGTCGAATAAAGCGACGCCAGGTCGAAATTATCCCGCAATCCCTTGGGATCATAAGTCTCGCGCGCCCGGATGAAGCGCACAATGTTCGCCCGTGTCACCGCTTCGTTCTGCGTGAGATCGCCACGCTCCTGCAGCGGCCGGCTGGCTTCGACAAAGCCAGTCGTCTTGTCGACCTCGAGCACGACGACATCGAAGGACTTGAGCGGCAGCAGCATCCACAGCAGCCCGATCGCACCCGCCAAGGCGACACCAAGCAACACGGCCACCGTCCTCCAGGCCCCGCGAGAAATAGCCACGGATCGATAGACCGAACGCTCCCAGCGCTCGCCTTCGGTATAGTAGCGGGGATCGACTGTCCCAGCAGGCGCACTGACCTCAGCCGCCTCGTGTTCACTCTTGGCCATTCTCAACTCTCCATGGCTGGCTATTGGCGCGCATTGGCGGCTGCGGCACGGACCTGTGCGGCGGCAGGATCCCCGTCACCAATGGTGGCTGGCCCGCCACGCGTGTTGTTGAACCATGATCCTCCGGCCTGACCGACGCCCCGGCCGGTAGTCGCAATCCCCAGAGCCGTCAGCGCGCCGGCTCTCCAGCCGAGTCTTGCCGCCATTACGCCGGCGGTTGCGCCAAGCGCATCGATCCTGGGGCCGCCGCCGGCGATGGCGAGCGCAATCGAGATCGAATGGGTGAGGAGGAAGGCCGTCACGATCGACATCAGCAGAAACGGCGCCAACGTCGTCATATTGGCTGCGCTGGCATCAGCGGTCAGCGCATCGACGCGGCCCTTCAGGAGAGTCAGCATGAAGCCGAGGATGACATAGACAATAATCGGCAGCAGCGCATAGCCGGCAAGGCTGGTGATCCAGCCATCGACGACCCGCGAGGTCAGATTGAAGAGGGCGCAGCACAAAACGATCGGGCCGATCGCCAGCAGGATGAACATCGTCATCTTGCCGATCATCAACAGGGTGACGGTGATGGCGCAGAGGATACAGACGACGGCGAGCACGACGATGGCCAAGATATACATGCCGACCGCGGTGATGCCGCCGGCGTCAACCATCGCCTTGACCACGGCAATACCACCATTCCAGATATCAGTCAGCCCTTGCGTGACGGACGAGCCGGAGCTGCCGTCGCCACCGCAATTGCTGCCACCGGTCGATTGGCAAACGATGGTTGCCATGCCGTCGGGGGCGGAAATCAAAGGCTGAACGATCAGAGGCTGGTAGGTGGCCCAGGAGACGATGAGCGTGTAGCAGATGAAGGCCCGGCCGAACCGCCAGACGAAGGCGCCGGCGGTCATCTGGGCGCGGCCGAACAACATCTCGTAGCCCCACCAGACGACATAAACCGTGAGACCGGCCAGGAACAGCGGCCCAAGGGAGCTGGCGAGGGTCGAATACATGGTCTGAACGGCGCTGACGCCCATGCTATCGATCTTGCCAAACAGAATATCGAAGGGGTTCATGGATCTTCCCGGCTCTAAAACACCGTCACGGCGCGATCACCAGGATTGGTGACGCGGGGATTACCAAGAGTTGTGACGCCGGGATCATCGCTGCTGATGACGCCGAGCTGGCGGACCATCGGCCCACAGCGATCGGTGAGGCCGCCGGCATAAGCCTGCGTGGAGAGGAAGCTCGTCTCAGGCGAGCATGGCGCCTTCAGCTCCTTGTGGCTGGCGCATCCGGGCAGGCCCGCGAAGGCAGCAACGACCAATGCCAGGGAGAGGATTCGAAGCGCCTGCATCATCGACCCTTTCACTGTCCGACAAAGGAGAGTTTGCCTGCGTCATAGGTCATGAACTGCGACGTCGCCGCTTCTGCCGCTAACTGCCGCATCTGTTCCGCGTTGAGCGCAGCATTGCCAGCATTGACCGCACCGACGAGCTCGTTGACCGTTTGCGCCGTCTGCGTCTGCACCTGCGAATTCTGGTCGATCGAACCTTTGATGTCGGTGGCCGTGCCGATTTGTCCCTGTACGGCCTGGAAGGCGGTGGAGCGTTGCTGGGCACCGCTTTGTGTTCCGGCAATGGAGGCCGTCAGCGCCGTCGCCGTGTTGACCAGGCCCTGATAAGCCTTGTCGCCGCGAGTGAAGGCAGCGCTGTCCGCCTGCCCAGAGAGGGTCTTGACCAGGTTAAGGCCATTCAGGATCGTTGCGGCGGTATTGCCGTACGAGCCGAGATTACCCCAGGACATCTGACCGCTGAGCAGCGTGGAAAAGTCCGGCGCATTGCCGATCGAAAAGCCGGACCCGAGTGCGGCATTGGCGATCTCGCTCGTGGAACGGTTTCCCGTGACGGCGGCAAGCGTCTTATTCACCGTCTGCAGGATGTCGCTGTTCGACGACATGATCTCGGCTGTGTTCGAGGCGGTTTTCGTGGCCTGCTCCAGCGTCGCGTTGTCGATCACCGGGACCTGGGCGTAGGCACTTGCTGTGGGAGCCAACATTGACGCCGCGAGCAAGATGCCCCTGATTGTGGTGGTGCCTCTGTTCATCTCCTGATCCTCCTGTTTATTGGCTGCCGACAAACGACACCGCGCCGGGATCGTAGGTCATGACTTTCGACGCAGCGCTTTCGGCCGCCGCCTGATCGATCAGATGCTGGTTGCGCAATTGGACGGTGGTGGTCGTTGCCTGGATCGCCTGGTTCCAGACCTGAGCCCCGGACAGGCGCGCCGTGGTATTCTGGTCGAAGGCGCCCTGCAGCGAATTGGCCGTGCCGATTGTGGTTGCCTGGGTCTTCAACGTCGCAGTATTTGCGGTGATCGCGGATGTGACCGCCGCCATGCCGCTCACCGCCTGGCCGACATTTTTGGTTTTAAGGGCCTGGATACCTTGGCCGAAGGCCAGAAGGATCGACAGGTCGGCATTGCCAATCGCGGTTCCGGAGAGTGGCGATCCGGAGACGCTGGCGCCACTGACCTGCTGCATGCCGGCAAGGTCATTCTTCGTTGTCACGCTGTTTGTCACACTGCGCGAGGGCGACACGGATGATTGCTTGAAGGTCCGAGCGCGTTGCATGCAGACGGCGGTGTTCGTCTCTTGAGTGGTCCGCGCCGCATCATTGACCGGCACCTGCGCCTGAGCAGGTGAGGGGAGGGTGCTCGTCGTCAGCAGCAGCAAGTGAACGAGATGGCTGAGCGGGCGTCTGGTCATGGCTCGTCCCCCATCGGTTCGAAGGCACTGGAAGGCTCCTGAGCCCAGCCGCAGAAATACGGCAGCCAATGTTCCGGGGCATCGCCGTAACGCCGGCGCAGCCGCTCACATTCCGCAACGGTTTCGGCGCGGCCGGACAAAACCTTGATAAACTCGGGCAGCGCTGAGAGATCGAGGCGGGCAATGACGCTGTCATGGTCATGTTTGACCAGGAACTGGCGGCTGGTCGAGGACGTGGATTTCACCCACTCGAACTCGACCTCCGAGAGACCAAATCCTCTGACATAACTGTCGCGATCGGCCTTTGGGTTGGGGAAAAAGATATTCGTCGGGCTTTGCTCGAGCAGCGTGTGCGCGATCGGCGACGTCGTGATATCGCGCGGCGACTGCGTGCCGATGCCAACAATGCCGTTTTTCTTGCGGATGGTTTTGAGCTGATCGTTGATGAAGGCGCCGGCCTTGTCGTCGCTGACGACTTTCCAGCCTTCGTCGACGAAAAGCATCATCGGCCTGATACCATCGAGCATCTGGCCGGCGCGGAAGAAGATATAACCAAGTGCGGCCGTTCTGATCTCAGGATCATCGAGGACCGCAGTCAGATCGAAACCAAAAA
Organism: Rhizobium jaguaris; assembly: GCF_003627755.1. Classification (NCBI taxonomy): domain Bacteria; kingdom Pseudomonadati; phylum Pseudomonadota; class Alphaproteobacteria; order Hyphomicrobiales; family Rhizobiaceae; genus Martinezella; species Martinezella jaguaris. Next base: position 128,052 of record NZ_CP032697.1, on the reverse strand, counting down.
TACCGCGGTCGGTATCCCAAAGGTCCACGGGATTGTCGAACAACCATCCGCGCGTGTCGCACCAGGCCTCAAAGCGCGAGGCGAGATCGTCACGGCCGGCGACTTCGCCGCCGCGGAGCAGATGGACAACGTCGGAGAACAGACGCTCGCGGATCGGCACGTCAAAAATCTGCCCGACGGCGCGGGCGAGGATCTTTTCCTGTTCGGGACCGAGCTTTTCCGCCTCGTCCCTCGGGCGGACGATGTAGCTTAACAGCTCATAGACAAAAGACCTGTTGTCGGGGTTATCTTCGAGCTGCAGCGGATTGAAGCCGGTCGGAATGCCAGGCTGCAGCACTTCATATTGGCCACCACAGGCACGAATAAAAATCTCGCCACCGCGGTCCTTGTCGAAGAAGGCAAAACGCGGCTGCGGTCTGACTCGCATCGCCTGCGCCAGCAAAAACAGTAGCGCCACCGTCTTGCCGGAGCCTGTCGGGCCGGTGACGATAAAATTGCCGACCTCGCCCTTATGGAAATTGAAGAAATACGGCGTCATCGACGTGGTCTGCAGCAGCGAGATCGCCGGTCCCCAATAATTGCCGCTGGGCTTGCCGAGCGCAAAATTATGAAAGGAAGCCAACCCGCAGAAATTCCGCGACGAGATCAGCGCCCGCCGGGCTATATAGGCAAAGTTTCCGGGCAGCTGCGCGAAGAAGGCCGGTTCGGCATTCAGGTCCTCGCGCACCACCACCATGCCGGCGTGCTGCAGTTCCTTGGTGATCGCCTGGGCACTGGTCTCGGTTTCCTTGATGGAATTGCCGAGCGCCATGACGGAAAGATGGTGGTAGCCCATCACAGCCCGGCCATTGACCAACTCGTCCCTGGCAATCGAAATTGCGCTTTCGAGGCTCGTGCCGCGCTCGTCCGAGACGCTGATCTGTCGCTCGATGCGATCCATCTCGGAGAGAATCGGCGCACGGTCGGCCAAGGAAAAGCTTTGCGAGAGGACGAACTCGCCCGGGATCTTTAGCAGCCCGTCGATCATGCCGGCTGCCGTATAGGGTGCGTATTCGCGGATCGACAACATCGCCCCAAAGCGGGTCTCGTTATCGCTACCGCCACGCATCTCCAGCAGGCGCCGACCGAAGGTAATGCGCCGGGTCGGCAGATATTCGTCGAGCGCCATGCGGGGGAGAGCCATGTTGACGGGCTGGCCGCCATTCAACAGCATGGCCAGAAACTCAAGCAACTCGGACGCGACACTGTGATCGCGAACCACCGCCTTCAGGATCCTGGCGCCGTAGCCTTCCATTCCCTTGACGATATTGGCGAGATGCTGGCGCAGCTCCTGACGCGCCTCACGATCGAGTGCCTGTTCGGAGACACCGGCTGCCTTGCGGAAGCGCGACAGCAACGCATCAGCAAGACCGACCTTGCCCTGGAAGCCGCGGCGGATGACCGTCAGATAGAGCTCGTTCGTGTACATGCGACTGTCGGCGAGACCCATCCGATAGCGCTCGTCGAGATCCCGGCAGAAGGGGATATCGAACTCGCCGCCGATATTCGGCGGGATGCGTCGGCGGACAATATGGGAGTAGACGGCAAAGCGGCTGTCGGCGAGCGCCCGGATCAGCGTGTTGCGCACCGTCGCCTCGACGTCGATGATCTCCTGGTCGGCCGTCTGATGGCAGAAGCCGTCGATCTTGATCACCGACAGCAGCATGCCGTCCTTGGTCCGCAAGGTTTCTTCATCGACATGCCTGAGATAGGGAATGTGGGCGGATATCGGCTTTTCCCGGCCGATCTCGGCGCCAAATCGAAGATTTCTGCGAACCGCCCTTTGCATGGAAAACTCCGTTACGGCTCATAGGAATTGCCGCCCCAGAAGTGACGGTTCTTCGTCCACGGGCATTTGGCGATCCGGACCCGAACGACGTTCGGCAGATGGGGATCGCGCACGGTGATCACGTAGGAAAGCGCGTGCAAGGGCAGGAACAGCAAGAACATGGCGAGGTTCTTGGTGTTGAGGAAGGTCATGACGACGATCATCATTTCCCCGACAAAAAGACCGATCGGCACGCCCCAGAACATCCGCGGCCGAGTGAGGCCGAGAACGAGGGGCGCCACCTCCGCCTTTGCCTGGGTCCCGCTCATCAGCCACCCAATCCGGAGGACACGGACTGGACGAGCTGGGCACCGCCGAAGATGAAGGCGATGCCGACGATAATTGAGAAGCACCAGCTCCAGGGGATGCGGCTGGTGAGCGCCATATAACCGACGGCCGCGCAGGCGATCGTCGCTGACGTCGTCGCAAAGGTTCCGGTCATGAAATTGAGGAGGGTAGTGAAGACCGAATTGATCGGCTGAAAGATGTCGCCGGCGGCATAGGCCAAATCGGCATTGCCCGTCGATATTGCAACAGCAATTCCGGCCAACGCGAAAGCTTTGACGTTGAGCGAGCGCCGAGAGACCGACCGGGCCAGATCAAAGAATTTTGTCTTCATGCCATGCTCCTTGTTGTCTATTGCACGTAGAGGACCGAGCCGCCGATCCAGTCGTGACCGCCGGTATCAGCCCTTGTTTGATTGATCGGAATGGGTTTGTCTGACGGTGGCGTTGCCGCCAGCAAATCGACGCCGGACGAACGAGCCAAAGAGTCGGGCCGAACAACCCGCCCTGCTCGCCTGCCGCTCAAGACATTGTCGAAGCCGTAGTAGGCATTGGTGACGAGGGCCGTATAAGACACGGTCTCACCGATCGATGGCACACCACGCGCTGCAACTACGCGGGCTTCTCCGGCATTGTACGCAGCAACCACAAGCATGATATTACCGCCGAACATCGCGGTCAGATCCTTGAGATAACTGACGCCGCCGCGGATGTTGTCTGCCGCATCGCAGATGTCAGACACGTCGTAGCGCGCCGCGGTCGCCGGCATCAGCTGCATGACCCCACGCGCGCCGGCCGGCGAATTGACGCGGCTGCCGAAGCCGGACTCCTGTTCGGCGATGGCGAGTGCCAGTCGACTATCAACGCCTTGCCGTGCGGCCTCTTTGACGATCAGCTGCTTGATAGTGTCCGGCTCCACGGCGCCGTCGCGGCACGCGGTGGAGGCTACGGTAGGAGCCGCAATTGGCTTGAGGTCATCTGCGCGCGTGATCGATGGGACAACGAGGCTAGCAAGCAGGAAAGCAATGTGTGCGGGGGCTCTGGACATCTGGCGTTTCCGGTTTATATTGTTCATATATATAAAATCATGATCCATGTGCAAGTGACTTCGTAAAAGAAAAGGAATGCCTATGTCTGTCGTCACTCGGTGCGGTCTCTTTGCCTCATCCGCGCTTGCCGCGTGGCTTTCCGGGCAAACGCTGGCGCAAGCCGCCGATGCGGATTGGGGCTGCCAGATCGTGTTGTGTGTGGCCGCGCAGACGCCCAGTTGGCACGGCATTCCCTATTGCGTGCCGCCAATGGAAAAGCTGATTGCCGCCATGGCGCTGCCGGGCTTTTCCTGGCCGGTCTGCACGGGCGCCGGTACCGGCGCGCCCGGATACGAGGCCTTTGAGGATTGCCCGGCCGGCTATTCGGAAGCCGAAGTCCAGTCCGGCCATGGCGGCAATTCGGAGAGCTACTGCTCCAAGTTTACGACCGAGCGTGGCGAGCGCATCGAGCTCGATCGCAAGCCGCGGACGCTGAGGGAAAAGCCTTATTATTTCGACATCCGGCAGCCGGGCGGGACGACGACGCGGGCCTGGTTCGATCTCAGTCCGTGAGACGCAGGCATCGGCATGAGCCGCAGAGGTTGAAGAAAGGTAAGGGACATGCGCAAGGAGATCTGGTTCATTCAGCGGCTTGGCCCCACCGAGATCGTCATCGCGATCATCGTGGTCGCTGGCATTGCCACGATCGGCGGAGTTTGGGTCACGGCCGAGGCGCAGCAGGTCTATGTCCATCCCCTGGACAATCTCGCCTATACCGTGCTCGTGCTGGCGTTTTACCTGCTGTTCAACGCGGTGCTGATCGGGTTTTGCTGCGCCGTGGCGATCTACCTCTTCAAATTCGCCGGTCTCGTTGTTCGCGCCACCTACCGATTTCTGCGCAGCTTGCTGGCGCAGCCGGTTCGTCTCGCACGCCTCATCACCACATTGTTTGCCGCGCTCATCGACAAGTCTCGGTCTATCGGCCGTCATCTCTCCCGCTGACTTCCACAGGACATTTTTATGAAACGAACATCTGCTCTGTTCGCCGTGACCTTGGCACTGAGTGCCGCCATTTCCGACGGCGCCTTTGCCCAGGACGGCTACAAGCTCACGCTGAAACTCACCACGAAAGACGCCGCCCAGGATCCGGACGGCGTCTGGACAGACAGCGATCTCGCCGATGCCAGGCAGATGGCGGGGACTGCGAACATCTACACCGCCCGCGTCGCCACCCCATCAGGAACCTGGCTGCTCACGCAGACCAATGGCGATTGCAATCTGCAGGGTATGTGCACGGCCTTGCTTTTGCTCATCAAAGATGGTGTGCCGCCGGTCAAGATGGCAAATCCACAAATGCCGCTGGGTGGAACTGCCATCCTGTCGGCGGATTTGAAAAAGCTCACCACTTCCGAGATCAGCGAGAATGGCAAGGCCTTTGCCGGGTCCTATGATGTGGGGCCGATCAAATGACGGCTGCCGCCTTATCGAATGCTTGGTCCCAATGGCTGCCGAACCAGAAAGACCTTTTTGCTAATCTGGGCCTCGCCATCGGCTTTGTTGCAACGCTGACTTTCGCCGGGGAAAGTGCGGTCAGCCTTCTCGCCGCCGGCATGCCAGCCGAATGCGCCGAATACGCCTCAAACGTCAGTCAAAGCGAAGGAAACTTCGCGAGCATTTCCCCCGTCGTCAACGGCACCCGCTGTTACGGTGCGTTTCAGTTCTGCGACAGCGGAACGCTGCAGGCCTATTGGGATGGCTCGCGCGAGGATTTTTTGAACAGCCCGTCGGCGCAGGTCGCCGCCTGGCAACGTTATGAACGCAGTCAGTGGTACGCGGCTCAGAAAAACGGCCTCACAAGCCTGATCGGGCAACAGGTCTGCTACCAGGGTACCTGCGCCAACATCTCGCAATCCTCGATCCTCAAGGCCTGCCAGTTCGGCTGCGGCTCAGGCGGCAAGCTTTCCAATCTCGCCAAATCCGGCCTCGACTGCAACGCGGCCGGCACGCGCGACGGCGCCGGTACCAGCGTTTGCAGTTATCTGATCTCCGGCGCCGGCTACAATGTCGGCTGCATCACCAACTCCAATGATGGTGTCGACTGCACTCCGGTGGCGGCAAACGAGGTGCAGAAATGAAAACAAGCCACATCGGAGCCGGAAAAGTGTGTCATACCGCGGTCCTGTTGGCGTTCTGCGCGTCTGCCAATGCGCAGGCGCCGCAGCCTTCGTCCCTTGTCTTTGCCGTTCCGCTGTCGGGCGTAACGTTTCTAACGGGCGACAGTTGGCAACAAGCCGGGCAGACTATGCGGCTATACGGCGTGCAGGCCTGTATCCGCGGAGCTACCTATACCGACCAGGCAGGGCAAAGGCAGGATTGCGGCGCCGTGTCGCTGGCGATGCTGGCGGCGATCGTCAAGGATACCAAACCGACATGCGCACCAGTCGCGCAAGTGATGGCACCGGCGTCCGGCCAGCCGTCCACTATCCTCGTCATCTGCTCGGCTCACATCGGCAACAACGCGCTCGACCTTGGCGCCATGCTGATCACCCGAGGTTTTGCCTTCGCCGCCCTCGAAACCACCGGCAAGCCGGTCTACCTGCCTTACAGCATCGAAGAGGGGATCGCAGAGCAGTCGCGTGTCGGCCTTTGGGCCTATCCCGACATGCCGCATCCCAATCGGGTGCTGCTTTCGCGATCAAGGAAGCCTGGATGATCCTCCCTTCGGCCGCCTGGCGGCACACGCTCCATCCAAACCAAAGGAGAATGCTTAAATGGCTGCAAATGCGACAGAGTTGACGAATTACGTCCGGTTTGCCGGTGACGGCAAAAGCCTCAGTGGCAACATCGCTTCGATCGCCTACGATCTCGACATCTCCGGCGAAGAGTATGAAAGCGCCAACGCAAAAGCTCCCGTCTACCGCCTGTTCGCCAAAAGCCCGCGCGGTAAACGGGTGGAGATCGGCGGCATCTGGAAGAAGCAGAACCAGAGTGGTGGCGACTATTTTACCCTCTCCGTCAACACCGGCTACGGCCGCCTCAACGCCAATCTAAGCGCAAATGCCCAGCATTTGTCGCGGGGCCGCTATCCCGGTCAGGATGACGAAGACCTCATGGCCATCATTCCCTGGGATTGATCACCATGGAGAGAATGCGCAAGTTCTCGGCGGTCGCCGCGGCGCTGTATTCGCTCGTCACCGCCGCGCCAGCGGACGCAGGGCCGCGATCGGCCTTTATCTCGTTTAGTGTCCACGCGACCTATTGCGAAAACAGCGCATGCGAACCGGTCACGTTGCAGATCGCCAGTGGCGACACATTCGTCATCAACCGATGGGGCAATCATCGCGAACAGGTTCGGATCGCCAACATCGATGCGCCGAACAGGCAGGCGCGATGCGTCAGGGAGAGGGAACGGGCAGATCAGGCGACAGACAGGCTTGGTCGGCTCCTGAACGGTTCGACATTCACGATGGCCCGCGTCAACACGGATCGTCGAGGAGACTCGATCGCCTTCGTTTCGGTTGACCGTCGCGATCTCGGTCACAGGCTCGTTCGTGAAGGCCTTGCCTTCCCGTGGGAGCCGCGGCATCGATCCTGGTGCTGATACAGGCGCCCTTCAATTTTCGGTAAGCTAGTCACCCGGAACTAAAGTAGGCATCATTTGTTATGCTTCTGCAGCAACGGCAGGAGTTTGATTGATGGTGGGCAGGCGAGCAGACATCGTGGTCCTGAGTGACGGGGATAGGAATTTCCTTGAATCTCAGGTGCGTCGGCATACAGCACCTCGCTCGCTGTCGGATCGATGCCGGATAGTCCTGTTGTGTGCAGAGGGCCTGGAGAGCAAGGATGTTGCCGAACGCCTCGGTGTCCACGAACATACGGTTGGCAAATGGCGTCGCCGGTTCGCGCGGGATGGCATTGACGGGCTGACTGACGAATATCGCGCAGGTCGGCCACGAACCGTCTCTGACGCGCAGGTCGCCGAAGTCATCGAACGTACGTTGAACACCACTCCGAAGGATGCCACGCACTGGTCTATCCGCTCGATGGCAGCCGACAGCGGGCTGTCGCACACCACCATCCGTCGGATCTGGACCGCATTTGGTTTACAGCCGCATCGCTCGGAGACATTCAAGCTGTCTTCCGATCCGCTGTTCGTCGACAAGGTGCAGGACATTGTCGGCCTGTATATGTCGCCGCCAAACCGGGCTGTCGTGCTATGCGTGGATGAGAAATCGCAAATCCAGGCGCTGGATCGCGAGCAGCCGGTTCTGCCCATGGCGCCGGGCGTAGCCGAGCGGCGCACCCATACCTATGTCCGCAACGGCACGACATCCCTGTTCGCCGCGCTCGACGTTGCGACTGGCGCGGTGATCGGCCAGTGCTACAAACGTCACCGGGCGACCGAATTCCTCGACTTCTTGAAGCGGATTGACGCCGAGATGCCCAAAGGGCCGGACGTGCATCTGGTGATGGACAACTATGCGACCCACAAGACGCCGAGGATCAAGGCCTGGCTCGCACGCCGCCCGCACTGGCATGTTCACTTCACGCCAACGTCCGCCTCCTGGATCAATCAGGTCGAGCGGTGGTTTGCAGAGCTGACGCGCAAGCAGTTGCAACGCGGCGTTCATCGTTCCACCGCAGAGCTGGAGGCCGACATCGAAGCGTTCATTACAACGCACAACGAGAATCCAAAGCCATACAGATGGGTGAAATCCGCCGACCAAATCCTCGCCTCGGTCAAGCGATTCTGCCAAAAAACAATGAGCCGAACTTCAGATTCGGGTGACTAGCTCCTTGCTTCAGACACCGCACAGGTGAGTTGTAATTCCATCTGGACCGCATGCATGAAGCGGCTCGCTTGCCACGAGATTTCCTCCTCTGCCATACCCTGCCGTGAGAGCGCTGCGGCAAACGCAGCTATCTCCGACCGCCAGAACCCGTTGGCTTCCTCACCATGAAGGCGCTGGAGGACTTCTGCGCATCGTTTGACTTCGGCTGTGCGCCGATCGGCAGGGAACTGTACAACGGTCATGGTGTCTTCGTCCTTGTAACTCGAATCACCTGAGGATGGCCCAGCATTGCCGCCGGATCTTGACAAATGGTGAACCAGCCGTGCATCTCGCCTCGAACTAACCGGCTGCCTTCTGCTGTGAGTCTTCGGCGCGAGACGCCTATCCCAGCGGCTTCCGAGTAATTTTCATAGCTGACGGGCCACTATCAGGACCACAATGCAGGACTCCGCAACATCTATCGGAGCTTCGGTGATATGCGCGGCCGACGGACGAAGCCATTGCCCCCTGTCCGCCTAAGCAAGGTCCATAGTGACTATTCAGCGGCTGGATTGGATTAGCGATGCAACGAGCTTGCGCCTAGAACGATGACTTGACAGATCGATGCCGACCTAAGCGTGAGGGTGCAAATTGGCGCCGGAGATCAGCGCCGCGTTTTCACTAAGCTCTGCCTTCGCGGATCTGCTTAGCAAATCGATCCGTCTCTTCTAACAGGGCGGGCACGCTCTCGCGCTCTGCCTGGGTGAGCGGCGAGACGCGTACATTCATTTCTTTCACAAGCAGCAGGAGGCCGGCGCAGCATTCCTCATAGAACGCCGTGTCCGCTTCGGGATGGTACAAGTCCATCGCCCTCTATGGCATCCCTGAGACCCAATCGTGGGACCGCTCGCCGGCGCCTCAAGAGGTCGCCCGACGGAAACGACGGTGGCGCAAGGGGATTTTTTGCGACCGGTAGAGCCGCATCACTACTGCGAATTCACCGTATTGCCCAAGGCAGCAATATGCCTACCGTCTGGCGCTGTCAGAACATATTCTCACAGGAGAGACCGATGCAGACAGCGCCCACCCTTACGCTCTACACCTACACCACCGCCGCCAATCTTGGTGAAGCACGCTGGAATGATCGCGACCGTGCCGATCAGTTTTTCGAGGATGTGGAATCAGCCAAACGCGATTTGCTGGAGGTGCGGGACGAGATTGCGGAAGACGATGAAACTGGCCCCACGGCTATTTGCCTCGAAAGGATCGAAACGATTCCCATGACGGAAGCGGCAATACTGGCGTTGCTCAATGACGGGGTGGGCGCAATCGTCCACCGCTACGAGATCATCGAGACGATCGACGTGACGTGATCTTAATAGTGGTTATCTGGCATCCTGACCTAAAGAGTCGACCTCGGCCGGTTGTGTCGCTCGCACTCGATTCAGTACCGACAAGATCAGCCTCATTCAGCGAGGCTGATACCTCCTCATCGTCCTCTTCACCGCCCGGCACCATGATGGTTTGACGGTCCGCAGCCGCTGGTTCCTTGCCAGAGAAGTTCACGCTGTGCGGGCTTGACGTGGACAGGGACCGCTCGCGCTGGAGCCGGTATACCGGCGGCGCATAAACAAGTGCAAGAAGCCGACGGGCTTGGCTGACATCCTTTGGCCCCCTGCCAGAAGACGCAGCCCATCTCCATCAAAGTCCTGCCGCAACGAAATCGCCGAACCCATCGCAAACCTCCCGTTTGCGCCATCGATTCAGATTCGTTAGCTTTTGGGAATCCCGTGAGGGTTGGCACGAAACTCCTTCATTCGATCAACTTCCTCAAAAGTGGCGAGACAAGCGAACGATTTGATCGCCGGGACGAATCGAAGACATTCGATGTGTCACAGCGACGATGGTGAGGTCGCCCGCCAGATCTCGAAGCCCGTCCATTATCTGCTGCTCGGTGTCGTCGTCGAGCGCCGACCCAGCTTCGTCAAGAACGAGGATGGAGGGCTCACCATAGAGGGCTCTCGCGATAGCGATGCGTTGGCGTTCGCCGCCGGATAATTTCATTCCGCGCTCACCCACAATGGTCTCGAATCCCTGTGGCATAGCATCAATACGGGACAGGATTGATGCCTCTTTCGCCACCTTGCGCAACCGATCAGGATCAAACGGACGCCCCAGCACAATATTGACCAATAGCGTATCGTTTAAGAGCGTCACATCCTGCGGCACGACACCGAGATGGGCGAACCAGTCATCGCTTGAAATGCGCGCGATGTCGCCTCCATCTGCCAAAATTCTGCCCTCCATTGGTTCAAGTCCCTTTAACAGCAATCGGAGAACGGTAGACTTGCCCGAGCCGGTTTCGCCTACGAGAAAGGTTGGCGTTCCCCGCCGAACGGTGAAGGAGAGGTTGGATATGCCACGTCCGTTCGGGTACCGGAAAGTAACGTTCTCGAAAATGAGCGAGCCTTGCGAAGGATGGTAAGAAGCAGCATTGGCGGGCTCTGCGGCTTCCGAAGCGATCCACATCTTCGCCAGCGGGCGAAACCGTGCCGCGGCCTCAACCGTCTCCTTAATCGCCATTCCTACGAGGTGAAATGGTTCGTTGAGCTGGATCAGAAGCGTATTGAACAGCACGATATCGCCAATAGAGAGGAATTTTGCTTGATAACGTGGCACGAGGATTAGGAAAGTCACCGCAAGCTGAAGCGATGCGACCATCCCGAGGATTATAGAAAAGCCGCTACTAACCAATGCGTATCGTCGCCAGTTGATGTAGGCGTCCGCGGCACCCTTCGCGAATCTCGCCGTCATCCACGATTCCCCCCGCGTCTGGCGCAGGGTGTCGATAATGGTGACAGCATTGCCGACGAGACTTGCGTTCTCTTGGCTACGCTCTGTCGCCGCATCTAGAAAGAGATTTACGCGTCCTACCCTCACATAGTCTAAGACGATCACGATGACACCGTAGGCGAGGACGATAAGGGCGATCTCCCAGCTTACCAAATGGGCGAGAAGCGCGGCACTCAAGGTGATCTGCACGAACCCAGGCAGAAGACCGCCGACAATGAGCTCCGTTATAATGTTGAGTGTCTGCTCGCCCTGTTGCCGAGCCGCGCCGATCTCGGTGGCACTGTGATTTAGAAAGAATGTGTGGGTCTTGCGAAGTAGGCGGACGAAGAACGCTAAGTTGGCAACGAAGCACAACCGCTCAGCGCACATAAATATAAGAAAGCGAGAAGCTTGGCTGAACGCAGCCGCCACACCGAAGACGACAGCATAAAGCAGAAGGGTTTCCAGAGCGACACCTGCGTCCGTTGCCCTTGAGAGTTCGTCCACCGCATATGAAAAGAGATATGGCGTAGCGATCGAAGCACTGGCACCGATCAAAGTTACGAGGATCACAATTATCGTGGTTCCGCGAGCATCTCGCCAATAGTCGATCAGAAGCGAACGCACGATAGGTATGATCGGTGGCCGGACCTCTTTCATAGACCCCTCCGCTTGGCTGAGAATGGATCGTTCGTTGCAACACTCGAGCTATAGTCAACGTTCCAGCCGATAGGTACTGTGCAGCCGCGTTACATATAGAAGCGAAGTCACCGTGGCCGGCCGCGCAAATTGAGAGGAAATGCACCTGATGACCGAAGCTTGGACACCATCGGCTGAGAATAGTCGAGCAAAACTGAATTCATTGACCTGACTGACAAAAATTCCCGCGGAGAGACCTTCTTGCAGAAATGAAGCTGCGCCGCATAGTTTCGGTCAGGCCGGTCGGTAATTGTGCCGTCAACTTCCCAAATAGGGTGTCGCTTTGGCCTTCTTTTTCGCTTCTGCATCCCCGTGATGGTCGCCTTCCCTAGCTCTGCATTGGGTCGAATGAGAATAACGACGCTAACGCCGTCGCCACTGGCACTCTCAATCTACGATCGTCCTTTCACTTGCGAACATCGGACCTCACGACAGATCTTATCTCATGTCTTAATGATGCCGGAAAAACGTCAGTCCGCAACCGGTAGGTTGGACTTCGATTAGCCGCGGACAACGAAACCCGCCTTACGATCACCGCTTGGCGCATTTCGTAAAACCTGAGTTAGATTTTTTTTGGACATGCTCTCACAATTCTGAAAAGTGGCATAAGGGAAAGCTGCTGAGGGGGCATGGGCCCAAGCGGCGGTGACCTGCTGTCAACTGGCAGAGTGACGTAGCAACGAGAATGAGCTGGATCTCTTGCGCCAACACTCCCTTTCCGCGTGCTATGAGAAGGCTAGCCACGGCGGCCGTGCCACAATAATGCTCATCTTCATCATGACCTGTCCTCGACAAAATCGACCGGAAAGCTTAGGTCGCCGACGTCATTGCCCGCATCGCCGGCCTTCCAGTTCCCCCTATACAAACTGCTGCCATAGGCTCTGAAAGGGCTGGCGAGGCCGAAAAGACCCGGAACCACCACGTCGCCTGAGCGACAGCCTCCCTATGCGTAGATACTGAGGCACAGCGCGCGAAGCGCATTCACCGGACAGATCTACCTGATTTAAACAATAAATTGGTTCATCGATCTGGCAAAGTGTACTGTCTTGGGGCATTGGGCTCTACTTACAGGCGTCCAACCCGGTAGCCCGCAAAGCTGTGGGAAACGCGGATTCCGGCGAGCTGCTAACTCGCAGGCATACCCAGAGTGGAAGTCGTGGTTAGTCTAAAATTTTGACTCAACCGGAACGGCTAATTTGGAGAGTCAGGATTAACTTTTTTCTGTGGCTCGACCGAGAGGTCGCGCCGACGTAGTTCGGCGCGCACAGAAAATAGCGGCGGGCGCTTTGTCGACATGAGGGGAATCCGCCCGGACGCCGGCAGATCTGATCAGGCATTACATGCCTCGAACACGCTCTCGCCCTCGACGGCTTAACACGCCAAGAAACTATCAGATGGTTAAGATGAGGAATCATAATGGCCAATCGGTTTCGTCAGGACAGGATCCACGATCGCAGTTTAGAGCCCTGGCATGCGCAACTTTCTGGAGTGTCCTCGGAACTCTCAAGCATCTTCATCGGCAGTGGTACGCTGGCGATTCGATGTGCCCAGATCGCAATCGAAATGGGTTATTCAATCCGAGCAGCGCTGTGTGCTGACCGGATATTTCGCGGTTGGGTTGCCCATAGTGGTATACCATGCTTGGAAAGCATGGAGGAGTTATCGGCATTCGTACATGCAGAACGTGTAGATTCAATATTTTCCGTTGCCAACCCATTCATTTTGCCAAAAAATGTGTTTGCTCAAGCCCGACAAGGCGCTTTCAATTATCATGACGGCCCTCTGCCAAAATATGCAGGAACTAACGCGACATCGTGGGCCCTTCTTGCCCAAGAGTCTGAACATGCCATTGTTTGGCATCGCATTGATGCTGGAATTGATACCGGTGAAGTTCTTATTCAGCGGCCGGTGTTCATTGCGTCAACCGACACAGCATTAACGCTGAATCTTAAATGTTATGAAGCCGCTATAGCAGGGTTTGCCGAACTCCTTGAAGGCTTGATCGATGGGGGGCTCAAAGCCCAGCCACAAAAACTTCAAAATAGAAGTTACTTTCCAAAGTGCCGACGGCCTGAGGCTGCGGGGTGCATAAAATGGGATCAATCCGCACAAGCTTTGGCAGCGTTGGTGCGTAGCTTAGACTTTGGGCCGTATTATTTCAACCCGTTGTGCTCGTCCAAGGTGCTTATAGCTAATGACGCTGTCGAAGTCCGGCGGCTAGAGGTGTCGACGCCGCGCTCTGGACTTCCATCGGGTTCGTTGCTTGAGATCCATCACGAGCACTGGCGCGTGGCGACAGCAACCGACAATATTGATATTTGGTTCGGCAGTTCTGATGATCAGCTCATCGATACAGTAGCACTTGCCAGGCAGTTCAATCTCGATGTGGGCGCTCGCCTTCCAATTATCGGCGACGATCAGGCAAAGAGCATAACTAGAGCATTTGAAACGCTAGCCCCACAAGAGGAATTCTGGCGACAACGGCTGCAACGATTCAAGTTGTTGCAGCTTCCATTTTCAACATCTTCCGCGTCTGCAGTTTCGTCTACTTGGCATTTGAGTGGAGCACTGGTTCCAAGCGCCTTGACCAAGTTGTCGTCAATATATCGGACAGAATGTCTAATCAGCGCGTGGCTGATCTATCTTGCCCGTGTCACAGGCGAATCAGAACTCCAGCTGGGATGGGCCACAACCTCGAATGCCTCGAGGATAGGGTTGATTGCAGAAGAAGCGCTCCTCGCCTCGGTGGTCCCAATGGAAGTGTCCATTGACCTTAACTGCAATTTCAACGAAGTGCGCAAGGCTGTTGCTGGCGAATGCCTTCTCTTGAAGGAGAACGACAGCTTTGTGCGAGACCTCATCTGGCGCGACCCCAAGTTACAGAGTATTGAAGGACTTCAATCATCCCAACCGTGGTCGATTGGTATCACGGTAACCACATATAATAGCGTCGGCGCCAGTGATTTGCATTCCGGGAGCATCCCGGCTGGCGCTGCTCTTACAATGGTTGTTTGCTCGACGGACGGGAGCTTTCGATGGCACTTTGATGCTAGCCGATTGGCGCCGAAGCAGATCGACCGCATCACGCAGCACCTCGAAAATCTATTGCATGCAGCGTTAGCCGATGCGGGCCAGCCGGTCGGTCGCATCGACATCCTGCCGGCCGACGAGCGGACCTACCTTTTGGAGGAGCTGAACCGGACGCAGGCGCCTTATCCTGCGGACAGATGCATCCACGAGCTGTTCGAGCAGCAGGTCCGCCGCGCCCCCGATGCCATCGCCCTTGTCCATGAAGACGAAGAGCTGAGTTATGGCGAACTCAATGCGCAGGCCAACCGCCTGGCGCATCATCTGATCGCCCTTGGGGTCAAGCCGGACCAGCCGGTGGCGATCTGCCTTCAGCGCAGCCCGGCCATGGTGGTGGGGCTGCTGGCGATCCTCAAGGCAGGCGGCGCCTACGTGCCGCTCGACCCGGCCTATCCGTCTCAGCGGCTGATCCAGGTGCTTGAGGATGCAGACCCACGGCTTATGCTTTGCGATGCCGCCGGCCGCCAAGCCCTCGGCCCAGAGGCGATCGCCGGTCTGACGCTGGTCGATCTGCAGACCGCAACACCGGCCTGGGCCGAACTGCCGGCCACAGACCCAGAGCCGCACGCCCTTGGCCTCACCGCCCGCCATCTCGCCTACGTCATCTATACCTCCGGCTCCACCGGAACACCAAAAGGCGTCATGGTCGAGCATCAGAGCGTGGCGAATTATCTGCAATGGTCACTTCTTACATATTATAAGCAAGATTCGAATGGCTCACCTTTACTACATTCGCTGAGCTTTGACGGAATTATTACCACTTTGTTCGGACCTCTTTTGGCAGGTGCGCGATTACATTTGTTCAAACCTTCTGGTCAGCTAGATTCCGTTACTCGCTTAAGGGAAGCTAAGACCTATGATTTGATCAAGCTAACACCGACGCACTTGAGTGTGTTGAACAAGCTTCTTGAAGATTACGACGGACCCGCACCGACAAAGGCACTGATGGTCGGCGGCGAAGCCTTGGTTCCTGCAGATATACACTTTTGGCAACAGCGCTTTCCCAACGTACGTCTGATCAATCATTTTGGTCCCACCGAAGCCACAGTTGGATGTAGCACGTTCGAGATAGTCACTGAGGTCGGTGGACTACGCTCAATTCCCATTGGCCGACCGATCGCCAACACGCGGCTCTATCTGCTGGACGGCGATGGCGCGCCCGTTCCGTTTGGGGCGGTGGGTGAGCTCTATATCGGCGGGGCCGGCGTTGCGCGCGGCTATCTCAACCGGCCGGAGCTGACGGCCGAGCGGTTTTTGGCCGATCCGTTCTGCAACGAGCCCGGCGCCCGCCTGTACCGCACCGGCGATCTGGCCCGCTATCTGCCCGACGGCAATCTGGAATTCCTCGGCCGCAACGACGAGCAGGTGAAGATCCGCGGCTTCCGCATCGAGCCGGGCGAGATCGCCGCACGGCTTTGCGAGCATGAGCTCGTCGGCGATGCGGTGGTGGTGGCGCAAGAGGACCGCGCCGGCGACCGGCGGCTCGTCGCCTATGTGGTGTGTGCACCTGGGGCAGGGTTGGACGACGAGGACGCAAGT
Organism: Rhizobium jaguaris; assembly: GCF_003627755.1. Taxonomy (NCBI): domain Bacteria; kingdom Pseudomonadati; phylum Pseudomonadota; class Alphaproteobacteria; order Hyphomicrobiales; family Rhizobiaceae; genus Martinezella; species Martinezella jaguaris. The sequence continues at coordinate 111,944 of NZ_CP032697.1, read as the reverse complement.
GCGCTTGCCGGCGCCCTGCGCACGCATCTCAGTGCCCGACTGCCCGACTACATGGTGCCGGCCGCCTTCGTGCGGATCGATACCCTGCCGCTGACGCCAAACGGCAAGCTCGACCGCAAGGCGCTGCCGGTTCCCGACGACGACGCCTATGCGCGCACCGCCTATGAGGCGCCGCAAGGCGAGCTCGAGACCAGCCTGGCCCAGATCTGGGCCGAGCTGCTCGGCGTCGAGAAGGTCGGACGCCACGACCACTTCTTCGAACTCGGCGGACACTCGCTGCTCGCCGTGCAGTTGATAGAGCGTCTGCGGCGGCTGTCGCTCGGCATCGAGGTGCGCACCCTGTTTGCCAAACCGGTGCTGTCCGATCTGGCCGCCAGCCTCGGCAGCCATCACGAGGTGACGGTCCCGGCCAACCTGATCGGCGAGCACAGTACGGCAATCACGCCAGAGATGCTGCCGCTGATCGATCTTACCCAACAGGAGATCGACCGGATCGTGGAAACGGTGCCCGGCGGCGTCGGCAACATCCAGGATATCTATGCCCTGTCGCCGTTGCAGGACGGCATCCTGTTCCATCATCTTCTGGCCAGCCGCGGTGATCCCTATCTGCTGGTATCGCAGATGGCCTTTGCCGACCGTGACCTGCTGGAGCGCTATCTCGGCGCGCTCCAAAAGGTGGTCGACCGTCACGACATCCTGCGCACGGCCTTTGTCTGGGAGGGCCTGTCGAGCCCGGCGCAAGTGGTGTGGCGCAAGGCGCCGCTCGAGGTAGACGAGGTCGAGCTGGATGGCTGTGATGGTTCCGGCGCCGCTGAGCTCAGGCACCGGTTCGATCCGCGTCAGTATCGCATCGATTTGGCCCGGGCACCCTTGATGCGGTTCGTGATCGCGCCCGAGCCGGGTGGCGGCGGGCGCTGGCTGCTTTTGGAGCTGCGGCATCATCTGATCGGCGACCACACGACGCTGGAAGTGATGCATGCCGAGGTCGAGGCCGTGCTGCAGGGCCGCGCGCACGAACTGCCGGCGCCGCAGCCGTTCCGCAATCTGGTGGCGCAGGCGCGGCTGGGAATTGATGCCAAGGCGCATGAAGAGTTCTTCCGGGGGATGCTGGCCGACATTGACGAGCCGACCCTGCCGTTCGGACTGAGCGAGGTCCATGGCGATGGCAGCAGATCTGGCGAAGCGCGGCGGATGCTGCCGCAGGCGCTCAACGATCGGCTACGCGGCCAGGCGCGGCGGCTGGGGGTGAGCCTGGCGAGCCTGTGCCATCTGGCCTGGGGGCAGGCGCTGGCGCTGAGCAGTGGCCAAGAGCAGGTGGTGTTCGGCACGGTGCTGTTCGGCCGCATGCATGCCGGTACCGGTGCAGACCGTGCCATGGGCCTGTTCATGAACACCCTGCCTGTGCGGCTCGATCTCGACGGGACCGGGGTCGAGGAGAGTGTTCGCATTACCCATGGCCGGCTTTCCGAGCTGCTGGCGCACGAGCATGCCTCGCTGGCACTGGCGCAACGCTGCAGCGGAATTGCAGCACCGGCACCGCTGTTCAGCGCCCTGTTGAACTATCGTCACAACAACATGCCAGCGCCAGGGGGCACGGACGATATCCTCTCCGGCATGGAATGGCTGGGCAGCGAGGAACGCACCAACTATCCGCTGACCCTGTCGGTGGAGGATTTTGGCGAGGCGCTCGGCCTGACGGCGGAAGTGGCCGAGCCCATCTCTGCGGAGCGGGTCTGCGGTTATATGCAGCACGTGCTCGAGCAACTGGCCGAAGCACTGGAGCATGCCCCCGATATGCCGGTGTGCGATCTCGACATCCTGCCGGCCGAGGAGCGGACCTATCTGCTGGAGGATCTGAACCGGACGCAGGCGCCTTATCCTGCGGACAGATGCATCCACGAGCTGTTCGAGCAGCAGGCAGCCAAGACGCCGGACGCGGTGGCGGTGGTCCATGAGGACGAGCACCTGAGCTATGGCGAACTCAATGCCCGGGCCAACCGCCTGGCGCATCATCTGATCGCGCTTGGCGTCAGGCCGGACCAGCCGGTGGCGATCTGCCTTCAGCGCAGCCCGGCCATGGTGGTGGGGCTGCTGGCGATCCTCAAGGCAGGTGGTGCCTACGTGCCGCTCGACCCGGCCTATCCGTCTCAGCGGCTGATCCAGGTTCTTGAGGATGCAGACCCACGGCTTATGCTTTGCGATGCGGCCGGCCGCGCAGCCCTCGGCCCAGAGGCGATCGCCGGTCTGACGCTGGTCGATCTCGATACCGCCACCCCGGCCTGGGCCGAACTGCCGGCCATGGACCCAGAGCCGCACGCCCTCGGGCTCACCTCACGCCATCTCGCCTACATCATCTATACCTCCGGGTCCACCGGAACGCCAAAGGGCGTCATGGTCGAGCACCAAAGCACCGTGAACCTGCTCCATTGGAACAGCGGCGTGTTTGCGGAATCCGAGACTAGCCGCATGCTGGGTTCCACCTCGATCAGCTTTGACCTGTCCGTCTATGAGTGCTTCGTTCCGCTTTCGCAGGGAGGCACGCTGTATCTTGTCGACAATGCGCTGGCATTGGCACAGGCGCCTCTGGATGTCTCCTTGATCAACACAGTCCCTTCGGCGATCGCTTCCCTGCTTGACAAACGGGCCGTGCCAGCCTCGACAAGCGTCATCAACTTGGCGGGCGAGCGGTTGAAGGCGGATCTGATCGAGAGGGTCTTCGAGAGCACCTGGATAGAGACGATCTGCAATCTGTACGCTCCTTCCGAGACGACAACCTATTCGACCTGGATGCGCATGGCGAGGGGAGAGGCTGTCGTTGAGACGATCGGCCGCCCGATTGCCAACACGCGGCTCTATCTGCTGGACGGTCATGGTGCACCGGTTCCGTTCGGGGCGGTGGGCGAGCTCTACATTGGCGGGGCCGGCGTTGCGCGCGGCTACCTCAACCGGCCGGAGCTGACGGCCGAGCGGTTTTTGGCCGATCCGTTCAGTGACGAAGCCGGCGCCCGCATGTACCGCACCGGCGATCTGGCCCGCTATCTGCCGGACGGCAATCTGGAGTTCCTCGGCCGCAACGACGAGCAGGTGAAGATCCGCGGCTTCCGCATCGAGCCGGGCGAGATCGCCGCCCGGCTTTGCGAGCACGCCTTCGTGCGCGAGGCCGTCGTGGTGGCGCAACAGGACCGCGCCGGCGACAAGCGGCTCGTCGCCTATGTGGTCTGTGCGCCCGAGGCCGGATCGTACGAGGAAGATGGTGCGCAGCTTGCTGCCTCCCTGCGCGCCTATCTGGGTAGCCTGCTGCCGGACTACATGGTGCCCTCGGCCTTCGTGCGGATCGATAGCTTGCCGCTGACACCGAACGGCAAGCTCGACCGCAAGGCACTGCCGGTTCCAGGCGACGACGCCTATGCACGCACCGCCTATGAGGCGCCACGCGGCGAGGTCGAGACGATGCTGGCCGGGATCTGGGCCGAGCTTCTCGGTCTCGAGCGGGTCGGACGCCACGACAACTTCTTCGAACTCGGCGGCCATTCGCTGCTCGCCGTAAGGCTCTTGAGCCGGCTGTCGCTGGCTTTTGGTGTCGAGCTGCCGCTGAGAACCCTGTTTGCCGAACCGGTGCTCGCGCACTTTGCCCGTGAAATCTCTATCACCTTGATTGAACAAGAATTCGATGGTGACGAGCTTGAAAAGCTGGTCTCTCTAGGAGCTAGATGATGACAAATTTAGTTAGGACCGGCTTAGAAAACCTGGACGACGAAAGCTTGGCCCGGCTTTTCCTAGTTGCAAAAGAGAAAGCAGCAAACCGGACCGAAGCAGCCACAGCAATATCACCGGTCAGCCGGAACGCGCCGCTTGTGCTGTCGTTTGCGCAGCAACGGCTCTGGTTCCTGGCGCAGCTGGACGAGGGCAGCACCAACTATCATATTCCGCTGGGCTTGCGACTTCGGGGTGTGCTCGACCGCAGCGCCTGGCAGCGCAGCCTTAACCGTCTGTTTGCGCGCCATGAGGCGCTACGCAGCGTCTTTGTCGCGCCACAGGGCAAGCCCCGGGTCGAGATCCTGCCGCCGGATGCGGGGCTGCCGGTGATCGAGCACGATCTCAAGGGCAGGGCGGATGCCGAGACGGCGCTTTTGGATCTGTGCCAGGAGGAAGCGCGTACGCCCTTCGATCTGTCGCGCGGACCGCTGATCCGTGCCCGGCTGATCGACATGGCCGACGAGGAGCACGTCTTCCTTTTGACCCAGCATCACATCGTCTCGGACGGCTGGTCGATGGGCGTGCTGGTGCGGGAGCTGAGCAGCCTTTACCGGGCATTCGCCGCTGGGCAGGACGATCCTTTGCCGCCGCTTGTGATCCAGTATCCCGATTATGCCGCCTGGCAACGCCAGTGGCTTTCGGGGGAACGGCTGCAGACCCAGGCGGACTATTGGCGCGAGACCCTGGCCGGCGCTCCGGCCCGTCTGGCACTGCCGACGGATCGGCCACGGCCGGCCGAGCAGTCGTTTGCCGGGGCCAATGTTCCTGTCGTCATCGATGCGGAGCTGACGCGCGACCTGAAGCGGCTGAGCCACCAGCATGGCACGACCTTGTTCATGACGGTGCTGGCGGCCTGGGCTGCGGTGCTGTCGCGTCTGTCGGGGCAGGACGACCTTGTCATCGGTGTGCCGAGCGCCAATCGCGGGCGGCGCGAGACCGAAGACTTGATCGGCTTCTTCGTCAACACCCTGGCGCTGCGGCTGGACCTGTCGGGCGAGCCGAGCGTGTCGGCGCTTCTGGACCGGACGCGGCGCACGACGCTGGCGGCACAGGAGCATCAGGACCTGCCGTTCGAGCAGGTGGTGGAGATCGTCAAGCCACCGCGGGCTCTCGATCACACGCCGCTGTTCCAGGTGATGCTGGCCTGGGAGAACGATGCCGGTGGGTCATTCGATCTTCCCGGGCTGAGCGTCGAGCCTGCCGGGGAGGGGTTCGATCAGGTCAAGTTCGATCTCGAACTGAACCTTTGCGAGCGTGATGAGGTCATCGCCGGAACGCTGCGTTATGCGAGCGCGCTGTTCGATGAAGCGACGATCGCGCGGCAGTGTGGTTATCTTTTGGCGCTGCTGCGGGCGATGGTTGCCGATGCGGGCCAGCCGGTCGGCCGCATCGACATCCTGCCGGCCGAGGAGCGGACCTATCTGCTGGAGGATCTGAACCGGACGCAGGCGCCTTATCCTGCGGACAGATGCATCCACGAGCTGTTCGAGCAGCAGGCAGCCAAGACGCCGGACGCGGTGGCGGTGGTCCATGAGGACGAGCACCTGAGCTATGGCGAACTCAATGCCCGGGCCAACCGCCTGGCGCATCATCTGATCGCGCTTGGCGTCAGGCCGGACCAGCCGGTGGCGATCTGCCTTCAGCGCAGCCCGGCCATGGTGGTGGGGCTGCTGGCGATCCTCAAGGCAGGCGGCGCCTACGTGCCGCTCGATCCGGCCTATCCGAGCGCCCGGTTGGGGCAGGTGCTTGAGGATGCAGCACCGCGGCTTATGCTTTGCGATGCCGCCGGCCGCCAAGCCCTCGGCCCAGAGGCGATCGCCGGTCTGGCGATGGTCGATCTCGATACCGCCACCCCGGCCTGGGCCGAACTGCCGGCCATGGACCCAGAGCCGCACGCCCTCGGGCTCACCTCACGCCATCTCGCCTACATCATCTATACCTCCGGGTCCACCGGAACGCCAAAGGGCGTCATGGTCGAGCACCGCGGGATGGGCAATTATCTGTCCTGGGCCTGCGACGTTTATGATCCCAGATCCTCTTCCGTGGTCTCCTCATCACTCGCCTTCGATGCAACGGTTAACAGCCTGTTTGCACCCTTGCTCCGTGGAGGCCATGCGCGCCTTGTAAACGACGGAGATGAAGTCGAAGAACTCAAAACAAGGATCGGCGCGCCGTGCGGGCTGGTCAATATCACCCCGAGCCACCTGGATGCGCTCGGCCGGCAGTTGCTGGCGGGGAAGATGTCGAGCGAGGTCGGCACGTTTATCATCGGCGGTGAAGCGCTGTCGTCCTCAACGGTAGAATTGTGGCGCAGGACCCAGCCGGCAGCCAGGATGGTGAACGAATATGGCCCGACCGAGGCAGTTGTGGGCTGCATCTTCTATGACATTCCGAGCGAGCCCGCCATCTCGGCAAATGTCCCGATCGGCCGTCCGATCGCCAACACGCGGCTCTATCTGCTGGACGGTCATGGTGCGCCGGTTCCGTTCGGGGCGGTGGGCGAGCTCTACATTGGCGGGGCCGGCGTTGCGCGCGGCTACCTCAACCGGCCGGAGCTGACGGCCGAGCGGTTCATCGCCAGTCCCTTTGTCGAAGGCGATCGGCTGTACCGCACCGGCGATCTGGCCCGCTACCTGCCGGACGGCAATCTGGAGTTCCTCGGCCGCAACGACGAGCAGGTGAAGATCCGCGGCTTCCGCATCGAGCCGGGCGAGATCGCCGCCCGGCTTTGCGAGCACGCCTTCGTGCGCGAGGCCGTCGTGGTGGCGCAACAGGACCGCGCCGGCGACAAGCGGCTCGTCGCCTATGTGGTCTGTGCGCCCGAGGCCGGATCGTACGAGGAAGATGGTGCGCAGCTTGCTGCCTCCCTGCGCGCCTATCTGGGTAGCCTGCTGCCGGACTACATGGTGCCCTCGGCCTTCGTGCGGATCGATAGCTTGCCGCTGACACCGAACGGCAAGCTCGACCGCAAGGCACTGCCGGTTCCAGGCGACGACGCCTATGCACGCACCGCCTATGAGGCGCCACGCGGCGAGGTCGAGACGATGCTGGCCGGGATCTGGGCCGAGCTTCTCGGTCTCGAGCGGGTCGGACGCCATGACAACTTCTTCGAACTCGGCGGACACTCGCTGCTCGCCGTGCAGCTGATGGAGCGGCTGCGGCGGCTGTCGCTCGGCGTGGAGGTTCGCACCCTGTTTGCCAAACCGGTGCTGTCCGATCTGGCCGCCAGCCTCGGCAGCCATCACGAGGTGACGGTCCCGGCCAACCTGATCGGCGAGCACAGTACGGCAATCACGCCAGAGATGCTGCCGCTGATCGATCTTACCCAACAGGAGATCGACCGGATCGTGGAAACGGTGCCCGGCGGCGTCGGCAACATCCAGGATATCTATGCCCTGTCGCCGTTGCAGGACGGCATCCTGTTCCATCATCTTCTGGCCAGCCGCGGTGATCCCTATCTGCTGGTATCGCAGATGGCCTTTGCCGACCGTGACCTGCTGGAGCGCTATCTCGGCGCGCTCCAAAAGGTGGTCGACCGTCACGACATCCTGCGCACGGCCTTTGTCTGGGAGGGCCTGTCGAGCCCGGCGCAAGTGGTGTGGCGCAAGGCGCCGCTCGAGGTAGACGAGGTCGAGCTGGATGGCTGTGATGGTTCCGGCGCCGCTGAGCTCAGGCACCGGTTCGATCCGCGTCAGTATCGCATCGATTTGGCCCGGGCACCCTTGATGCGGTTCGTGATCGCGCCCGAGCCGGGTGGCGGCGGGCGCTGGCTGCTTTTGGAGCTGCAGCATCATCTGATCGGCGACCACACGACGCTGGAAGTGATGCATGCCGAGGTCGAGGCCGTGCTGCAGGGCCGCGCGCACGAACTGCCGGCGCCGCAGCCGTTCCGCAATCTGGTGGCGCAGGCGCGGCTGGGAATTGATGCCAAGGCGCATGAAGAGTTCTTCCGGGGGATGCTGGCCGACATTGACGAGCCGACCCTGCCGTTCGGACTGAGCGAGGTCCATGGCGATGGCAGCAGATCTGGCGAAGCGCGGCGGATGCTGCCGCAGGCGCTCAACGATCGGCTACGCGGCCAGGCGCGGCGGCTGGGGGTGAGCCTGGCGAGCCTGTGCCATCTGGCCTGGGGGCAGGCGCTGGCGCTGAGCAGTGGCCAAGAGCAGGTGGTGTTCGGCACGGTGCTGTTCGGCCGCATGCATGCCGGTACCGGTGCAGACCGTGCCATGGGCCTGTTCATGAACACCCTGCCTGTGCGGCTCGATCTCGACGGGACCGGGGTCGAGGAGAGTGTTCGCATTACCCATGGCCGGCTTTCCGAGCTGCTGGCGCACGAGCATGCCTCGCTGGCACTGGCGCAACGCTGCAGCGGAATTGCAGCACCGGCACCGCTGTTCAGCGCCCTGTTGAACTATCGTCACAACAACATGCCAGCGCCAGGGGGCACGGACGATATCCTCTCCGGCATGGAATGGCTGGGCAGCGAGGAACGCACCAACTATCCGCTGACCCTGTCGGTGGAGGATTTTGGCGAGGCGCTCGGCCTGACGGCGGAAGTGGCCGAGCCCATCTCTGCGGAGCGGGTCTGCGGTTATATGCAGCACGTGCTCGAGCAACTGGCCGAAGCACTGGAGCATGCCCCCGATATGCCGGTGTGCGATCTCGACATCCTGCCGGCCGAGGAGCGGACCTATCTGCTGGAGGATCTGAACCGGACGCAGGCGCCTTATCCTGCGGACAGATGCATCCACGAGCTGTTCGAGCAGCAGGCAGCCAAGACGCCGGACGCGGTGGCGGTGGTCCATGAGGACGAGCACCTGAGCTATGGCGAACTCAATGCCCGGGCCAACCGCCTGGCGCATCATCTGATCGCGCTTGGCGTCAGGCCGGACCAGCCGGTGGCGATCTGCCTTCAGCGCAGCCCGGCCATGGTGGTGGGGCTGCTGGCGATCCTCAAGGCAGGCGGCGCCTACGTGCCGCTCGACCCGGCCTATCCGTCTCAGCGGCTGATCCAGGTTCTTGAGGATGCAGACCCACGGCTTATGCTTTGCGATGCGGCCGGCCGCCAAGCCCTCGGCCCAGAGGCGATCGCCGGTCTGACGCTGGTCGATCTCGATACCGCCACCCCGGCCTGGGCCGAACTGCCGGCCATGGACCCAGAGCCGCACGCCCTCGGGCTCACCTCACGCCATCTCGCCTACATCATCTATACCTCCGGGTCCACCGGAACGCCAAAGGGCGTCATGGTCGAGCACCAAAGCACCGTGAACCTGCTCCATTGGAACAGCGGCGTGTTTGCGGAATCCGAGACTAGCCGCATGCTGGGTTCCACCTCGATCAGCTTTGACCTGTCCGTCTATGAGTGCTTCGTTCCGCTTTCGCAGGGAGGCACGCTGTATCTTGTCGACAATGCGCTGGCATTGGCACAGGCGCCTCTGGATGTCTCCTTGATCAACACAGTCCCTTCGGCGATCGCTTCCCTGCTTGACAAACGGGCCGTGCCAGCCTCGACAAGCGTCATCAACTTGGCGGGCGAGCGGTTGAAGGCGGATCTGATCGAGAGGGTCTTCGAGAGCACCTGGATAGAGACGATCTGCAATCTGTACGCTCCTTCCGAGACGACAACCTATTCGACCTGGATGCGCATGGCGAGGGGAGAGGCTGTCGTTGAGACGATCGGCCGCCCGATTGCCAACACGCGGCTCTATCTGCTGGACGGTCATGGTGCACCGGTTCCGTTCGGGGCGGTGGGCGAGCTCTACATTGGCGGGGCCGGCGTTGCGCGCGGCTACCTCAACCGGCCGGAGCTGACGGCCGAGCGGTTTTTGGCCGATCCGTTCAGTGACGAAGCCGGCGCCCGCATGTACCGCACCGGCGATCTGGCCCGCTATCTGCCGGACGGCAATCTGGAGTTCCTCGGCCGCAACGACGAGCAGGTGAAGATCCGCGGCTTCCGCATCGAGCCGGGCGAGATCGCCGCCCGGCTTTGCGAGCACGCCTTCGTGCGCGAGGCCGTCGTGGTGGCGCAACAGGACCGCGCCGGCGACAAGCGGCTCGTCGCCTATGTGGTCTGTGCGCCCGAGGCCGGATCGTACGAGGAAGATGGTGCGCAGCTTGCTGCCTCCCTGCGCGCCTATCTGGGTAGCCTGCTGCCGGACTACATGGTGCCCTCGGCCTTCGTGCGGATCGATAGCTTGCCGCTGACACCGAACGGCAAGCTCGACCGCAAGGCACTGCCGGTTCCAGGCGACGACGCCTATGCACGCACCGCCTATGAGGCGCCACGCGGCGAGGTCGAGACGATGCTGGCCGGGATCTGGGCCGAGCTTCTCGGTCTCGAGCGGGTCGGACGCCATGACCACTTCTTCGAACTCGGCGGACACTCGCTGCTCGCCGTAAGGCTCTTGAGCCGGCTGTCGCTGGCTTTTGGTGTCGAGCTGCCGCTGAGAACCCTGTTTGCCAAACCGGTGCTGTCCGATCTGGCACAAAGCATTGTCGAGCAGTTGAGCCTGGCCGGTCCGCAAGATCTGCCGGCGATCGTGGCCGTATCGCGCGATGCGCCGCTTGTGCTGTCGTTCGCGCAGCAGCGGCTCTGGTTCCTGGCGCAGCTGGACGAGGGCAGCACCAACTATCATATTCCGCTGGGCTTGCGACTTCGGGGTGTGCTCGACCGCAGCGCCTGGCAGCGCAGCCTTAACCGTCTGTTTGCGCGCCATGAGGCGCTACGCAGCGTCTTTGTCGCGCCACAGGGCAAGCCCCGGGTCGAGATCCTGCCGCCGGATGCGGGGCTGCCGGTGATCGAGCACGATCTCAAGGGCAGGGCGGATGCCGAGACGGCGCTTTTGGATCTGTGCCAGGAGGAAGCGCGTACGCCCTTCGATCTGTCGCGCGGACCGCTGATCCGTGCCCGGCTGATCGACATGGCCGACGAGGAGCACGTCTTCCTTTTGACCCAGCATCACATCGTCTCGGACGGCTGGTCGATGGGCGTGCTGGTGCGGGAGCTGAGCAGCCTTTACCGGGCATTCGCCGCTGGGCAGGACGATCCTTTGCCGCCGCTTATGATCCAGTATCCCGATTATGCCGCCTGGCAACGCCAGTGGCTTTCGGGGGAACGGCTGCAGACCCAGGCGGACTATTGGCGCGAGACCCTGGCCGGCGCTCCGGCCCGTCTGGCACTGCCGACGGATCGGCCACGGCCGGCCGAGCAGTCGTTTGCCGGGGCCAATGTTCCTGTCGTCATCGATGCGGAGCTGACGCGCGACCTGAAGCGGCTGAGCCACCAGCATGGCACGACCTTGTTCATGACGGTGCTGGCGGCCTGGGCTGCGGTGCTGTCGCGTCTGTCGGGGCAGGACGACCTTGTCATCGGTGTGCCGAGCGCCAATCGCGGGCGGCGCGAGACCGAAGACTTGATCGGCTTCTTCGTCAACACCCTGGCGCTGCGGCTGGACCTGTCGGGCGAGCCGAGCGTGTCGGCGCTTCTGGACCGGACGCGGCGCACGACGCTGGCGGCACAGGAGCATCAAGACCTTCCGTTCGAGCAGGTGGTGGAGATCGTCCAGCCACCCCGGGCTCTTGATCACACGCCACTGTTCCAGGTGATGCTGGCCTGGGAGAACAACGCGGTCGGGTCCTTCGACCTGCCCGGGCTAAGTGTGGAGGCTGCGGGGGAGGGGTTCGATCAGGTCAAGTTCGATCTCGAACTGAGCCTTTGCGAGCATGGCGAGGTTATCACCGGAACGCTGGGTTATGCGAGCGCGCTGTTCGAGGAAGCGACGATCGTGCGGCAGCGTGGTTATCTTTTGGCGCTGCTGCGGGCGATGGTCGCCGATGCAAGCCAGCCGGTCGGCCGCATCGACATCCTGCCGGCTGACGAGCGCAGCTATCTGCTGGAGGAGTTGAACCGGACGGTGGCGGACTATCCGTCGGACAAGTGCATCCACGAGCTGTTCGAGGCGCAGGTCCGCCGCGCCCCCGATGCCATCGCCCTTGTCCATGAAGACGAAGAGCTGAGTTATGGCGAACTCAACGCGCAGGCCAACCGCCTGGCGCATCATCTGATCGCGCTTGGCGTCAGGCCGGACCAGCCGGTGGCGATCTGCCTTCAGCGCAGCCCGGCCATGGTGGTGGGGCTGCTGGCGATCCTCAAGGCAGGTGGTGCCTACGTGCCGCTCGACCCGGCCTATCCGTCTCAGCGGCTGATCCAGGTTCTTGAGGATGCAGACCCACGGCTTATGCTTTGCGATGCGGCCGGCCGCGCAGCCCTCGGCCCAGAGGCGATCGCCGGTCTGACGCTGGTCGATCTCGATACCGCCACCCCGGCCTGGGCCGAACTGCCGGCCATGGACCCGGAGCCGCACGCCCTCGGGCTCACCTCACGCCATCTCGCCTACATCATCTATACCTCCGGGTCCACCGGAACCCCCAAGGGTGTCATGGTCGAGCATGCTCAGGTGGCACGTCTGTTCGAGGCGACTCATGGCTTGTATGACTTCACCGAACACGACGTCTGGTGCCTTTTCCATTCTTTCTCCTTCGACTTTTCCGTTTGGGAATTATGGGGAGCTCTGCGTTATGGCGGGCGCTTGGTTCTAGTCCCAAGCGATACGGCTCGCTCCGCTCCAGATTTCTATCAGCTGATCTGCAAAGCCGCTGTCACCGTTCTCAACCAAACCCCTTCGGCTTTTAAAACTCTTATCCAAGCGGAACGTGAGAGTAGAATTCAAAACCACCTTCGATACGCTATCCTTGGCGGGGAGGCTTTGGAACCATCAGTTCTGAAAGCATGGTATGGCGGATGTTCGGATCGCACTCCGCAGCTCATTAACATGTACGGCATCACGGAAACGACCGTGCATGCAACCTATCGGCTTTTGAATCGATCTGACCTTTCCAGTTCGCATAGCCCAATTGGCGAGCGGATTTCTGATCTTCGAATCTACCTTCTGGACGGTCATGGTGCACCGGTTCCGTTCGGGGCGGTGGGCGAGCTCTACATTGGCGGGGCCGGCGTTGCGCGCGGCTACCTCAACCGGCCGGAGCTGACGGCCGAGCGGTTTTTGGCCGATCCGTTCAGTGACGAAGCCGGCGCCCGCATGTACCGCACCGGCGATCTGGCCCGCTATCTGCCCGACGGCAATCTGGAATTCCTCGGCCGCAACGACGAGCAGGTGAAGATCCGCGGCTTCCGCATCGAGCCGGGCGAGATCGCCGCCCGGCTTTGCGAGCACGCCTTCGTGCGCGAGGCCGTCGTGGTGGCGCAACAGGACCGCACCGGCGACAAGCGGCTCGTCGCCTATGTGGTCTGTGCGCCCGAGGCCGGATCGGACGAGGAAGATGGCGCGCAGCTTGCTGCCTCCTTGCGCGCCTATCTGGGTAGCCTGCTGCCGGACTACATGGTGCCCTCGGCCTTCGTGCGGATCGATAGCTTGCCGCTGACACCGAACGGCAAGCTCGACCGCAAGGCACTGCCGGTTCCAGGCGACGACGCCTATGCACGCACCGCCTATGAGGCGCCACGCGGCGAGGTCGAGACGATGCTGGCCGGGATCTGGGCCGAGCTTCTCGGTCTCGAGCGGGTCGGACGCCACGACAACTTCTTCGAACTCGGCGGACACTCGCTGCTCGCCGTAAGGCTCTTGAGCCGGCTGTCGCTGGCTTTTGGTGTCGAGCTGCCGCTGAGAACCCTGTTTGCCAAACCGGTGCTGTCCGATCTGGCACAAAGCATTGTCGAGCAGTTGAGCCTGGCCGGTCCGCAAGATCTGCCGGCGATCGTGGCCGTATCGCGCGATGCGCCGCTTGTGCTGTCGTTCGCGCAGCAGCGGCTCTGGTTCCTGGCGCAGCTGGACGAGGGCAGCACCAACTATCATATTCCGCTGGGCTTGCGACTTCGGGGTGTGCTCGACCGCAGCGCCTGGCAGCGCAGCCTTAACCGTCTGTTTGCGCGCCATGAGGCGCTACGCAGCGTCTTTGTCGCGCCACAGGGCAAGCCCCGGGTCGAGATCCTGCCGCCGGATGCGGGGCTGCCGGTGATCGAGCACGATCTCAAGGGCAGGGCGGATGCCGAGACGGCGCTTTTGGATCTGTGCCAGGAGGAAGCGCGTACGCCCTTCGATCTGTCGCGCGGACCGCTGATCCGTGCCCGGCTGATCGACATGGCCGACGAGGAGCACGTCTTCCTTTTGACCCAGCATCACATCGTCTCGGACGGCTGGTCGATGGGCGTGCTGGTGCGGGAGCTGAGCAGCCTTTACCGGGCATTCGCCGCTGGGCAGGACGATCCTTTGCCGCCGCTTGTGATCCAGTATCCCGATTATGCCGCCTGGCAACGCCAGTGGCTTTCGGGGGAACGGCTGCAGACCCAGGCGGACTATTGGCGCGAGACCCTGGCCGGCGCTCCGGCCCGTCTGGCACTGCCGACGGATCGGCCACGGCCGGCCGAGCAGTCGTTTGCCGGGGCCAATGTTCCTGTCGTCATCGATGCGGAGCTGACGCGCGACCTGAAGCGGCTGAGCCACCAGCATGGCACGACCTTGTTCATGACGGTGCTGGCGGCCTGGGCTGCGGTGCTGTCGCGTCTGTCGGGGCAGGACGACCTTGTCATCGGTGTGCCGAGCGCCAATCGCGGGCGGCGCGAGACCGAAGACTTGATCGGCTTCTTCGTCAACACCCTGGCGCTGCGGCTGGACCTGTCGGGCGAGCCGAGCGTGTCGGCGCTTCTGGACCGGACGCGGCGCACGACGCTGGCGGCACAGGAGCATCAAGACCTTCCGTTCGAGCAGGTGGTGGAGATCGTCCAGCCACCCCGGGCTCTTGATCACACGCCACTGTTCCAGGTGATGCTGGCCTGGGAGAACAACGCGGTCGGGTCCTTCGACCTGCCCGGGCTAAGTGTGGAGGCTGCGGGGGAGGGGTTCGATCAGGTCAAGTTCGATCTCGAACTGAGCCTTTGCGAGCATGGCGAGGTTATCACCGGAACGCTGGGTTATGCGAGCGCGCTGTTCGAGGAAGCGACGATCGTGCGGCAGCGTGGTTATCTTTTGGCGCTGCTGCGGGCGATGGTCGCCGATGCAAGCCAGCCGGTCGGCCGCATCGACATCCTGCCGGCTGACGAGCGCAGCTATCTGCTGGAGGAGTTGAACCGGACGGTGGCGGACTATCCGTCGGACAAGTGCATCCACGAGCTGTTCGAGGCGCAGGTCCGCCGCGCCCCCGATGCCATCGCCCTTGTCCATGAAGACGAAGAGCTGAGTTATGGCGAACTCAACGCGCAGGCCAACCGCCTGGCGCATCATCTGATCGCGCTTGGCGTCAGGCCGGACCAGCCGGTGGCGATCTGCCTTCAGCGCAGCCCGGCCATGGTGGTGGGGCTGCTGGCGATCCTCAAGGCAGGTGGTGCCTACGTGCCGCTCGACCCGGCCTATCCGTCTCAGCGGCTGATCCAGGTTCTTGAGGATGCAGACCCACGGCTTATGCTTTGCGATGCGGCCGGCCGCGCAGCCCTCGGCCCAGAGGCGATCGCCGGTCTGACGCTGGTCGATCTCGATACCGCCACCCCGGCCTGGGCCGAACTGCCGGCCATGGACCCAGAGCCGCACGCCCTCGGGCTCACCTCACGCCATCTCGCCTACATCATCTATACCTCCGGGTCCACCGGAACGCCAAAGGGCGTCATGGTCGAGCACCAAAGCACCGTGAACCTGCTCCATTGGAACAGCGGCGTGTTTGCGGAATCCGAGACTAGCCGCATGCTGGGTTCCACCTCGATCAGCTTTGACCTGTCCGTCTATGAGTGCTTCGTTCCGCTTTCGCAGGGAGGCACGCTGTATCTTGTCGACAATGCGCTGGCATTGGCACAGGCGCCTCTGGATGTCTCCTTGATCAACACAGTCCCTTCGGCGATCGCTTCCCTGCTTGACAAACGGGCCGTGCCAGCCTCGACAAGCGTCATCAACTTGGCGGGCGAGCGGTTGAAGGCGGATCTGATCGAGAGGGTCTTCGAGAGCACCTGGATAGAGACGATCTGCAATCTGTACGCTCCTTCCGAGACGACAACCTATTCGACCTGGATGCGCATGGCGAGGGGAGAGGCTGTCGTTGAGACGATCGGCCGCCCGATTGCCAACACGCGGCTCTATCTGCTGGACGGTCATGGTGCACCGGTTCCGTTCGGGGCGGTGGGCGAGCTCTACATTGGCGGGGCCGGCGTTGCGCGCGGCTACCTCAACCGGCCGGAGCTGACGGCCGAGCGGTTTTTGGCCGATCCGTTCAGTGACGAAGCCGGCGCCCGCATGTACCGCACCGGCGATCTGGCCCGCTATCTGCCGGACGGCAATCTGGAGTTCCTCGGCCGCAACGACGAGCAGGTGAAGATCCGCGGCTTCCGCATCGAGCCGGGCGAGATCGCCGCCCGGCTTTGCGAGCACGCCTTCGTGCGCGAGGCCGTCGTGGTGGCGCAACAGGACCGCACCGGCGACAAGCGGCTCGTCGCCTATGTGGTCTGTGCGCCCGAGGCCGGATCGGACGAGGAAGATGGCGCGCAGCTTGCTGCCTCCTTGCGCGCCTATCTGGGTAGCCTGCTGCCGGACTACATGGTGCCCTCGGCCTTCGTGCGGATCGATAGCTTGCCGCTGACACCGAACGGCAAGCTCGACCGCAAGGCACTGCCGGTTCCAGGCGACGACGCCTATGCACGCACCGCCTATGAGGCGCCACGCGGCGAGGTCGAGACGATGCTGGCCGGGATCTGGGCCGAGCTTCTCGGTCTCGAGCGGGTCGGACGCCACGACAACTTCTTCGAACTCGGCGGCCATTCGCTGCTCGCCGTAAGGCTCTTGAGCCGGCTGTCGCTGGCTTTTGGTGTCGAGCTGCCGCTGAGAACCCTGTTTGCCAAACCGGTGCTGTCCGATCTGGCACAAAGCATTGTCGAGCAGTTGAGCCTGGCCGGTCCGCAAGATCTGCCGGCGATCGTGGCCGTATCGCGCGATGCGCCGCTTGTGCTGTCGTTCGCGCAGCAGCGGCTCTGGTTCCTGGCGCAGCTGGACGAGGGCAGCACCAACTATCATATTCCGCTGGGCTTGCGACTTCGGGGTGTGCTCGACCGCAGCGCCTGGCAGCGCAGCCTTAACCGTCTGTTTGCGCGCCATGAGGCGCTACGCAGCGTCTTTGTCGCGCCACAGGGCAAGCCCCGGGTCGAGATCCTGCCGCCGGATGCGGGGCTGCCGGTGATCGAGCACGATCTCAAGGGCAGGGCGGATGCCGAGACGGCGCTTTTGGATCTGTGCCAGGAGGAAGCGCGTACGCCCTTCGATCTGTCGCGCGGACCGCTGATCCGTGCCCGGCTGATCGACATGGCCGACGAGGAGCACGTCTTCCTTTTGACCCAGCATCACATCGTCTCGGACGGCTGGTCGATGGGCGTGCTGGTGCGGGAGCTGAGCAGCCTTTACCGGGCATTCGCCGCTGGGCAGGACGATCCTTTGCCGCCGCTTGTGATCCAGTATCCCGATTATGCCGCCTGGCAACGCCAGTGGCTTTCGGGGGAACGGCTGCAGACCCAGGCGGACTATTGGCGCGAGACCCTGGCCGGCGCTCCGGCCCGTCTGGCACTGCCGACGGATCGGCCACGGCCGGCCGAGCAGTCGTTTGCCGGGGCCAATGTTCCTGTCGTCATCGATGCGGAGCTGACGCGCGACCTGAAGCGGCTGAGCCACCAGCATGGCACGACCTTGTTCATGACGGTGCTGGCGGCCTGGGCTGCGGTGCTGTCGCGTCTGTCGGGGCAGGACGACCTTGTCATCGGTGTGCCGAGCGCCAATCGCGGGCGGCGCGAGACCGAAGACTTGATCGGCTTCTTCGTCAACACCCTGGCGCTGCGGCTGGACCTGTCGGGCGAGCCGAGCGTGTCGGCGCTTCTGGACCGGACGCGGCGCACGACGCTGGCGGCACAGGAGCATCAGGACCTGCCGTTCGAGCAGGTGGTGGAGATCGTCAAGCCACCGCGGGCTCTCGATCACACGCCGCTGTTCCAGGTGATGCTGGCCTGGGAGAACGATGCCGGTGGGTCATTCGATCTTCCCGGGCTGAGCGTCGAGCCTGCCGGGGAGGGGTTCGATCAGGTCAAGTTCGATCTCGAACTGAACCTTTGCGAGCGTGATGAGGTCATCGCCGGAACGCTGCGTTATGCGAGCGCGCTGTTCGATGAAGCGACGATCGCGCGGCAGTGTGGTTATCTTTTGGCGCTGCTGCGGGCGATGGTTGCCGATGCGGGCCAGCCGGTCGGCCGCATCGACATCCTGCCGGCCGAGGAGCGGACCTATCTGCTGGAGGATCTGAACCGGACGCAGGCGCCTTATCCTGCGGACAGATGCATCCACGAGCTGTTCGAGCAGCAGGCAGCCAAGACGCCGGACGCGGTGGCGGTGGTCCATGAGGACGAGCACCTGAGCTATGGCGAACTCAATGCCCGGGCCAACCGCCTGGCGCATCATCTGATCGCCCTTGGCGTCAGGCCGGACCAGCCGGTGGCGATCTGCCTTCAGCGCAGCCCGGCCATGGTGGTGGGGCTGCTGGCGATCCTCAAGGCAGGCGGCGCCTACGTGCCGCTCGATCCGGCCTATCCGAGCGCCCGGTTGGGGCAGGTGCTTGAGGATGCAGCACCGCGGCTTATGCTTTGCGATGCGGCCGGCCGCCAAGCCCTCGGCCCAGAGGCGATCGCCGGTCTGACGCTGGTCGATCTCGATACCGCCACCCCGGCCTGGGCCGAACTGCCGGCCACAGACCCAGAGCCGCACGCCCTCGGGCTCACCTCACGCCATCTCGCCTACATCATCTATACCTCCGGGTCCACCGGAACGCCAAAGGGCGTCATGGTCGAGCACCAAAGCACCGTGAACCTGCTCCATTGGAACAGCGGCGTGTTTGCGGAATCCGAGACTAGCCGCATGCTGGGTTCCACCTCGATCAGCTTTGACCTGTCCGTCTATGAGTGCTTCGTTCCGCTTTCGCAGGGAGGCACGCTGTATCTTGTCGACAATGCGCTGGCATTGGCACAGGCGCCTCTGGATGTCTCCTTGATCAACACAGTCCCTTCGGCGATCGCTTCCCTGCTTGACAAACGGGCCGTGCCAGCCTCGACAAGCGTCATCAACTTGGCGGGCGAGCGGTTGAAGGCGGATCTGATCGAGAGGGTCTTCGAGAGCACCTGGATAGAGACGATCTGCAATCTGTACGCTCCTTCCGAGACGACAACCTATTCGACCTGGATGCGCATGGCGAGGGGAGAGGCTGTCGTTGAGACGATCGGCCGCCCGATTGCCAACACGCGGCTCTATCTGCTGGACGGTCATGGTGCACCGGTTCCGTTCGGGGCGGTGGGCGAGCTCTACATTGGCGGGGCCGGCGTTGCGCGCGGCTACCTCAACCGGCCGGAGCTGACGGCCGAGCGGTTTTTGGCCGATCCGTTCAGTGACGAAGCCGGCGCCCGCATGTACCGCACCGGCGATCTGGCCCGCTATCTGCCGGACGGCAATCTGGAGTTCCTCGGCCGCAACGACGAGCAGGTGAAGATCCGCGGCTTCCGCATCGAGCCGGGCGAGATCGCCGCCCGGCTTTGCGAGCACGCCTTCGTGCGCGAGGCCGTCGTGGTGGCGCAACAGGACCGCGCCGGCGACAAGCGGCTCGTCGCCTATGTGGTCTGTGCGCCCGAGGCCGGATCGTACGAGGAAGATGGTGCGCAGCTTGCTGCCTCCCTGCGCGCCTATCTGGGTAGCCTGCTGCCGGACTACATGGTGCCCTCGGCCTTCGTGCGGATCGATAGCTTGCCGCTGACACCGAACGGCAAGCTCGACCGCAAGGCACTGCCGGTTCCAGGCGACGACGCCTATGCACGCACCGCCTATGAGGCGCCACGCGGCGAGGTCGAGACGATGCTGGCCGGGATCTGGGCCGAGCTTCTCGGTCTCGAGCGGGTCGGACGCCACGACAACTTCTTCGAACTCGGCGGCCATTCGCTGCTCGCCGTAAGGCTCTTGAGCCGGCTGTCGCTGGCTTTTGGTGTCGAGCTGCCGCTGAGAACCCTGTTTGCCAAACCGGTGCTGTCCGATCTGGCACAAAGCATTGTCGAGCAGTTGAGCCTGGCCGGTCCGCAAGATCTGCCGGCGATCGTGGCCGTATCGCGCGATGCGCCGCTTGTGCTGTCGTTCGCGCAGCAGCGGCTCTGGTTCCTGGCGCAGTTGGATGCGGAGAGCACGAACTACCACATGCCGCTGGTCTTGCGACTTCGGGGTGTGCTCGACCGCAGCGCCTGGCAGCGCAGCCTCGACCGTCTGTTTGCACGCCATGAGGCGCTACGCAGCATCTTTGTCGACTGGGAGGATGAACCCCGGGTCGAGATCCTGCCGCCGGATGCGGGGCTGCCGGTGATCGAGCACGATCTCAAGGGCAGGGCGGATGCCGAGACGGCGCTTTTGGATCTGTGCCAGGAGGAAGCGCGTACGCCCTTCGATCTGTCGCGCGGACCGCTGATCCGTGCCCGGCTGATCGACATGGCCGACGAGGAGCACGTCTTCCTTTT
Organism: Rhizobium jaguaris; assembly: GCF_003627755.1. Classification (NCBI taxonomy): domain Bacteria; kingdom Pseudomonadati; phylum Pseudomonadota; class Alphaproteobacteria; order Hyphomicrobiales; family Rhizobiaceae; genus Martinezella; species Martinezella jaguaris. The sequence goes on along the minus strand of NZ_CP032697.1, from coordinate 91,612 downwards.
GACCCAGCATCACATCGTCTCGGACGGCTGGTCGATGGGCGTGCTGGTGCGGGAGCTGAGCAGCCTTTACCGGGCATTCGCCGCTGGGCAGGACGATCCTTTGCCGCCGCTTATGATCCAGTATCCCGATTATGCCGCCTGGCAACGCCAGTGGCTTTCGGGGGAACGGCTGCAGACCCAGGCGGACTATTGGCGCGAGACCCTGGCCGGCGCTCCGGCCCGTCTGGCACTGCCGACGGACCGGCCACGGCCGGCCGAGCAGTCGTTTGCCGGGGCCAATGTTCCTGTCGTCATCGATGCGGAGCTGACGCGCGACCTGAAGCGGCTGAGCCACCAGCATGGCACGACCTTGTTCATGACGGTGCTGGCGGCCTGGGCTGCGGTGCTGTCGCGTCTGTCGGGGCAGGACGACCTTGTCATCGGTGTGCCGAGCGCCAATCGCGGGCGGCGCGAGACCGAAGACTTGATCGGCTTCTTCGTCAACACCCTGGCGCTGCGGCTGGACCTGTCGGGCGAGCCGAGCGTATCAGCGCTTCTGGAGCGGACGCGGCGCACGGCGCTGGCGGCACAGGAGCATCAGGACCTGCCGTTCGAGCAGGTGGTGGAGATCGTCAAGCCACCGCGGGCTCTCGATCACACGCCGCTGTTCCAGGTCGGGTTGGCCTGGCAGAACGATGCCGGTGGGTCATTCGATCTTCCCGGGCTGAGCGTCGAGCCTGCCGGGGAGGGGTTCGATCAGGTCAAGTTCGATCTCGAACTGAACCTTTGCGAGCGTGATGAGGTCATCGCCGGAACGCTGCGTTATGCGAGCGCGCTGTTCGATGAAGCGACGATCGCGCGGCAGTGTGGTTATCTTTTGGCGCTGCTGCGGGCGATGGTTGCCGATGCGGGCCAGCCGGTCGGCCGCATCGACATCCTGCCGGCCGAGGAGCGGACCTATCTGCTGGAGGATCTGAACCGGACGCAGGCGCCTTATCCTGCGGACAGATGCATCCACGAGCTGTTCGAGCAGCAGGCAGCCAAGACGCCGGACGCGGTGGCGGTGGCGGTGGTCCATGAGGACGAGCACCTGAGCTATGGCGAACTCAATGCCCGGGCCAACCGCCTGGCGCATCATCTGATCGCCCTTGGCGTCAGGCCGGACCAGCCGGTGGCGATCTGCCTTCAGCGCAGCCCGGCCATGGTGGTGGGGCTGCTGGCGATCCTCAAGGCAGGCGGCGCCTACGTGCCGCTCGATCCGGCCTATCCGAGCGCCCGGTTGGGGCAGGTGCTTGAGGATGCAGCACCGCGGCTTATGCTTTGCGATGCGGCCGGCCGCCAAGCCCTCGGCCCAGAGGCGATCGCCGGTCTGACGCTGGTCGATCTCGATACCGCCACCCCGGCCTGGGCCGAACTGCCGGCCACAGACCCAGAGCCGCACGCCCTCGGGCTCACCTCACGCCATCTCGCCTACATCATCTATACCTCCGGGTCCACCGGAACGCCAAAGGGCGTCATGGTCGAGCACCGCGGGATGGGCAATTATCTGTCCTGGGCCTGCGACGTTTATGATCCCAGATCCTCTTCCGTGGTCTCCTCATCACTCGCCTTCGATGCAACGGTTAACAGCCTGTTTGCACCCTTGCTCCGTGGAGGCCATGCGCGCCTTGTAAACGACGGAGATGAAGTCGAAGAACTCAAAACAAGGATCGGCGCGCCGTGCGGGCTGGTCAATATCACCCCGAGCCACCTGGATGCGCTCGGCCGGCAGTTGCTGGCGGGGAAGATGTCGAGCGAGGTCGGCACGTTTATCATCGGCGGTGAAGCGCTGTCGTCCTCAACGGTAGAATTGTGGCGCAGGACCCAGCCGGCAGCCAGGATGGTGAACGAATATGGCCCGACCGAGGCAGTTGTGGGCTGCATCTTCTATGACATTCCGAGCGAGCCCGCCATCTCGGCAAATGTCCCGATCGGCCGTCCGATCGCCAACACGCGGCTCTATCTGCTGGACGGTCATGGTGCGCCGGTTCCGTTCGGGGCGGTGGGCGAGCTCTACATTGGCGGGGCCGGCGTTGCGCGCGGCTACCTCAACCGGCCGGAGCTGACGGCCGAGCGGTTCATCGCCAGTCCCTTTGTCGAAGGCGATCGGCTGTACCGCACCGGCGATCTGGCCCGCTACCTGCCGGACGGCAATCTGGAGTTCCTCGGCCGCAACGACGAGCAGGTGAAGATCCGCGGCTTCCGCATCGAGCCGGGCGAGATCGCCGCCCGGCTTTGCGAGCACGCCTTCGTGCGCGAGGCCGTCGTGGTGGCGCAACAGGACCGCGCCGGCGACAAGCGGCTCGTCGCCTATGTGGTCTGTGCGCCCGAGGCCGGATCGTACGAGGAAGATGGTGCGCAGCTTGCTGCCTCCCTGCGCGCCTATCTGGGTAGCCTGCTGCCGGACTACATGGTGCCCTCGGCCTTCGTGCGGATCGATAGCTTGCCGCTGACACCGAACGGCAAGCTCGACCGCAAGGCACTGCCGGTTCCAGGCGACGACGCCTATGCACGCACCGCCTATGAGGCGCCACGCGGCGAGGTCGAGACGATGCTGGCCGGGATCTGGGCCGAGCTTCTCGGTCTCGAGCGGGTCGGACGCCATGACAACTTCTTCGAACTCGGCGGACACTCGCTGCTCGCCGTGCAGCTGATGGAGCGGCTGCGGCGGCTGTCGCTCGGCGTGGAGGTTCGCACCCTGTTTGCCAAACCGGTGCTGTCCGATCTGGCCGCCAGCCTCGGCAGCCATCACGAGGTGACGGTCCCGGCCAACCTGATCGGCGAGCACAGTACGGCAATCACGCCAGAGATGCTGCCGCTGATCGATCTTACCCAACAGGAGATCGACCGGATCGTGGAAACGGTGCCCGGCGGCGTCGGCAACATCCAGGATATCTATGCCCTGTCGCCGTTGCAGGACGGCATCCTGTTCCATCATCTTCTGGCCAGCCGCGGTGATCCCTATCTGCTGGTATCGCAGATGGCCTTTGCCGACCGTGACCTGCTGGAGCGCTATCTCGGCGCGCTCCAAAAGGTGGTCGACCGTCACGACATCCTGCGCACGGCCTTTGTCTGGGAGGGCCTGTCGAGCCCGGCGCAAGTGGTGTGGCGCAAGGCGCCGCTCGAGGTAGACGAGGTCGAGCTGGATGGCTGTGATGGTTCCGGCGCCGCTGAGCTCAGGCACCGGTTCGATCCGCGTCAGTATCGCATCGATTTGGCCCGGGCACCCTTGATGCGGTTCGTGATCGCGCCCGAGCCGGGCGGCGGCGGGCGCTGGCTGCTTTTGAAGCTGCAGCATCATCTGATCGGCGACCACACGACGCTGGAAGTGATGCATGCCGAGGTCGAGGCCGTGCTGCAGGGCCGCGCGCACGAACTGCCGGCGCCGCAGCCGTTCCGCAATCTGGTGGCGCAGGCGCGGCTGGGAATTGATGCCAAGGCGCATGAAGAGTTCTTCCGGGGGATGCTGGCCGACATTGACGAGCCGACCCTGCCGTTCGGACTGAGCGAGGTCCATGGCGATGGCAGCAGATCTGGCGAAGCGCGGCGGATGCTGCCGCAGGCGCTCAACGATCGGCTACGCGGCCAGGCGCGGCGGCTGGGGGTGAGCCTGGCGAGCCTGTGCCATCTGGCCTGGGGGCAGGCGCTGGCGCTGAGCAGTGGCCAAGAGCAGGTGGTGTTCGGCACGGTGCTGTTCGGCCGCATGCATGCCGGTACCGGTGCAGACCGTGCCATGGGCCTGTTCATGAACACCCTGCCTGTGCGGCTCGATCTCGACGGGACCGGGGTCGAGGAGAGTGTTCGCATTACCCATGGCCGGCTTTCCGAGCTGCTGGCGCACGAGCATGCCTCGCTGGCACTGGCGCAACGCTGCAGCGGAATTGCAGCACCGGCACCGCTGTTCAGCGCCCTGTTGAACTATCGTCACAACAACATGCCAGCGCCAGGGGGCACGGACGATATCCTCTCCGGCATGGAATGGCTGGGCAGCGAGGAACGCACCAACTATCCGCTGACCCTGTCGGTGGAGGATTTTGGCGAGGCGCTCGGCCTGACGGCGGAAGTGGCCGAGCCCATCTCTGCGGAGCGGGTCTGCGGTTATATGCAGCACGTGCTCGAGCAACTGGCCGAAGCACTGGAGCATGCCCCCGATATGCCGGTGTGCGATCTCGACATCCTGCCGGCCGAGGAGCGGACCTATCTGCTGGAGGATCTGAACCGGACGCAGGCGCCTTATCCTGCGGACAGATGCATCCACGAGCTGTTCGAGCAGCAGGCAGCCAAGACGCCGGACGCGGTGGCGGTGGTCCATGAGGACGAGCACCTGAGCTATGGCGAACTCAATGCCCGGGCCAACCGCCTGGCGCATCATCTGATCGCGCTTGGCGTCAGGCCGGACCAGCCGGTGGCGATCTGCCTTCAGCGCAGCCCGGCCATGGTGGTGGGGCTGCTGGCGATCCTCAAGGCAGGCGGCGCCTACGTGCCGCTCGATCCGGCCTATCCGAGCGCCCGGTTGGGGCAGGTGCTTGAGGATGCAGCACCGCGGCTTATGCTTTGCGATGCCGCCGGCCGCCAAGCCCTCGGCCCAGAGGCGATCGCCGGTCTGGCGATGGTCGATCTCGATACCGCCACCCCGGCCTGGGCCGAACTGCCGGCCATGGACCCAGAGCCGCACGCCCTCGGGCTCACCTCACGCCATCTCGCCTACATCATCTATACCTCCGGGTCCACCGGAACGCCAAAGGGCGTCATGGTCGAGCACCGCGGGATGGGCAATTATCTGTCCTGGGCCTGCGACGTTTATGATCCCAGATCCTCTTCCGTGGTCTCCTCATCACTCGCCTTCGATGCAACGGTTAACAGCCTGTTTGCACCCTTGCTCCGTGGAGGCCATGCGCGCCTTGTAAACGACGGAGATGAAGTCGAAGAACTCAAAACAAGGATCGGCGCGCCGTGCGGGCTGGTCAATATCACCCCGAGCCACCTGGATGCGCTCGGCCGGCAGTTGCTGGCGGGGAAGATGTCGAGCGAGGTCGGCACGTTTATCATCGGCGGTGAAGCGCTGTCGTCCTCAACGGTAGAATTGTGGCGCAGGACCCAGCCGGCAGCCAGGATGGTGAACGAATATGGCCCGACCGAGGCAGTTGTGGGCTGCATCTTCTATGACATTCCGAGCGAGCCCGCCATCTCGGCAAATGTCCCGATCGGCCGTCCGATCGCCAACACGCGGCTCTATCTGCTGGACGGTCATGGTGCGCCGGTTCCGTTCGGGGCGGTGGGCGAGCTCTACATTGGCGGGGCCGGCGTTGCGCGCGGCTACCTCAACCGGCCGGAGCTGACGGCCGAGCGGTTCATCGCCAGTCCCTTTGTCGAAGGCGATCGGCTGTACCGCACCGGCGATCTGGCCCGCTACCTGCCGGACGGCAATCTGGAGTTCCTCGGCCGCAACGACGAGCAGGTGAAGATCCGCGGCTTCCGCATCGAGCCGGGCGAGATCGCCGCCCGGCTTTGCGAGCACGCCTTCGTGCGCGAGGCCGTCGTGGTGGCGCAACAGGACCGCGCCGGCGACAAGCGGCTCGTCGCCTATGTGGTCTGTGCGCCCGAGGCCGGATCGTACGAGGAAGATGGTGCGCAGCTTGCTGCCTCCCTGCGCGCCTATCTGGGTAGCCTGCTGCCGGACTACATGGTGCCCTCGGCCTTCGTGCGGATCGATAGCTTGCCGCTGACACCGAACGGCAAGCTCGACCGCAAGGCACTGCCGGTTCCAGGCGACGACGCCTATGCACGCACCGCCTATGAGGCGCCACGCGGCGAGGTCGAGACGATGCTGGCCGGGATCTGGGCCGAGCTTCTCGGTCTCGAGCGGGTCGGACGCCATGACAACTTCTTCGAACTCGGCGGACACTCGCTGCTCGCCGTGCAGCTGATGGAGCGGCTGCGGCGGCTGTCGCTCGGCGTGGAGGTTCGCACCCTGTTTGCCAAACCGGTGCTGTCCGATCTGGCCGCCAGCCTCGGCAGCCATCACGAGGTGACGGTCCCGGCCAACCTGATCGGCGAGCACAGTACGGCAATCACGCCAGAGATGCTGCCGCTGATCGATCTTACCCAACAGGAGATCGACCGGATCGTGGAAACGGTGCCCGGCGGCGTCGGCAACATCCAGGATATCTATGCCCTGTCGCCGTTGCAGGACGGCATCCTGTTCCATCATCTTCTGGCCAGCCGCGGTGATCCCTATCTGCTGGTATCGCAGATGGCCTTTGCCGACCGTGACCTGCTGGAGCGCTATCTCGGCGCGCTCCAAAAGGTGGTCGACCGTCACGACATCCTGCGCACGGCCTTTGTCTGGGAGGGCCTGTCGAGCCCGGCGCAAGTGGTGTGGCGCAAGGCGCCGCTCGAGGTAGACGAGGTCGAGCTGGATGGCTGTGATGGTTCCGGCGCCGCTGAGCTCAGGCACCGGTTCGATCCGCGTCAGTATCGCATCGATTTGGCCCGGGCACCCTTGATGCGGTTCGTGATCGCGCCCGAGCCGGGTGGCGGCGGGCGCTGGCTGCTTTTGGAGCTGCAGCATCATCTGATCGGCGACCACACGACGCTGGAAGTGATGCATGCCGAGGTCGAGGCCGTGCTGCAGGGCCGCGCGCACGAACTGCCGGCGCCGCAGCCGTTCCGCAATCTGGTGGCGCAGGCGCGGCTGGGAATTGATGCCAAGGCGCATGAAGAGTTCTTCCGGGGGATGCTGGCCGACATTGACGAGCCGACCCTGCCGTTCGGACTGAGCGAGGTCCATGGCGATGGCAGCAGATCTGGCGAAGCGCGGCGGATGCTGCCGCAGGCGCTCAACGATCGGCTACGCGGCCAGGCGCGGCGGCTGGGGGTGAGCCTGGCGAGCCTGTGCCATCTGGCCTGGGGGCAGGCGCTGGCGCTGAGCAGTGGCCAAGAGCAGGTGGTGTTCGGCACGGTGCTGTTCGGCCGCATGCATGCCGGTACCGGTGCAGACCGTGCCATGGGCCTGTTCATGAACACCCTGCCTGTGCGGCTCGATCTCGACGGGACCGGGGTCGAGGAGAGTGTTCGCATTACCCATGGCCGGCTTTCCGAGCTGCTGGCGCACGAGCATGCCTCGCTGGCACTGGCGCAACGCTGCAGCGGAATTGCAGCACCGGCACCGCTGTTCAGCGCCCTGTTGAACTATCGTCACAACAACATGCCAGCGCCAGGGGGCACGGACGATATCCTCTCCGGCATGGAATGGCTGGGCAGCGAGGAACGCACCAACTATCCGCTGACCCTGTCGGTGGAGGATTTTGGCGAGGCGCTCGGCCTGACGGCGGAAGTGGCCGAGCCCATCTCTGCGGAGCGGGTCTGCGGTTATATGCAGCACGTGCTCGAGCAACTGGCCGAAGCACTGGAGCATGCCCCCGATATGCCGGTGTGCGATCTCGACATCCTGCCGGCCGAGGAGCGGACCTATCTGCTGGAGGATCTGAACCGGACGCAGGCGCCTTATCCTGCGGACAGATGCATCCACGAGCTGTTCGAGCAGCAGGCAGCCAAGACGCCGGACGCGGTGGCGGTGGTCCATGAGGACGAGCACCTGAGCTATGGCGAACTCAATGCCCGGGCCAACCGCCTGGCGCATCATCTGATCGCGCTTGGCGTCAGGCCGGACCAGCCGGTGGCGATCTGCCTTCAGCGCAGCCCGGCCATGGTGGTGGGGCTGCTGGCGATCCTCAAGGCAGGCGGCGCCTACGTGCCGCTCGACCCGGCCTATCCGTCTCAGCGGCTGATCCAGGTTCTTGAGGATGCAGACCCACGGCTTATGCTTTGCGATGCGGCCGGCCGCGCAGCCCTCGGCCCAGAGGCGATCGCCGGTCTGACGCTGGTCGATCTCGATACCGCCACCCCGGCCTGGGCCGAACTGCCGGCCATGGACCCAGAGCCGCACGCCCTCGGGCTCACCTCACGCCATCTCGCCTACATCATCTATACCTCCGGGTCCACCGGAACGCCAAAGGGCGTCATGGTCGAGCACCGCGGGATGGGCAATTATCTGTCCTGGGCCTGCGACGTTTATGATCCCAGATCCTCTTCCGTGGTCTCCTCATCACTCGCCTTCGATGCAACGGTTAACAGCCTGTTTGCACCCTTGCTCCGTGGAGGCCATGCGCGCCTTGTAAACGACGGAGATGAAGTCGAAGAACTCAAAACAAGGATCGGCGCGCCGTGCGGGCTGGTCAATATCACCCCGAGCCACCTGGATGCGCTCGGCCGGCAGTTGCTGGCGGGGAAGATGTCGAGCGAGGTCGGCACGTTTATCATCGGCGGTGAAGCGCTGTCGTCCTCAACGGTAGAATTGTGGCGCAGGACCCAGCCGGCAGCCAGGATGGTGAACGAATATGGCCCGACCGAGGCAGTTGTGGGCTGCATCTTCTATGACATTCCGAGCGAGCCCGCCATCTCGGCAAATGTCCCGATCGGCCGTCCGATCGCCAACACGCGGCTCTATCTGCTGGACGGTCATGGTGCGCCGGTTCCGTTCGGGGCGGTGGGCGAGCTCTACATTGGCGGGGCCGGCGTTGCGCGCGGCTACCTCAACCGGCCGGAGCTGACGGCCGAGCGGTTCATCGCCAGTCCCTTTGTCGAAGGCGATCGGCTGTACCGCACCGGCGATCTGGCCCGCTATCTGCCGGACGGCAATCTGGAGTTCCTCGGCCGCAACGACGAGCAGGTGAAGATCCGCGGCTTCCGCATCGAGCCGGGCGAGATCGCCGCCCGGCTTTGCGAGCACGCCTTCGTGCGCGAGGCCGTCGTGGTGGCGCAACAGGACCGCACCGGCGACAAGCGGCTCGTCGCCTATGTGGTCTGTGCGCCCGAGGCCGGATCGGACGAGGAAGATGGCGCGCAGCTTGCTGCCTCCTTGCGCGCCTATCTGGGTAGCCTGCTGCCGGACTACATGGTGCCCTCGGCCTTCGTGCGGATCGATAGCTTGCCGCTGACACCGAACGGCAAGCTCGACCGCAAGGCACTGCCGGTTCCAGGCGACGACGCCTATGCACGCACCGCCTATGAGGCGCCACGCGGCGAGGTCGAGACGATGCTGGCCGGGATCTGGGCCGAGCTTCTCGGTCTCGAGCGGGTCGGACGCCACGACAACTTCTTCGAACTCGGCGGCCATTCGCTGCTCGCCGTAAGGCTCTTGAGCCGGCTGTCGCTGGCTTTTGGTGTCGAGCTGCCGCTGAGAACCCTGTTTGCCAAACCGGTGCTGTCCGATCTGGCACAAAGCATTGTCGAGCAGTTGAGCCTGGCCGGTCCGCAAGATCTGCCGGCGATCGTGGCCGTATCGCGCGATGCGCCGCTTGTGCTGTCGTTCGCGCAGCAGCGGCTCTGGTTCCTGGCGCAGCTGGACGAGGGCAGCACCAACTATCATATTCCGCTGGGCTTGCGACTTCGGGGTGTGCTCGACCGCAGCGCCTGGCAGCGCAGCCTTAACCGTCTGTTTGCGCGCCATGAGGCGCTACGCAGCGTCTTTGTCGCGCCACAGGGCAAGCCCCGGGTCGAGATCCTGCCGCCGGATGCGGGGCTGCCGGTGATCGAGCACGATCTCAAGGGCAGGGCGGATGCCGAGACGGCGCTTTTGGATCTGTGCCAGGAGGAAGCGCGTACGCCCTTCGATCTGTCGCGCGGACCGCTGATCCGTGCCCGGCTGATCGACATGGCCGACGAGGAGCACGTCTTCCTTTTGACCCAGCATCACATCGTCTCGGACGGCTGGTCGATGGGCGTGCTGGTGCGGGAGCTGAGCAGCCTTTACCGGGCATTCGCCGCTGGGCAGGACGATCCTTTGCCGCCGCTTATGATCCAGTATCCCGATTATGCCGCCTGGCAACGCCAGTGGCTTTCGGGGGAACGGCTGCAGACCCAGGCGGACTATTGGCGCGAGACCCTGGCCGGCGCTCCGGCCCGTCTGGCACTGCCGACGGATCGGCCACGGCCGGCCGAGCAGTCGTTTGCCGGGGCCAATGTTCCTGTCGTCATCGATGCGGAGCTGACGCGCGACCTGAAGCGGCTGAGCCACCAGCATGGCACGACCTTGTTCATGACGGTGCTGGCGGCCTGGGCTGCGGTGCTGTCGCGTCTGTCGGGGCAGGACGACCTTGTCATCGGTGTGCCGAGCGCCAATCGCGGGCGGCGCGAGACCGAAGACTTGATCGGCTTCTTCGTCAACACCCTGGCGCTGCGGCTGGACCTGTCGGGCGAGCCGAGCGTGTCGGCGCTTCTGGACCGGACGCGGCGCACGACGCTGGCGGCACAGGAGCATCAAGACCTTCCGTTCGAGCAGGTGGTGGAGATCGTCCAGCCACCCCGGGCTCTTGATCACACGCCACTGTTCCAGGTGATGCTGGCCTGGGAGAACAACGCGGTCGGGTCCTTCGACCTGCCCGGGCTAAGTGTGGAGGCTGCGGGGGAGGGGTTCGATCAGGTCAAGTTCGATCTCGAACTGAGCCTTTGCGAGCATGGCGAGGTTATCACCGGAACGCTGGGTTATGCGAGCGCGCTGTTCGAGGAAGCGACGATCGTGCGGCAGCGTGGTTATCTTTTGGCGCTGCTGCGGGCGATGGTCGCCGATGCAAGCCAGCCGGTCGGCCGCATCGACATCCTGCCGGCTGACGAGCGCAGCTATCTGCTGGAGGAGTTGAACCGGACGGTGGCGGACTATCCGTCGGACAAGTGCATCCACGAGCTGTTCGAGGCGCAGGTCCGCCGCGCCCCCGATGCCATCGCCCTTGTCCATGAAGACGAAGAGCTGAGTTATGGCGAACTCAACGCGCAGGCCAACCGCCTGGCGCATCATCTGATCGCGCTTGGCGTCAGGCCGGACCAGCCGGTGGCGATCTGCCTTCAGCGCAGCCCGGCCATGGTGGTGGGGCTGCTGGCGATCCTCAAGGCAGGTGGTGCCTACGTGCCGCTCGACCCGGCCTATCCGTCTCAGCGGCTGATCCAGGTTCTTGAGGATGCAGACCCACGGCTTATGCTTTGCGATGCGGCCGGCCGCGCAGCCCTCGGCCCAGAGGCGATCGCCGGTCTGACGCTGGTCGATCTCGATACCGCCACCCCGGCCTGGGCCGAACTGCCGGCCATGGACCCAGAGCCGCACGCCCTCGGGCTCACCTCACGCCATCTCGCCTACATCATCTATACCTCCGGGTCCACCGGGACGCCAAAGGGCGTCATGGTCGAGCATCGCGGGATGGTGCGTCTTGTGGCGGGGAACGATTTCGTAGAGATCTCCCCGCGGGACGTCTTTCTCAACGCATCCTCACCCACATTCGACGCGACCACGTTCGAGGTCTGGGGCGCCTTGGCGAACGGCGCCAGGGTTGTGCTCTATCCTGGGTATCACCTCTCGACCGCAACACTGGCTCAGATCATCCAAGACCAAGGTATCACTATCGCCTGGATGACTGCCCGATTGTTCGACGTCTATGTGGGGGAGAAGCGGAGTACTGATCGGCTAAAGCAACTGCTGGTCGGGGGCGAAGAGGTCTCCCCCGCTTCCGTCAGCGCCTGCCAGAAGCGACATCTGACGCTGCGGATCTCAAATGGCTATGGTCCGACAGAGAATACCACCTTCAGTCTCTGCTATTCGGTGCCTGCTGTTTTCGATAGCCGGCAACGAGTGCCGCTGGGACGACCAATTCGCAATACGGTTGTCTATCTTCTCGACGGCGATGGCGCACCGGTGCCGTTCGGGGCGGTGGGCGAGCTCTACATTGGCGGGGCTGGCGTTGCGCGCGGCTACCTCAACCGGCCGGAGCTGACGGCCGAGCGGTTCATCGCCAGTCCCTTTGTCGAAGGCGATCGGCTGTACCGCACCGGCGATCTGGCCCGCTACCTGCCGGACGGCAATCTGGAGTTCCTCGGCCGCAACGACGAGCAGGTGAAGATCCGCGGCTTCCGCATCGAGCCGGGCGAGATCGCCGCCCGGCTTTGCGAGCACGCCTTCGTGCGCGAGGCCGTCGTGGTGGCGCAACAGGACCGCGCCGGCGACAAGCGGCTCGTCGCCTATGTGGTCTGTGCGCCCGAGGCCGGATCGTACGAGGAAGATGGTGCGCAGCTTGCTGCCTCCCTGCGCGCCTATCTGGGTAGCCTGCTGCCGGACTACATGGTGCCCTCGGCCTTCGTGCGGATCGATAGCTTGCCGCTGACACCGAACGGCAAGCTCGACCGCAAGGCACTGCCGGTTCCAGGCGACGACGCCTATGCACGCACCGCCTATGAGGCGCCACGCGGCGAGGTCGAGACGATGCTGGCCGGGATCTGGGCCGAGCTTCTCGGTCTCGAGCGGGTCGGACGCCATGACAACTTCTTCGAACTCGGCGGACACTCGCTGCTCGCCGTGCAGCTGATGGAGCGGCTGCGGCGGCTGTCGCTCGGCGTGGAGGTTCGCACCCTGTTTGCCAAACCGGTGCTGTCCGATCTGGCCGCCAGCCTCGGCAGCCATCACGAGGTGACGGTCCCGGCCAACCTGATCGGCGAGCACAGTACGGCAATCACGCCAGAGATGCTGCCGCTGATCGATCTTACCCAACAGGAGATCGACCGGATCGTGGAAACGGTGCCCGGCGGCGTCGGCAACATCCAGGATATCTATGCCCTGTCGCCGTTGCAGGACGGCATCCTGTTCCATCATCTTCTGGCCAGCCGCGGTGATCCCTATCTGCTGGTATCGCAGATGGCCTTTGCCGACCGTGACCTGCTGGAGCGCTATCTCGGCGCGCTCCAAAAGGTGGTCGACCGTCACGACATCCTGCGCACGGCCTTTGTCTGGGAGGGCCTGTCGAGCCCGGCGCAAGTGGTGTGGCGCAAGGCGCCGCTCGAGGTAGACGAGGTCGAGCTGGATGGCTGTGATGGTTCCGGCGCCGCTGAGCTCAGGCACCGGTTCGATCCGCGTCAGTATCGCATCGATTTGGCCCGGGCACCCTTGATGCGGTTCGTGATCGCGCCCGAGCCGGGTGGCGGCGGGCGCTGGCTGCTTTTGGAGCTGCAGCATCATCTGATCGGCGACCACACGACGCTGGAAGTGATGCATGCCGAGGTCGAGGCCGTGCTGCAGGGCCGCGCGCACGAACTGCCGGCGCCGCAGCCGTTCCGCAATCTGGTGGCGCAGGCGCGGCTGGGAATTGATGCCAAGGCGCATGAAGAGTTCTTCCGGGGGATGCTGGCCGACATTGACGAGCCGACCCTGCCGTTCGGACTGAGCGAGGTCCATGGCGATGGCAGCAGATCTGGCGAAGCGCGGCGGATGCTGCCGCAGGCGCTCAACGATCGGCTACGCGGCCAGGCGCGGCGGCTGGGGGTGAGCCTGGCGAGCCTGTGCCATCTGGCCTGGGGGCAGGCGCTGGCGCTGAGCAGTGGCCAAGAGCAGGTGGTGTTCGGCACGGTGCTGTTCGGCCGCATGCATGCCGGTACCGGTGCAGACCGTGCCATGGGCCTGTTCATGAACACCCTGCCTGTGCGGCTCGATCTCGACGGGACCGGGGTCGAGGAGAGTGTTCGCATTACCCATGGCCGGCTTTCCGAGCTGCTGGCGCACGAGCATGCCTCGCTGGCACTGGCGCAACGCTGCAGCGGAATTGCAGCACCGGCACCGCTGTTCAGCGCCCTGTTGAACTATCGTCACAACAACATGCCAGCGCCAGGGGGCACGGACGATATCCTCTCCGGCATGGAATGGCTGGGCAGCGAGGAACGCACCAACTATCCGCTGACCCTGTCGGTGGAGGATTTTGGCGAGGCGCTCGGCCTGACGGCGGAAGTGGCCGAGCCCATCTCTGCGGAGCGGGTCTGCGGTTATATGCAGCACGTGCTCGAGCAACTGGCCGAAGCACTGGAGCATGCCCCCGATATGCCGGTGTGCGATCTCGACATCCTGCCGGCCGAGGAGCGGACCTATCTGCTGGAGGATCTGAACCGGACGCAGGCGCCTTATCCTGCGGACAGATGCATCCACGAGCTGTTCGAGCAGCAGGCAGCCAAGACGCCGGACGCGGTGGCGGTGGTCCATGAGGACGAGCACCTGAGCTATGGCGAACTCAATGCCCGGGCCAACCGCCTGGCGCATCATCTGATCGCCCTTGGGGTCAAGCCGGACCAGCCGGTGGCGATCTGCCTTCAGCGCAGCCCGGCCATGGTGGTGGGGCTGCTGGCGATCCTCAAGGCAGGCGGCGCCTACGTGCCGCTCGATCCAGCCTATCCGTCTCAGCGGCTGATCCAGGTTCTCGGGGATGCCGCCCCGCAGCTGCTGCTTTGCGATGCGGCCGGCCGCCAAGCCCTCGGCCCAGAGGCGATCGCCGGTCTGACGCTGGTCGATCTCGATACCGCCACCCCGGCCTGGGCCGAACTGCCGGCCATGGACCCAGAGCCGCACGCCCTCGGCCTGACGTCCCGCCATCTCGCCTATATCATCTATACATCGGGCTCCACCGGGACGCCAAAGGGTGTCATGGTCGAGCACCAGAGTGTGCTGAATTTCCTATCTGCCTTTTTGGATACATCCTCGATCTCTGAACGAGATGTACTGCTAGCTGTCACGACCATCTCATTTGATATCGCGGGCATGGAGTTATATCTTCCATTGAGTGCCGGAGCTTCGGTCGTACTCGCTAACCATCGAGATGCTACGGACGCTGTTGGGTTGCAGCGGCTTCTCGTCCATCACAAGATTTCCATGTTGCAGGCCACTCCGGCGACGTGGCGCATGCTATTGGATGCCGGCTGGCAAGGAACACCGGACGCACGTGCCTTGTGTGGAGGGGAAGCCTTACCTGCAAATCTTTCGTTACGTCTTAAGAGAGAAGTAAGTTCTCTTAGGAATCTTTACGGTCCGAGTGAAACAACGATCTGGTCAACCGGTTTTCTTATTGAAACGAACGTCCCTGAACTCCATCACATCGTCCCGATCGGCCGCCCGATCGCCAACACGCGGATTTACCTGCTGGACGGTCATGGCGCGCCGGTTCCGTTCGGGGCGGTGGGCGAGCTTTACATTGGCGGGGCTGGCGTTGCGCGCGGCTATCTCAACCGGCCGGAGCTGACGGCCGAGCGGTTTTTGGCCGATCCGTTCAGTGACGAAGCCGGTGCCCGCATGTACCGCACCGGCGATCTGGCCCGCTACCTGCCGGACGGCAATCTGGAGTTCCTCGGCCGCAACGACGAGCAGGTGAAGATCCGCGGCTTCCGCATCGAGCCGGGCGAGATCGCCGCACGGCTTTGCGAGCACGCCTTCGTGCGCGAGGCCGTCGTGGTGGCGCAAGAGGACCGCGCCGGCGACAAGCGGCTCGTCGCCTATGTGGTCTGTGCACCCGAGGCCGGATCGTACGAGGCCGATGGCGCGCAGCTTGCTGCCTCCCTGCGCGCCCATCTGGGTAGCCTGCTGCCGGACTACATGGTGCCGTCGGCCTTCGTGCGGATCGATACCTTGCCGCTGACACCAAACGGCAAGCTCGACCGCAAGGCACTGCCGGTTCCGGGCGACGACGCCTATGCGCGCACCGCCTATGAGGCGCCACGCGGCGAGGTCGAGACGATGCTGGCCGGGATCTGGGCCGAGCTTCTCGGTCTCGAGCGGGTCGGACGCCATGACAACTTCTTCGAACTCGGCGGACACTCGCTGCTCGCCATTCGGCTGCTCAGCCAAGCAGCAAACCGCGGATTGATGTTTAGTGCTGCCGATCTCTTCCAAGCTCCTGTTCTAAGACAAATTGCGTCCAAAGTTCAATTGGATCACGTCCGTCACACCCCTGGAGTCCTGCCCGTTCGGACGATTGGATCTCGACCACCACTATTCTTTGTTCCGACGGGTTACGGAGATTATTCATACGTTCTATCCTTGGTGAAGGATATGGAAATAGACTGCCCTGTGTATGCTCTGCCATGGCCATCGTTCAACCAAAATGATCCACCAACTCTCGAAGTAATAGCTGCGCAGGTAGCTCGGGTTATAAAGAAAATCCAACCGCAAGGCCCGTACCGTCTTGCTGGATATTCATCAGGGGCAATCTTGGCTTATGCAATTGCCCAGCACTTACTAAGCATCGATGATGCTGTACAATTCATGGCTTTGATTGATGCCAGCCTCCCCGCTACTCCACCAAGCATGTCGGATGCGCAAATCGCGCTAGAAATGATTTTCGAGCCTCTCGAAACGCTAGATGATGAACGCTTCTACTTCCTGGAGCGTGTTGCCAAAGATTGCTCAATTACTGAGTTGCTCCAGAAAGCTGAGGAAATCGGCGCAATAGCGGAAGACCATGGACTCTACGATACGGCGTCGATGTATGCACAGTTTCACCAAGCGCTGCAGTCCTATCACGTTCCAGTTTTGCCAGTCGAGATACATCAATTTTATGCCAGCGCGCCTTCGATGGGCCGGCGCGTGCGCGTCGGCGATTCAATGGGGGCGGAAGAAACGTCACCTATGCGCGGCTGGGACAGGGTCTTAGATGTCGCTGCCATTCATGCCGTGCCGGTTCCCGGCGATCATGTAACCCTGATGAGTGATCGGAAGAACCGCCGGGTTTTAGCATTCTTACTATCAATGGCCTTAGCGGCTGACGCAAACGAGCCTTAGCAACGATCGAGAGAGGGATGTAGCCTGATGATCCATTCGTTTCGGCACGACATTTATCTTCCATCTACCTTTGAGCTGCTCACCAAGGGAGGTGATGAGCGAATTGAGCTCGACCCAAGGGCAAAGACCAATAAATACGGGTGCCGACCGATACCGGATTGCGGATTAATCGCATTTGGTTCTGCGACGGCATCTACGATCTCCGAAGCCGGTTTCGATGCTGCCGAAGAGGTTCGGACCAGGTTGTTGGAGGCTTTGCGGAATAGAGAGCCCGCAGAAATTTACATGGCGGAGATATCCAGACTGCGCAGCGAATTCGCTGATCTCTAC
Source organism: Rhizobium jaguaris (assembly GCF_003627755.1). Classification (NCBI taxonomy): domain Bacteria; kingdom Pseudomonadati; phylum Pseudomonadota; class Alphaproteobacteria; order Hyphomicrobiales; family Rhizobiaceae; genus Martinezella; species Martinezella jaguaris. The sequence goes on along the minus strand of NZ_CP032697.1, from coordinate 74,631 downwards.
AGGCTCACAAATCTTCCAGGACTTGAAATGATTGTGTCGTCATCAGGTACCGACGCACACATGCTCGCCGCGCGACTAGTGGATGAGAGCGCAAAGATTAAAACGCTCGCAATTACGGTTCAATCGACCGAAACAGGAAGTGGGATCGCCGGAGCTTTGAAGGGAGCCGAAAGCGCTCTCGGTAAGTCCGTTGATGTTAAATCAATAGATATCCGTGCGAAGGATTGCAGCCTGCGATCAACTGCGGTTGTCGCTGACGAACTTGAAGCGATGGTCTCGACCGCAGTGGCGCGATACGACCGCATTTTGATAACGTTAACCGATGTTTCCAAAACCGGAATATTAGCGCCGTGTCCAATACGAGCGCAGGCTTTAAAGCGTCGTTGGCCTGATATCATCGAAATTCTTGTCGATGCATCTCAATTCCGGCTGACTCCATCCACGCTACAAAGTTACCTCGCTGCAAATTGTTTGGTCGTCATTACCGGATCCAAGTTCATAAACGGCCCCGCTTTTTCGGCGATGTTATTAATACCGGAGGCAGCAGCCTCTCGATTGATGACGCAGTCGCTGAATCCCGCACTTGGGATAGCTAGCCTCCAACCAGAATGGCCGCGGCATTGGAATGGCGTCCGCTCGCTTCCCAATTCGAGTAACTTCGGGTTGCTTCTGCGGTGGAAAGCTGCCCTCGCGGACTTGCGCGCTTTCCGTAATATTTCAGAAGAAGACATCGAAAAGGTCGTGCGTGCCTTTCACGATGCGATCGTCTCCGCACTGCACTATACTCAGGAATTTGAACTCCTAGAACAATCAGCCTTACAGTGCCGGCCCTTCGCGGAAGGTGCAGCCTGGGATCAAGTGCAGACAATCTTTCCCTTTCTGTTATTCCATAACGATCCGAGAGGAAAACGAACTCCAGTGTCTACAGAAACGACACAGGAGATTTACTATCAGATGCGCAAGGACATCAGCCCCGCAGCAGGCAGAGCACACAACCCGATATCCTCAATGCGCTGTGAACTAGGTCAGCCAGTCTCGTGCGGCGAATTGCAAGGAACTCGCGTTTCTGCCTTGCGACTTTCTCTCAGCGCGCGGTTAATCGTGAAGGCTGTCGAAGAGGGAGATCGCGGGATCGCTTCCCTGATCGAACAAGGGCTTCTCGTATTGGAAAAAGCTGCCTTCCTTGCCAAGTAATCTGGTGGCTTACAACAGTATTGACTGAGTAAAATGGAGTTGCAACGTGAAGCTTGAGATTTTCTCATTGCGGGCCCGCCCGGATTTGATCCCGGCGGTGTTTTCGAAAGATTTGAACGATGTATGGCCTGAGTTCATACGGCACGATCCTACAACTAAACTCTACTTTGGAACTCCTATTTTCTCTGACTATCTGGATTATGCGTTCGCCGGAATTGTCGATGACGAAGTAGTCGGACGTGCTTTCGGAGTGCCTTTTGCATTCAATGTCAAGGGACGTACTGAATTGCCCGACGGTGGGTGGGACGAGGTTATTCGGTGGTCCCATGAAGATCGGTTAATCGATCGAAAGCCGACTACGATGAGCGCTCTCGAAATCACTCTTGCCGCAAAAGCGCAAGGAATTGGCAACGCGCTGGCGATGCTCAATGCACTAAAGGTGTGCGCAAAGAAAATGGGCTTTGCCGAGATATCGTTCCCTGTCCGGCCGACCCAAAAGCATCTTTATTCACGAATGCCAATGTCCGAGTACATCAAATTGCAACGGGACGACGGATATCCGCTTGACTCATGGTTGCGAACGCACTTCAACGCTGGGGGCAAAATAGACAAGATTGCCCCATATTCCATGACTGTCGTCGGCACCATCGCCGAATGGTCACAATGGACGCAGGCAAAGCTTCAAAATTCAGGCATGATAGACGTCGAAGGAGCATTAGTTCCAGTACTGATTTCAATTGAGCAAGACCTCGGAGTTTACGTGGAACCAAATGTATGGGTCCGTTACTTTCTTTAGGTGTTTTGTGGTCGGGATCGGTTCGCCTGCCCTTGACGATCACCCGCGGCTGGGGTTGGTTCCGGCTGCGGAACGACATTGATCTCAGTAGGCCAGAAATATTCAGCAGGATGCCCAGCCCAGACGAAAACTGGCACGAGCCATTTCAATGGTTCTAAACGAGTCGACGAAACACCGCGACAAGCGCCACGCGGCTATCTGAACCGCGCGGCTTGGCTGGAGAATGTAGGGCCGATGAGAAGAAAAGACGATCATTGCTGCGCTCGAGAGCCTCCCAGGCGACCTCGATTTGTACGGGGTCCAGATCTCATGGAAGTTGCGTCGCCAATGGTGGTATGGATGCCATATTCCGCCGAAGTCTGCCTCGAGAAATGATGGAGGCGCATCAGCCAGAGCGGTTCCCATAGAATGAAGCGCCGATGTTGTTGTCTCGATGTCGCAAAGCTGGCTTGTCGGCGGAGCATGTCGTCCCAGTCGAAAACCTACTAGACTAGAGCGTACGGCTGCGGTTCTGGTTCGGAAAGCTTAGAGGGGTAAATAGGTGGAGATCATGACGTTTGAACAACAGAAGATCCTCGCCGGCATTCGTTCAGTGGAAACCTCCGACGAGGCCGGCTTGTTCGCTTCGGAAGTTGCCGGGTTGGGGCGCGCTGTTGCCAAAGTCCATCGCCAAAGCGGTGCGGCAAGGATTATCGCCCGAACACTCCTTGCCGAACTAGGATTTCCACCGATGCCGATCTTGAAGACGCGATCTGGCGTTCCGATCTGGCCAGATGGCGTTGTTGGATCTTTGGCGCATCATGACACGGTAGCCGCCGCCGCCATTGCAGAGAAGAAAACCATTGCAGCGCTTGGTATCGACATTGAACCTAATGAGCCTCTTCCGGAGGATCTCATTGAATTGATCGCAACTTCCAGGGAGCAAAGCATGTATGACTTAGATCTGCTCCGGCGGAGGGACCTGTTTGTTTTAAAGGAGGCGGTTTATAAGGCGTGTTTTCCAATGAACCGCGTATTCCTGGAATTCCAGGACGTCGAAGTTGATATTGGCGCCGGATCAGCGTACGTGGCAAAGGCCAGTTGTGCTTTTTCGGTTGAGCTCGTTACTTCTAAAAATGTGCTCGGTTTGGCGTATCTAGGCGCCTGATCGAATTAGACCGTAGTGATAATTAATCATTTGCGCCAGAGCTATTGCCGGCTGCTTTGTCATAGCGCGTTGCAATTCGCCATTGCTTGAGCTTTGTAAAAAAGCTCTCGATCCCTTACCGCGCCTTGTAGGCGTTGCGATCGCAGCCATGCGGCTCTTTCGGTGACGGCGCGGTGGAATCATCGGTTCGCTACCCTGGGTAACCGACCGATTGTTACCGCGGAGATTTCGCTTTGATGCGGGCGATGGCGTCTGGATCTGAGAGGCTGTCGAAGCCGTCAAGGAAATCGTTCCAGGCTTCGGGCAAACGCCGAGCATGGGAAAGCATCTGCGTCAGCTCGTCGAAGCCGTCGTCAGTCAGGGCGGTGATTCTCTCATCGTCGCCGTGTATGACGCTGATGATACTTCCATAGGTCAGATTGTCGGAATTGCTGACGATCGCCTCCAGGAGTTCCAGGTCTTCGCCGAGCATTTCGGCGACATGGTTGAGGACAAATGTCCTGAGGAACTCGTGCACCGGCAGGTCAAATTGCCGCGCTATAGGTCAAATATCTGAACAAGGTTGTTGAGGCCGATCTCGGCAAGCTAAAACAATTGATCAGGCCGGTGAGAGGGTTCAAGACGCTGAAAACGGCCTATGCGACGATCAAAGGTTTCGAGGTTATGCGGGCTCTGCGCAAGGGCCAGGCTGCTATTTTCAACCTGACAGGCGACGTCCATGGGGAAGCACGCATCGTTGAACGTGCTTTCGGCATCGGACCGAGCGCGCTGACGGCGGCGGTAGAATTACTCGCCCGGAATCTCGAAAACCGAGAGGCTGCCAGGTAATCCGCGTCCCGACCTACGGCCATCATGACCAAAATGGAAATTTGCAACAGAGCCCTTGGCGGTCTCCCGAGAAGCTGCCGGGCAGCCGACACCAGCTGTCGGGACTTGTCGAGTCCGCGACACTGCAGTGTCGACTCTTGCCGCTGCACTTTTATTTAAGCCATTGAATAAGACAGAGAATCAATCTCCGGGAATTTTTCTGCGTAGTTGGCATGACTTTTGGATGCCTCTCATGGTGGGCTGGCGGCAGCTACACTGCCATGTGACATCACGAAGGAGCGACAGCAACATGCCAAGTCTGCGCCAGATCACATCTTCTGGGAAAGGAGATATGGGCAAATCTGCCACGTCCCAAAATAGACCCGGCGTCCTCCTAGTGGTCGGACGGAAGATTGATCTCGGGTGCGACCCCGAGAGCAGCTCCGCCCGCCCTATCCTGTACCTGAAGGCAGAGGATTCTGTCCTCCATCCCGCCGCGCAGGACCGCACTATTTGGTCGAGCATGGTCGATATTCCTGGCCGCAGCGCCCCAACTACTACATCGGCGGTCCGGCTCCTAGACGTTTGGAGACCCACTGGGCCGCTACCAAAGTGGTCGACAATGCTATCGCAGCCATCGACCCCAATCCCGACGTGAGGCGTGCGTGATGGCGGCGCGTTTGAGGGAAGGAATTATGTTAGATGTCAAGAAATTGCAGAGGGAAGTCCGCGAGCTGCAGTAGCGGGAAGGAGTTGCACATATGGAAATGCACAGCTCTGCCGAGAAGCACTCCCGGTCAACTGGACGGATAGCAAGTCAACCTCCGGGAAGAGGTTCGACGTTACACTGCAATGAGGAATGCCCGCATTGCAGAATTCACGATTACGAGCTCATTCGTCACTCGCCACGGCTCCAGCTTGATGCCGGAATACTGTCCCCAACAAATGGCACGAACCGCATCGGCTGCCGCCACTGCACCACAATTTGCTTGCGAGGCCATGTGCCTTTACGGCATCGCCGACTAGCGGAGTGTTTCCATGAATGATGCCGGTGCAGATCAAGTTGTCATACTTGCAGCTGGGCTTGGCAGCCGATTGATGCCGATCACGGCAGAGATCCCCAAAGCGCTCGTGCCGGTTGCCGGAGTCCCAATTATCCAACGATCTCTGGCGACGCTGGCTCGGTGTGGCCTGAAGCGCGCGATCATCGTAGTCGGCTATCGCGCAGAGCAAATAAGGGAAAGTCTAGCCAAGTGGAGTCCGCTGGAAGAGGTGCACTTCATTGAAACGGACTGCTACCGATCTAAAAACAACTCGACCTCCCTTTGGGCGGCGCGTGAGTTCCTAACTTGCAATACGCTCATTATGGACGGCGATACTATTCTTAGTGATACGATCATCAAACGCACCCAAGCGGAGCCTGCCCACTGTGTGATACCCGTTGACCATATACCTGACAATTCGACCTCTGGTGCAGTCGTCCGCCTTGCTGACGACTTCGCTGTAGAGCATTTTCAAGTTATTGCGAAAGGAGGCCTCAGCGAGCTTTCGCATGGCAACTGGTGGAAGACTCTCAGCATTTACAAGCTCAGTGCGTCATTTTGCCAGGAGCATCTAGTGTCCTCACTGAGAGAGTGCGCTTCCGCGCAATCCGGTGAAGCTTTCTATGAAGAATACATCGCGCGTTCCTTGACCGCTTCCAGAATGCGAGCGCGTGGCGTGATTTGCTCCCGATCACGCTGGATAGAAATCGATACGCCCGCGGACCTTGCAGCCGCGGAGCAAATGTTTGCTGAATCAAAAATCTGGTGAGCAGATTATGACCAATCCTCTCAACCGAGGCTCCCCTCTCCTACATCGCATTGGTGTGGAGCCAATCATCAACTGCACCGGCGTGCGCGCCATCAATGGCAATTCGCGGTTGACTAAGTCGGTCCGGACCGCGATGGACGAAGCATCCCGGGTGTTCGTCAACATGGACGAGCTACAGCGAGCGGCGGGACGATATACAGCTGAAATGATAGCGGCTGAGAACGCACTGATTACGTCCGGCTCGGCGGCCTCTTTGACGCTCGCAGTTGCCGCTTGCGTAGCCGGGAACGACCCTCATCGGATCCTCAAATTGCCTCTGAGTGATCCTGACCGACGTCTCGTCCTTGTGCCGGCCGACCAACGGTTCTCCTATGAGCATTCTTTGCGCCTGGCCGGCTGCAACATTGAGTTCCCCCGGGACAAGCAAGAGCTACTTTGCCAACTTGGCAAGAAGCCGTGCATGATTTGCGCTCTAGCCCGTCGTTCAGAGGATTCCGTTCTGTCGATTCGTCGCCTAAAGGTTCTCACAGGCGGCCAGATTCCAATTCTGGTCGATGCAGCAGGATTTTGTCCGACGCACCCTGATCCTTGGCTCGCGAAAGGGGCGGACCTAGTTGCGTACAGCTTGGGCAAGTTTGTCGGCGGTCCTGCAGCCTCTGGATTGCTCGCCGGACGCCGCGACCTGGTGGAGGCTGCTTCAGCGATAGCCGCGCCTCATCAGGGGTTTGGCCGAGGCTTCAAGATCGGCAAAGAGCAAATTGCCGGCGCTGTGGCAGCGCTGGAGGAGTGGTTTCGTGACGGCTGCTGCGCCAAACTCCCCACGATGTTGGAACGTCGTCTGAATTTAATCTCAAATCGCTTGGCTTGCGAGGCCGGCATATCGGTCTCGATAGCAAGAGCACCAGGGAACGTTGCTCCAAGGTTACGGATCTCGTGGGATCCGGCAAAAATACCCACCACCGTATCAGAGCTCCGGAATCGGTTGCTGAAGCGAACGCCGCGGATCATGATCGATGATCCCAGACGACTACCGTACGAAGTCAGTATTGACCCGACCTGTCTCCGAGATGATGAAGCCGATGCCGTCGCAATCGGCGTGCTCGAAGAGCTGAAGAGTGCTGTTCTGCGAATCGGTGTGCAAGAGAGAAACGAAGTAAAATCGCTGGAGGGCCTGTGGCGGTATAGGATCGACTACCCGATGCACGCGAGAGAAGGCACAATTATTATACCGAATGGTCGATTGCTCTCCGAGGCTACTGTCAACATTGATGGCCAAGAAGTAATCGCAAAGGCATCAATCGATAACAATAAACTTCGTATTAGCTGCGAAACAGCCCACGACGAGTGGACAATCTATTACCGCTTTGAGGGGACGGTCACACCAAAAGGAATACGGGGCCGAGTGTCTGGGGGAATGGCCCGGCGAGAGCACGATAGTTCAGCTTTTCGGGAGCAGTTTGGGACAGCTCCTTGGAGTGCTTCACGTGAGAATTCATCTTATCTATCGACTGGCGAGGTCGGCGCAATGTCCGTGGCTGGCAACTTCAGGGGAGCAACAATATGAACACGGCAATACAGAGGCCGCGTAATTCTTGTGCTGGGGCAATGGGGGTCGCAAACGGTCACCATGGTGAGGTCCTCCAAGGCGTTTTTGTCGACAAGCACGGGGGACACCACCGGGGCCTAATCACCTTAGCATTCCCTTATGTGCAAACCATTGCTTGGGCGGCTCCGTCCGCAACACCCGGGCTGCAGTTTTCGCCGATTGAGCGGGAGAAGGCCCATCGGGCTGTGATGCTATTCCTGCGGAATCATCTCAAGCGCGGAGAAGGAGTTGACGTTCAGGTCTGCTCCAACATACCAATGGGCTTCGGTCTTGGCTCATCCACAGCCGACATTGTGGCCGCTGTGCGCGCATGTGCACGTGCCCTAGGGTGCGGCATCTCTCCCAAAGAGATCTTCCAGATCGCCGTTAAGGCGGAGGAGGCCAGCGACGGAACGATGTTCAGAGGGAACGCCTGTCTGGTCGCCCATCGTGAAGGACGGGTTCTCGAGACCTTTGCCAAGAGCCTCCCGCATTTCGGCCTCGTGAGCTTCAATGCCAGCCCTGATCGTCCCGTCGATACAATCTGCTTCGAACCCGCTCGCTACAACGAAGATGAAGTTGGCGAGTTCCAGGAACTCTTAAGAATGGCCTCTCGTGCTATTGCCAATGACGACGCCGCTCTGTTGGGACAGACCGCCACTCGTAGCGCGCTCATCAACGAACGCTTCTTGCCCCAGCCACGTTTTCAAGAAGTGCTCGAATCCTCCCTGTGTTCTGGCGGCTTGGGAGTTCAAGTCGCCCACAGTGGACGCATGATCGGAGTCATGGTGGCGCCTGACATTGGAGTGATTCAACTCAAGCGGCTGCTAGGAGGACTTCGCGAGATTGGCTTTCTGCCGACGTACTACCCGGCACTGGCGTAGCGGCTTGAGAGAACGTGATGAAAGTTACCCCAGAAGCAGATAGGCCCCGGTCAATTCTCAGCCCGCTGCAGGACGCCGCCAACCTTGTGACTTTGGCCGGGACAGCCTTCTCAGCGCTGGCCATCATTGCCGCTATCACCGGCGACATCCACCTGTCAATGAGCCTCGCGCTCTTCGCTGTCGCTCTCGATTGGATCGATGGAATCATTGCACGCCGCGCACATAACAGGATGCCGGCAGCAGGTGAGGTCGGCCCATTTCTGGACTGCTTTGCCGATTTCCTAAGCAGCAGTCTTGCTCCGGCAACGATTGCGCTTTCCTTAAACGGTATCGGTGCCTGGCAGGCAATCGCCTTCACGTTTATCGTCCTCTGTGGTGTTATCCGCTTAAGTTATTTCAATGCCTTCGGAGCTACCGGCGATGGGCGAGTACAAGGACTGCCGATCGCCCACAACATTCCGCTCCTGGCGGTTTTCACGCCTTTGTACCCAATTGTCATTGGGAAGGGGTTTGGGGTTGCCTTTGAGCTTGTGACCATTGCCCTTTCGATTTTGAACATCTGCTCGTTCTATTTCCCTCGGGGCCGAGACACCGTCGTACCGCATGTGATGACAGGAGTTCTCCTGCTAATAGGCATCAACCTAGTCGCGGGGCTGCTGAGGTAATGGGGCTCTACCATGGTGACCATCAAAGTGGCGGAACGCCTCGCGGACTTAACCGACCGTTGGGCCTATGGAGGGTGCTGTGTCACAGGCCGATCCGAATAACTTAGACTCGGAGGAACAGCCTCGCACCGACCCTCAAGGGGGCAGCGGAACGCCTGCTCCCTTCCGATTCGGGACTGGGTCTTCAGTATCAACACTAGCCTAGTGATCGCAAGCTTGTCTCCAGCGGGACAGCCGCGATTGCCTTGCGAGTTGGGCTGCAAATCAGGGCAGGCAGGAGAGGAAATATTGACTCATGACTTCAAAGACGAAACTTGGTCGAGGTTCTCGGTCGCATCACGCTACTACAAAAATCGTGTGCCGCTATCTGATAATGTTATTTCATGCCTCGTCCGGTACACCGAATTGCATGCCGAGAATGCAGTCGTTGCGGATATCGGTGCCGGCACGGGACTGCTAGCATCAACCCTCGCCAACCGGGGTTTTCGTGGTTATGCCGTGGAGCCAAACGCCTCCATGAGAGCGGAAGGTGAGCGCATTCACGGACGCGATTTCTCTTTCCAGTGGGTAAACGGAACAGCGGAATGCACCGGGCTGAAGCATGAGGCTGTTGATTGGATTTGCATGGCTAACGCCTTTCATTGGGTGGACGCCAGCGAGGCTGTGGGGGAGTTTCAGCGCGTTCTGTCGCCCGGGGGATATGCCTCAGTCATCTGGGTCCTACCCGACTTCACAAACGACCCGCTGAGGACATGCATCGAGGCTAAGATCGAAGAGATGGAGCCAGGGTTAGACCGAGCCTACAGAAGAGCACTAGAAGTAATGGAGAACGTCGAAGCCTCTCTCCAGTCATCCGGATCATTGCACGATTGCATCTATATTGCATCAGATCATACTGTGCATATGGAAAAACTGCGTTACATCAACGTATTTCGAAGTGTTCAGGATATACCAAACCAGATTGGCCCAAGTCGTTGGGCACGGGTTCTTGCCGCTATAGAAGATGTAATCAGCTTAGCAGACGAAATCGCCCCACTTTACAGAACATACTCATGGACTGTCAGGAAGTGATGCAGGATATAAAGTTGCCGCTAGGCAACTTTATACTTGGCAAGGGCCAGATAATTCAACTCAATACCAAGCCCGGGTCGATCGGGCGGGCGAACCCCCCCGTTCCGGACGCGCCATGGCTGCCCCTTAATGAGATCGTCTTCCGCAAAACCGGCGAGTGATTGAGCAGGCCTGCTCAACTCCGGCCGGGAAATCCCAACGTGGCACATTGCCGCGAAGGCGATGCCGAGCTCCCACATTGACCTCAGCCAGCAACGTTTTCCCAGTGCTCTTGCCGCGGCAAGAAGCTCCAGCGTGGAGTCGATGCCGCCGAGCAGAGAAATATCTGGAACAATGGCGTCGATATTTGGATAGGGCTTTATTGCATCAAGGTTTGTGCAATGGCTCGAAAGTGGGATTCCGTAATCGGCTCGCAGGCGGTCCATTTCCGAGAGACTCGCAACCGGTTCCTCCACGTTCGATATGGATGCCGGCATAGTTTTGTCGAGAAAGTAGGTTGCGGCTTCGGAGGAGTACGTCATGTTGACATCTACCCCAATTTCGATCTTTTCCCCTAATGCCTCACGCACGGCGTGAACGGTGTCGATGTCGCATTGAAGATCGTTGCAACGGCCGATCTTGAATTCGAAGTAAGTAGCTCCGGTGAGCTCAACCGCTTCGACCGCCCACTCCGCGAGACGACCTGGCACCTCTTTTGTGCCGCAAATCTCCGGGTTTACCGGGTAGCCGTAAGCAACGAATGGGGCCTTGTCGCGTTGCAAACCACCAATCATCTCGTATATAAGGGAAGATCGGCACATTTTCCTGCAATGTCCCATGCAGCCAAATCCACCGCCGCATAGGCCAAACGCTCCATCTGATACTCTGGGAATCCGTAATCAAGGACTCCATTCAGACAACGTGAACGCATGAGACCTCTGGCGAGTGGAGGAAGCCCAATCAGTTGAGGCGCGAACTTGCTGTTAATGACATCAGCGGCCCATAAGCCGCGCGTTTCCCCAACACCCGAAATCCCAACATCGGTCTCAATCTCCACGATTGTGCGGTCGATATGGGTCCTCCGGAGCCATAAGCCCCCGTGGCTTTTGCTGATTGGCACAAGGACAGGGGTCGCTTTGACCGACGTGATTCTCAAGGGCATGGCTCCAGCTACTCGAAGGTCCCCGAGTTGCCAGCACACTCTGCAATGGTCCCCGGGCGACGGTCATATTGGTCAAGATCTTGGCAAGGCAGGATTGATGCTATTGTGCAGCCGGAATCCGACGGAGCCGTTAGCAGTAGCCGCGCCCGAACCAACGCGCCTGCGCACTCAGCTCCAGAATGAAAAAGGAAGCCTCCAAGAGGATGATCTCCGAAAAATTGAGTTCATGCTCACGATCGGAGCCAGCGATGTTGGAACTCTCCGCATCTGAATGTCCACGATTTGAGCACACTCAATACTCTCTACAGTATGACACTATGATGACGAGTGAGAGCTTATGACCGGTGGGGTGATGATTCGACCAAGCAATGGAACAGTACCGAAGATCTGGCATGAGGTCAGGCACGAAGGGCGTCTGCTCGCAGAGAACATCTCGTGCCCGCGTTTGGACAATTAACTACTGTGGTGTGCAGATCAACGGCGGGCAAAGCGGTTGCAAAGTGAAAGCGGTTCGCGAAATTACGGTCGAAGCCTTCGTAAATTGCCAGGCTGCCGCATTACCTACCTACTTCGGCACCATCGAAAACAAACTGGATGCGATCAGCGGCGTAGCAGGTAACATGGCACCATACGGGACTACCCTTCTCGTCCACTTGCACGGCTTGCTTTTCGACGATCGGTCTCGACAGGGATTGATCGAGTAGCTTTGCTTCCTCTTCTGTCGGCATCCGCGCGATTACCTTGGCAGTTCCGGGCCACAAGGATACAAATCCAAATTTCGCCATTGCGGATTCGACATCTGCCTCCGGCCCCATAGCTTCTACGAAACCCGAGAACCTGCGCTTTTCCAGGAAATTGGTGCTAAAGGCAACCGGTCGGCCATTGCTTTCTGCGATTAGCTGAACGGCCAGTACAATAGTTCCAGGAACAAGGTCGAGGCAGGAACATATCCACCTGTCAGCCGGCCTACTTTCGAAGGAGATCAGCTTTCGGCTGGGCAATTGATTGTTGGCCCGGACATTCTGAGGAAATGTAACGCGTGAGGCCATACGATATTCGAGCACATCGTTTTCGATGAATGCTCCTCGGCCGTGTTCTATCCTGATAAGTCCTTTATTCTGAAGCATCGCGAGCGCCTTGCGCGAGGTCATGCGGCTAACGCCAAAGCGCTCGGCTACTTTTGTGTCTGCGGGCAAACGCCCTTCCGCGTCAAACTCTCCGTCCAGAATTTCGCGATGCAACGTCTCCACAATCGTTTTCCAACGGGGTTGTGCTGAGGACCCGGAGGGGGATGAGCTCATAAAATTATCCTTCTGTCATGCAGTTGTCACTGACACTCGTATATACGAGTTCTCAATCGCCGGCAGAGATTACGTCGGTTGGTCGCGAATGCAAAGTCTCCTCGAACAACGGATTCGGCAATGCTTAATCGTCCCATTTCCCGACGCATGTTCAACGTCTCTCTCGGCGCTTCCGCCCTTGCGGCGATAACGCGTCCCGGTCTGGCACACGCAAACTCCACTCCCAGCAAGGGTGGTCGCCTCAGAGTCATGTTGCAGGAGACTGCATCTTCTTCTCTGCTCGATCCCACCAAGGTCGCCTCCTTCAGCGTCTACTTTGCCTATGCGGCAGTCGGAGAAAGGCTGGTAGGTGTCGACAGCCGTCTCAATCCCGTCCCAATGCTTGCCGAGAGTTGGGAGCCGGTCAACAACAAGGTCGATGGCTGGCTGTTCAAGCTGCGCCGTGGCGTGGAGTTCCACAACGGCAAGGGCCTGACCGCAAAGGACGTCATCTTCAGTCTGAACCGGCTTCGCGACCCCGTTTTGCAGTCGCCGTTGCGCGTTCTTCTCGAACACATCACCGACATCGTCGAGGAAGACACGCATACCCTCCGCTTCACACTCTCGCGCCCCGACGCTGACTTTCCCCTATTGTTGGCGCAGGATCGGTTCTATATCTTCCCGGAAGGTTTCTCGACCTTCGACAAGCCGGTGGGCACCGGCCCCTTCGTGGCGAATGGGCTGAACCCTACCAGCGTCAACGTTTATCGCCGCTATCAAAACTACTGGCAGAACGGCAAGCCTTACCTCGACGAGGTGGCATTCCAGGGCAATCAGGATCCTGTCGCACGTGTTTCTGCTCTTCTCGCCGGTGATGTCGATGCCGTGCAGACGGTCAACTTTACGCTCGCGAAGCGCATTGCGGCGACATCCGGTTTCCAGGTCGTCAATTCCCCCAGCGGCGTGCACAACGTCGTGGCCATGCTGACCGACACTCCTCCCTTCGATCGGCCGGAAGTACGCGAAGCTATGAAGTACCTCTTCGATCGCGAGCAGATGCGCGACCGCCTCTGCGCCGGGTTTGCGCAGATTGGCAATGACCACCCAATTCCACCCTTCAGTCCCTTCTACCACAGCGAGTTGCCGGTCCGCGCCTATGATCCGGATCGGGCCAAGTCCATTCTTCAGAAGGCAGGTGTGAATTTCCCGACACAGGTTCTGCATGCCTCCGACGCGGTCACGCCCGGCGTTGCGGTTGATCTGGCGCAGATTTACGCCGACGGCGCGCGCAAGGCGGGTATTTCGCTCGATCCGAAACGCGATCCGGTCACCGGCTATTGGGACAATGTCTGGCTGAAGCAGCCGCTGATGGTGGGCGGATGGGGTACGCGTTTCACACCCGACCTTATGCTGCGCGTCGCTTACCGCTCTGGTGCGAAATGGAACGAAACGCACTGGAGCCGACCGAAGGTGGACGCGATGATGGACGAGGCGGTCGCCACCACCGATGTCAACCGCCGTCGAGAACTGTACTGGGCAATCCAGGAGACGATCCATAACGATGGCGGTGCGGGCATCCCCTTGTTCTTCGACCAGCTCGACGCCATCACCAGCAAGGTGAAGGGCGTTTCGCCCTCGCCCCTTGGCTCGCTGACCGGTCCGGCCATGGCCGACCTTTGGCTGGATCCGGGCGCCTGATCTGCGATGTCCGATCACTCTCTCACCCTTGAGCAAGACGAGCGGAGGTCGCCCCTGGCGAACCTCCAATCGATTGCTCTTGAACTGGCAATCAGGTTGGCCATTCTCCTGGGCGCGGCCGCGCTGATATTCTTCGGAACGGCTCTCATTCCGGGCGACTTCGTGACGGAATTGCTCGGTCAGGACTATACGCCGGAACTGGGCGCCCAACTGCGCCATAGCCTCGGGCTGGATCGCCCGTTGCTGGAGCGCTTCACCATTTGGCTGTTTCACTTCCTGCAGGGAGAATTCGGTCAATCATTTACCAGTCGCATACCGGTCTGGGAGGTCGTTCAGCCGCGTCTTGCCAACACGCTCATGCTTGCCGCCGCCGCACTTTGCTGGTTTCCGCTCGCTTTTGCCGCTGGCGTGGCTTCGTTCCTCGCGCCACCGCAGGTCCGGCGCTGTTTCCAGCTCTTCATGCAAATTGTGCTCTGCGCACCGGAGTTTCTCATCGCCTATATTTTCATCTATGTTTTTGCCGTCCAGCTCCATCTGCTGCCGGCCGTTTCGCGACTGGCACCAGATCAGTCGCTGACCGAGCACATCCGCGTGCTCCTCCTGCCCAGCGCGTGTCTCGGGATCGGCATGATTGCCTATGTCGCTCGCATGCTGCTGTCGCTGCTGCTGATGGAAGAAAAGAAGGATTATTTCGAGTTTGCTCGCCTGCGCGGCTTTAGCCGTAGCTGGATTGCGCTCAATTATGCGGTTCCGTCTATTCTTCCTTCGATCCTCAACCTTCTGCTCATCTACTGCGCCTACCTGCTAACCGGCGTGCTGGTGATCGAGGTCGTCTTCGGGATTTCCGGGATCGGCGAGCTGGCAGTGTCATCGGTCGTTTGGCGCGATGTCCCGGTCCTGCAGTTCTGCGCCGTGTTCATAACTGCGATCTATGTGGGCATTTATTCCCTTTCCGACCTGATCGCCGGCCGTTTCAGCAAAAGAGGTGCCCTATGAAACCGACCAGCTCAGAGCAAAAAAGTGCGGCAGATGTGACGGCCAACGCTTTCGAGGTCAAAGACCTTTCAGCGGTCATTTCCAACTCGACGACAGGCGCCCGGCGTATCGAAAAGCTCTCACTGGCTTTGAAACCCGGCACGCTATCGACAATGATAGGGCCCTCAGGCGTCGGCAAGACTAGCCTCTGTCTCGCCCTCATGGGATGGATGAGACCCAACGTTCGCATTCTGGGCGGGGAGGTCCTTCTGGGTACCCAGCCATTGCTGCAGATGCAACAGCGCCAGCGGCAGTCCCTTTGGGGACGCGAGATTCTCTACGTTCCGCAATCCTCCGCGACGGCGCTCGTGGCGTCGCGCAATGTCGTCAGTCAGATCGCTGAGTTCGCGGGCGATACCGCCCAAGAGCGAAACGAGCGCCTGAGGCTTCTCCAGGCTGCCTTCGATCGGCTGGAGGTTCCAGGATTTCAGGAGGGTCGCTATCCGCATCAATATAGCGGCGGGCAATTGCAGCGCGTCTTGATCTCGTTGGTGTTCTGCGCCACGCCTCGACTGATTATTCTCGACGAGCCAACGACCGCATTGCAGCCCGACCTCAAAGCTGGCGTTATGCAGGACATAAAGGCTCGCATTGAGGAGATCGGTGCTGCAGCGCTTGTCATTTCGCACGAATTGCCATTCTTCGCCGAGTGCTCGGATCAAACAATTGATCTGAGCGGGTTTGTGGTCTCGGACAGAAAGCCGGAGCCGGTCAGTCCAACTGAGCAGCCTGCCACGGCAACGCGTCCCACATTGCAACTCGCGCCGAAGCCGGTCGACCAGCCGCGATTGCGGGTCGCAGGCCTCTGCGTCAACGCGCAGAACGGCCGGCCGCTGCTCCGCAATGTCGGTTTTCAGGTGCGGCCGGGAAGCTGCCTGGGCATCGTTGGCCCCTCCGGCGCCGGAAAGACGACGATCCTGCGCAGCTTGCTTGGGCAGCACGGCGATGCAAAGGGGACGATCGAGGTCGATGGCGAGCGGTTGCCGCTGCACTATTCCCGTCGGACGGTGGAGCAAAGGCGCCAACTCGAATATGTGCCGCAGTCGGTGAAGCTGCACCTGAACCCGTCTCTGAGCGCCGACTATCTCATTCGCAGGCGGTTGCGTCAGGCTGGGCGTAATCACTCAGCCGATGCCGTCGCGGACATTCTCGGCAAGGTCCTCCTACCGGAGGACTATCGCCACAAAACAAGCGCGGAACTGTCGGGCGGGGAATGTCAGCGATTGGGCATAGCGCTGGCGCTTGCCAGCGGTCCGTCACTGCTGCTGCTCGATGAAGTCACGGCCTCTCTGGATCCGGAGAATGCGCGGATCGTTGCAGATATTCTCGGCCGGCACCGAGAAAGGGGGAACATTGGCATGCTGCTCGTTTCGCACCAGCCAGAGATTGTCGCTCGCCTTGCAAGCGACGTTCTCGAACTGCGCGATGGTCAGGTGGTGCAGCCGATCGGAGACGGTCAGCAGCCCTCCACATCCGGGCACTATTTATCCGCACCTATTTTCAAAAGCGAGAGTGGGCCACAGCAATGCGCGCTCTGATATTCATCGGCTTCATCCTGTTCTTCATCATCGCTCCATTTTTCGTCGGGACCCCGGCAGATAGCTTTTCCGGAGGCGACCTGTTTGAAAGCCCGTCCCAGGTGCACCTTCTGGGAACCGACTATCTAGGCCGCGATATGCTGTCCGAAATTCTTCGTGCCGGCAGCGTAACGATGTTCATTTGCGTCGCGGCGACATTGCTGTCGTTGGGCTGCGGTTTGATCTGCGCGGTGCTGTCGAGCGCCATGCCGGCAGTTCCAGGCGCAATCCTTGCCCGATGCATGGACGCTTTGAACTCCATACCGAGCCTCATCATCGCATTCGTGCTCATCGCTGCATTCGGATCGACGACGGCAAGCCTCATCCTCATCATCACCGTCGTCGAGTTCACCCGGGCCTATCGCTCGCTCAAAGCACCGGTGGTCCAAATCTTCGCCGAGCCATTCGTCGAGCTTTCTCGAATAAGGGGAGAGGGCTTTGCCTATCTGGTCACGCGAGACGTATGGCCGAACATTCGCCCTTACGCGGCCGTCGAACTCGTCAACCGTTTCGTCGCCTGCCTGATGTTTCTGAGTGCGCTTAGCCTGCTTGGAATTGGCGTCCAGCCGCCGACGACCGACTGGGGAACTCTGATCAAACTCAATGCGACCGGCCTGTTGCTGAATTCGACTGCACCGCTCATTCCGGGAATTTTCATCCTTATCGCTTCATTGCTCGCGCTCTTTGCGGCCTCCGATGCATCCCGCCAACTGGACTTCTCGAAATCATGACCAAACTGTTCCTGCATTCGTATGGCCTTCGCTACCAATACCGCCACAAACCGGGTTTCGATGTTTTCGCGCTCGTCGATCTTGCCGCCGACCTCGGATTCGACGGTCTCAACGTCTCGTGTTTTGAGCCCAACTATGTCGAAATTTCTGGAATTGAGCTGGCTCAGCTTCGCAAGCTTCGCGCCTATCTCGAAAAGCGCAATATGCTCATCGACATCGAGACCGCAGGTACCGAACCAGCACACATTGAACGATTGCTCGAAATCGGGCGCGAAGTGGGTGCGGGATACCTACGGACCTATACCAAAGGAACTCCTGACCGGCGACTTCGTGTCGAGGAAGCCAAAGCCGATCTCGCGCAAGCAGCGCTATTAGCCGAGCGCGCCGGAATTCCGCTGCTTCTTGAAAACCACGAGGATCTCGCAGCCAGCGAAATCGCTGAAATCCTTTCCGACGTCGATAGCCCGTGGGTGCAGGGTCTTTTCGACTATGTGAATTCGATGCTGTTCTACGAGGATCCGCTGACATCGCTGGAACTGATGCGCCCTTGGATACGCTCCGCACATCTGAAGGACTGCATAATTCTCGCTCCAGACCAAGGTGGTCTGCTCGGAGTGCCGATCGGCGCAGGCAACGCGCCGGTGGCTGAGATGACTTCAGCGCTCATAGGTTCGGGTGTCGACCGGATCTGCTTTGAAAATACTTGGGCTTATCAAGCGGCTATGAGGGACCGTCGCGGCAATTCCGCGCTGGGAGAAGGATATTTTCGAAATCCTGTCAGGCCGCTACGCGAGCCCGGCGAATATATTCACATCAAAGATCTCCTCGCCATGGACCCCGCAAAGGTCGTTGAGTTCGAATACTGGGCTCTCGGGCATTCGCTGCAATGGCTCAAAGCGGAGATCCCGGCATTCGCCCATATCAACATTCCCGAACTGCGAAAACACGGGGGTCCAGTGCAATCGGTTTGTGCGGTAGGCTTTGGCGAGGGCACACCCATTTTCTCTGCAGGACATTAATGGGAGTCTCGAGAGTTACCGCCATCAAAAGTAAACTTGATTCGATCCGCAGCATAACAGGCAACATGGTACCGAATTGGGCCATCATCATCCAAGTCGGCGCATTCTTTCTGTACTACTGGTCGCGCTATCGATTGGTCTAAGAGAGTGGCCTCCTCAGAGGTTGGCATACGCGCAAACATCGTTACACCTGTTGGTTTAACCGATTTAATGCCGTAGGCGAGAAGAGCACGTTCAATGTCAGCCTGTTCGCCCATGGCTTCAACGAACTTTCCGTATCTTTGAGCATCTAAGAAGCTTCGGCTAATTGCGAGAGGTCGGTTGCCCACAAATCCGAGTAAATCGACGACCAGCACATTGGCTCCCGCGAGTATATTCAGGCGGTCAGCAATTTCAGGAGATGCTTTTTCAACTCTATTGGACAAAAGCTGTCGCCGCGGTTGACCGTCATCGCCTAACATATTCTGCAAAAGCGTCTCTCTCCGTAGAATGCGATATTGAATGATGTCATGTTCGACAAACGCTCCCTTCCCATGCAAAATTCGGATTAGCCCCTTATTCTGCAAACTCGCCAGTGCCTTGCGAGCGGTGAGGCGACTAACGCCAAACCGCTTAGCCACTTCAGTGTCCGCTGGGAGAATACCGTCAGGTCCGAATGCTCCAGTGAGGATTTCTTCCGAGAGGGCGTCACCGATCACCCGCCAAATTGCTTGTTTACTAGTCACACGTTCGCAGTCCTGCTTTCATGGTCGTGTTCAGCAATAGCTTTTTCCGTCGCCTCCACCATTCTGGTCTTAAGCTGAACAGTCCAACTTGTGGTTTCATGTGGTAGGCGAAGCTCTCGAGCGCCGCGAATCTGCCCTTCAATCCACGAAAGCAATTCCTCCCACCGTTCTGCGCCGATCTGACTTGGAATATCGTGCGTCCCTCGCCACGACAAAAGAAAGCGTTCAGGAGTTTTCGAGACGATGTGCTGACGATGAATCTGCAAGCATTCCGTGAATGTATTGGAGAGGTGAATGATATCCTTGAGGCGCATCATCAGATCACGTATTCCGTGCACGACGCGCTTAAGCCCAGGAAACGTAGTGGAGATATGATTTTCTATCACCGTCCGCGTTCTGCAGCTTTGATGATCAGGAAGGCAATAGACGATCGAAAGAAAACCGCCGGGCCGGAGTATTCTCCTCATCTCGTGCAAAGTGGCGTGCCGATCCATCCAATGGAAAGCATTGCTAACAATGGCCCAATCCACTGAATGATCAGGCAGTGATGTATTCTCTCCGGTACCGGGGCGCCATTCAAAAGCACCCGAAGTGATCATTGCTCGCTTACCTTCATTGCGCATTTCGTCATTGGGCTCGATCGCAAATCCTCGCAGATGGCGAGATGCAAGGTCGCTGGTTAGCTTGCCAGTTCCAGCCCCGATGTCCGCAACCGTGAAGTTGGTCCTCGACGCGCCCACATGAGCCGTCAAGATATCCAGAACAACTTTGTCGTAAGCAGCCCGTGCAGCATAGTAAGATGCGGTATTGGAGAAGTCCCCATAGGTGTAGCTGCCATTCATGAGCAGTGCTCCTTTTGGGCGCCATCTGAATTTGACAGCGTCCGCTCTATAGTTGGAAAAGCTATGGAAGTATAAATCGCTGAAGTTGCTGCAACGGCTGCCGAACCTGTGAACGCATGCAAAAGCGATATCCGCGAGATCAATCCCCAAAGAGGGCTAGCGAGCGCGAAGCCTAAATACGATGATGTCAGATACCATCCAATCGCGGTGGCCGCAGCACCTGGGGCTGACAGCTGCAAGCAGGCGCCTGTCATTAGTGATTGAGAAATCGTCCAAGCAATGCCAATGGCAAATGAGCTTATGGAGAGTACAACTGTTGACATGTCGGCGGGTAAATCAAGAGTTAACGCATAAACTGCGATACCGCTCGATAATTGCAAGGTCATCACGGCTAAGAACGTTCGAAAGGACAAACGTGGAGCCAACACATGGATTAGCGCAATCGAGGCAACCGCACCAAACCCAAGCAAAGCCATTTGCAAGCCTAGCATTGTAGGACCAGAGTGCATTCTCTTCACTAGTAGGGGGAGCAAAGCCCACACGACGGAGGCGCCGATGGAAGTCATAAACCCCGCAGCACATATCATTCGGATGTTAGCGTTGAAAGAGCCTAAGACATTTGCAGGGAAAGATAGACGACACGTCCGAAAGGAATGATACTCTTGGGGTATAACAACTGTGAACAATGCGATCGAGAAGAGAAGGCAGAAACACACTACTGTCATACCGCCTAGACTGCCTCCATGAGACAATGCTATTCCCCCTAGGACCGAAACGACCAAACGCGCTAAACTATAGCTAAACGATCCAAGTACGGCTGACCTAAGTGCGTGAGATTTTGGCACTACGCTCGCCGCAATGGAATTCCATGCCGGTGTAACGAACGCGAAGCCGCAACCGCAAACAAACGTCAGAAACCAAAGGCTTTTTTCAGTGAGCGCTCCAAATACAATCAGGACGATCGCTGCTATCGTTGCGATCATCAGCGCCCAATGTGCAGATAATAAAAAGAAGCGAGGAGATCCCTGATCAACTAAATATCCGGCAACGATCGCGAGCAGAACGACAGGCAGATAAAGCGCGGTTTGTACCGACGCTGCGGTTGAAGGGTCGCTGCTCAGATCGCTCATTATCCATGAGGTAGTCATAAAACATGCCCATATGCCACTATGAGAAAACAAGCTAGCAAACCAAAATCTACGAAATACTCTGTTTCCTAGTGGATGGAAGAGAGAGCCTCGCGGAAAAATGACCGACTTCATTGGTGACCTAACGAGTTCACGCTTTTTCTCATAACCATCTACCGACAAGGTCGTCCGCATTATTCTCGAACAACGATGCCACTCACAAGAAGCCCCAGGTGCGCGCCTGACGCCTTCCACTTCATGCCGACCTCGTGCTCGGAGCTCAACGCCGTCGAGAACTCCTTCGCCAAGCTGTCGAAACGTCGCCTCCAGCGCACGCTTTTCATTCCTTCATCGCCCTTCAACCGCCATGTTTCCCCGTAGGCCAAGCCCTTCATTCGGACCGCTGATCGCAATAAGACCATCGCCGCCGTCAAACGTGGGCACTCAATCCATTGGACCGTATGTCCTCGTTGTGACGGCAACTCGCCCCGATCTCCACTGCCTGCGGGACTATGGATGGCCAGAGCCCAATGCGCGAGCTTAGCGGGGGAGGGGCGAGGGGCCATGATATGCGAGCCTTCTGGCGCTTCGGCGGAGTTGCACCGGAAAACAGCATTTTCAGTGAAGGTAACCAATGGGAGATTTTCCTCCGTGCAGACGCGTTTACGAAGAACCAAGCACGTATCGTGCCAAATAAATTGTGTGTTTAAAACAAAAGGATACGCCAACGGTTCTATGTCGTGATTCTGACATTCGAGGTCGTTTTGTCGGTGTCGAAGCGATACTCCCCGTTGGCGCTATTAGGCTCTTCCGTAATTCTCGGTGTGCGGATTCTGGGAATTAACCGGACGGGATTCCGATCAAGATCCAGTTTTTCCGTCCTGACGATGCCTTTGGGTCAGCAACCTTGGCATGAAGCTGCTCGGTATCGACGAGGGAAATTTCATGCCGTCAAAGAGAAGGCCACATATGACAGATGCTTCGGCTCTCTGCCGGCGGGACAAGCGTACGCGAGATTGCGGTGGTGCTCGGGATCACCCGAATACCATGCAAGATAATCTGGATCGGGCCAAAGCCGCTGGCCATTGCCCGGAGAACCGACAGACGATGCTCTGGAGTATCGTCTTTCGCCCGCGCCGGCGTCACGAGCCAAACTGCGCGGAACTATCCATCGAGCTGAAGAGGCCCGGCGTGACGCTGCTGATCCTGTGGGAGGAATATCGCGTCATTCATCCTGATGGGTATGGCTATAGTCATTTCTGCGAGTTGTTCCGCGGTTTCGAGCAGCGCCTTTCGCCGAGCAACCGCCAAGAGCATGCTGCCGGCGACAAAGTCTTCGTGGACTATTCCGGTAAGAAGGTGCCGATCGTCGATCGCAAGACTGGCGAGATCCGGGAGGCGGAGCTGTTCCTCGGCGTGCTCGGGGCGTCGAGCTAGACATTCGCCGAGGCGACCTGGACCCAGACTCTGCCGGACTGGATCGGCTCGCACGTGCACATGTTCGCCTTCTTCGGCGGCGTGCCCCGTGTTGTCGAGAACGCTTGGATCAGCAGGCTGCGGGGCACATAACCGTTCGGGACACAAAAGCCCGACAATCTGAAGTCGGGTGTCAGCCGGGCCAGCTTTTACGATCCCGAGATTAACCGCAGCTACGGCATGATGGCGTCGGTGTTGGCGGCCGCCACCAAGCACGTGATCTCGTGATCTGCACGGAATGGGGACAGAGTCGAGCAGAATTCGCCCGCCGGCTGCGCGCGCAAGCTCTTAGCGTTGCTGGGGCATAGCTTGGTGCAACCAGCGGGTAGTCACCCGGGAGACCCCACTTCTCACGATATTGCTCCCGAGTAAGGTCGTACTTTGCCATCAGGTGGCGCCTCGGGGCCTTGAACTTTTCCATCCTCTAGGCAGATGATGAAATCAGCAGTTACGGACTTCATAATCGGAACCGCGGGGCGCTGTTCTTCAAGGGCCGGTTCAACTTGATGGCGTTGAGATATGCCACTCAGCGACGAATACGTCTGTCGGATAAGATGGGACAAATTGCCGGCAGTAACGATGTTGCGGCTTACATAGGCCGCGACGATCCGGCTTGTCAGCTCTAGCTTCCGCTCAACATTGCTCGAACGCGATTCGTTCAGCATCGTCTTCTTTGCTTTCCTCTCAACAAGACCCGTTGGCTCAACGTGCAAGTAATTCCGCCTGAAAGAAAGCGGTGCCGGGGCGGGCGTTTTCGACAGATTTGCGGTCATCTAGACTATCTATCCTCTTCCGCAGTCCTCATATTGCTGTCAGACTGACTCGGTTTCTCGGTTTTTATTCACGCATGATCCGCACCCCAACTGGTGCACCGGAGCTCGGCTTCCACTCGAAATCTAAGGCAACAAAACTTGTGCCAATCGATCGATCGAGCAAAAAAGTTCTATATTTCTCTTTATTCTCCATCACTTAAATCAAGCAATGGGAGCACGAGATTTCACTCATCGAGCGTATGTCGCGAATCCGACAAATGCCAAGGTACTGTCTGCGATCGCCCAAAGAATGCGCGCATCGCACACAACATCCCGGCCTAGCCTGCAAGACCGCCCCACATTCCCCTTGGTCGTTACGCCTCAAAACGCTGACTAAGATCACGCTGGTTTCTTCAGCAGAATTGGCCTTAATCAGATCGGATCAGAGGTGTTTCTGAATTGCGATACGCGTGTAGTTTGCAGATCGACTAGCTAATCATAATAGAATTGGAAAAACATAGCGACTCAATGACTTAGTTCCATAATTAAGCTTATCAACCACAATCATACATTGAACTACATCTCTAAGAATTCAATCCGTAGGATTGACACCCTGCCTATGGATGGCGAGAGCTTGGGCCTTTGCACGAGCGTTGATTGTCCGAATGAATCGCGGTCAGGGCATCTAATATGCAGATCCGGCGCCATTCAATCGACCGTACATGGCTATTGTTGCACGCGAATCCCATATATTTTGTCGACAACATGCCCTTCGCCATGCGAAACCCTCACCGCAAAGTGGTCGCTGCCGACATAGCTCAGAGCGGACTGGTAGTAGATCACCGGCAGCGTCAGAGAGTCGCATTTGGCAAATTGATCCTTTGCGGCGGGTTCAAGGATGAAGTGCGACTTGCGAATGATACCAAGGGGTTATCACTCGCAAGGAAAACGCAATGAGACGCGCCTACTCGCAGACTGGATTGGACGAACGCCGTAAGATTGCTCGCTGGAGAACGGCTGGCCTCAGTATCGAGGTCATCGCCGAGAGGACGACATCGCTCGACGATCTTTCGCGAAGTCAGACGCAACATGTTCGTCGACAAGCAGATACCTGATCTCAGCGGCTACTATTGCGTCACGGCGCATGACATAGC
This sequence comes from Rhizobium jaguaris, assembly GCF_003627755.1. NCBI lineage: Bacteria > Pseudomonadati > Pseudomonadota > Alphaproteobacteria > Hyphomicrobiales > Rhizobiaceae > Martinezella > Martinezella jaguaris. The sequence continues at coordinate 50,113 of NZ_CP032697.1, read as the reverse complement.
CTGCGAACGTCGTGCGAAGCTGCGGAAGCTTGCACGCTTCTCTGATGTCCGTCAATCTGTGATCGACCGGATCGTACAAGGTTGGTCACCACGGCAGGACCGCCTGCTTCACCATTCGACAGTGATCACCATCCGGGGCGATAGCTACCGACTTCGCGAAAAGCGCCGCTTGAAACCAACGAAACTGCAAACCAATGAGGGGGTCAGTTCTTCAATTCGGCAAGGGGTCAATTCCTCGCTTCGCTTGGCATGAAGGCTTGTTCTCCCGAAATGTCGTATTGCTGACAATGTCGGACATAAAGCGCAGCTCTGTCTCCAGAGTCGCATTGTTTTGAGGAGTTTTCTGACTTGGTACGACGGTTGCTTAGCCATCAGCAACCACGCTGCGGCACGAACCGACAAGGAAGCTCACTGTGAACAGGTTCGCTGAACAGGCGCTCGCCTCCTGGTTCGTCTCGCGCAGGGCCGGAAGGCTTCCCGCTGTCTCGGAGGTGCCCTGCCAGTCGACGGGTCATCGTGGGTGTACGCGCCACGCTAGCATGACTGTCCGGCCGATTCTGATCGCCTTGCAACAAATGAGCAGAATGCTCCAGGTTTCCCTGCAGGCTCTGATCGGCCGGCGGCTTCAGGATGCCGTGCCGCAGCCGATCTGCGACAGTTACCTCCGCTGGCAGAGAATCGATGCAAGCTCACCGATGGCCTCTGCACAGTACCGTGTTGAGCCAGGGAGCGGCGAGCCATGAATGGCATGCAGCAGAACGTTCATCGGCTCACTGCGCCGCAGACGGAAATCTGGCTGGCCGAGCAACTCACGCCGGGGACCGCGCGCTATAACATCGCCGAATATCTGGAAATCCAGGGGCCAGTCGATCAAATTTTGTTCGAGAGGGCGCTACGCCAGACGGTGTGCGAGGCAGAGAGCTTGCACGTTAGTTTCTTCGATGGTGACGAGGGGCCGCGGCAAATCCGTCGCCGCCGGACCGACTGGTCCTTCCCGGTGATCGACGTCAGTGCCGAAGCCGATCCACGCGCTGCGGCAGAGGCCTGGATGCAGGCGGACCTCGCCCGGCCGGCCGATCTGGTGCACGGGCCGCTCTTCACCTACGCCCTGTTCCAGGCGGGCCCCGACCGTGCCTTCTGGTTCCAACGTTATCACCACATAGTCATGGACGGTTACGGCGCGGCGCTGCTGGCGCGCCGTTTGGCTGATGTGTACACGGCGTTGGCCGCGGGCCGGGTGCCGGAGCGTTCCCCGTTCCCCACATTTGCGGAATTGCTTGCGTCGGATGCCGAGTACCGCCAGACAGAAGCTTTCCTGCGGGATCGAGCGTATTGGACCAAGCGCTTTGCAGACCGGCCTGAACCGGCGGGTGCCCTTGGGTGGCGATCGACGGGCGGCGACGTCCTGCGTCATCGGGCACATCTACCGGTTGAGACAGGAGAAGCGTTGCGGGATCTGGCACGGAGGGCCGGCGCCACCCTGCCACAACTGATGATCGCGCTGGGGGTCGCTTATCTCCATCGAATGCACGACCAAGCGGACCTGGTCATCGGCTGCCCGGTCACGGCGCGCGCGGGCCGGACGTTGCGGCAAATTCCGAGCATGGTCTCGAATGTGGTGCCGCTGCGCTTGGCGGTGGCGCCAGGCACAAGCCTCATGGACCTGATCGGCCAGGTTGGCCGGGAGGTACGCCAAGCGCTGCGCCATCAGAGGTATCGGTATGAGGACCTGCGCCGTGACCTCGGCCTCGCGGCTAATCGGCAGCATCTGTTCACCACCGCGATCAACATTGAGCCGTTCGACTACGCGCTCAGCTTTGGGGGTCATGTTGCGGCGGCGCGAAACTTGGCTAACGGCCCGGTCCGGGACCTCGACCTTTACGTCTTCGATCGCGGTGCCGACGCGCCCTTGGAGATTGCTCTCGATGCCAACGCGACGTTCTACGCGTCCGCCGATCTGGCCGCATACCAGGCGCGACTGGAGTTGTTGTTTGAGACTGTGCTTGCCGCGCCCGGGCGGCCGATCAGTTCGTTTGAGCTGCTCGCGCCCGCCGAGCGCCGGCAGATCGTGGAGGAGTGGAATGCCACTGCCCGGCCGGTGCCTGAGGTCACCTTGCCGGCGCTGTTCGAGCAGCAGGTGTGCCGCAGCCCCGCGGCCACGGCGCTGATCTTCGAGGATCAGGAACTCAGCTATGCCGAACTTGACGCCCGCGCTAACCGGCTGGCGCATCACCTGATCGGGCTGGGAATCGGGCCCGATCAGGTGGTGGCGATCTGCCTGGAGCGCTCGCCGGAGATGGTCGTTGCGCTGCTGGCCATCCTCAAGGCGGGAGCGGCCTACCTGCCGCTCGATCCCGGCTATCCCGAGGCTCGACTGGGCTTCATGCTCGACGACGCCGGCCCGGCGGCGCTGGTCACCACCTCCGCACTGGCCGCCCGCCTGCCTGCGGCCGGCCCCGTCCGCCGGCTGCTCGACGAGCCGCAGTTGCGGGCCACCATCGCCGCTGCCCCCGCCACCGCTCCCACTGACGCAGACCGCGTCCGCCGGCTCGATATTCGCGACCTCGCCTATGTCATCTACACCTCCGGCTCCACCGGAACACCCAAGGGCGTCGCCGGACTTCATGCCGGCCTTGTCAATCGTTTGAGCTGGATTGGAGAGCTGCAGGTCTACGGACAGGGGCCGGTGCTTGCGAAAAGCTCCATCAGCTTCATTGACGGCTCAACCGAACTCCTTGGGGCACTGGTCCATAAGAGTTCGGTCGTGCTGGCACCATGTGCTGTGGCTAGGGACCCTGCCAAGATCGCAAACTTGATCGAGTTGCGAGGCGTCTCTGGGGTCACCCTTGTACCGAGCTTGCTCAATGCCGTGCTCGAGCAGACCGGTTTGCACAGCCTGATCTCGTGCAGAGCTTGGCTGGCCAGCGGTGAAGCGCTGCTCGGAAGCCATGTCGCCGCTCTGAATGCGCGCCTGCCGGAGGCGCGGTTCTTCAACTTCTATGGCGCATCGGAAGCCACCGGCGACAGCTTATATGCATTATGCACGCTCGATGAACACGATCGGCACAAACCTCCTCCGATCGGCCGACCGATCTGGAACACTCGTGTGTACGTGCTCGACGGCAGTCTGCGTCCGGTGCCGGCAGGTGTGGCGGGTGAGCTGTACATTGCGGGGACGGGTCTGGCGCGAGGGTATTGCGGGCGCCCGAGCCTGACGGCGGAGCGGTTCGTGGCATGCCCGTTCGGCGAGCCGGGAGAGCGGATGTATCGCACCGGCGATCTGGCGCGATGGCGGGCGGACGGCATGCTCGACTTTCTCGGCCGGGTCGACGACCAGGTCAAAATACGCGGCGTTCGGATCGAGCCGGCAGAGGTGGCGGCGGCGCTGAGCGCCCATCCGGCGGTCGCACAGGCAGCGGTGGTGGCGCGCGCGGACGGCCCAGGGGGCCAGCAGCTGGTCGGCTATGTCGTGGCGGTGGCAGGCCAAGACCTCGACGCCCAGGCGCTACGAGCGCATGCGGCGGCGCGGCTGCCCGAACACATGGTGCCGTCGGCGATCGTCGGGCTCGAAGCCCTGCCCCTCACCCCGAACGGCAAGCTCGACCGCAAGGCGCTGCCGGCGCCCGTCATGGCGAGCCGCAGCACGCGGGCGCCGCAGACGCCAGAGGAGGCGCTGCTATGCAAGCTCTACGCCGATCTGCTGGGGCTGGAACGTGTCGGCCCCGAGGATAACTTCTTCGAGCTCGGCGGTCACTCGCTGCTCGCCACTCGCCTGGTTGGCCGCATCCGCGCCGCCCTCGCCGTCGAGCTGCCGATCCGGGCCCTATTCGACGCCCCCACCCCCGCCCAGCTCGCCGCCGGTCTCGCGGAGGCCCGCCGGTCGGGGGCACCACGCCCCGCCCTTTCACCGCGACAACGGCCAGCGGTGATCCCGATGTCCTTCGCCCAGGCCCGGCTGTGGTTACTCGACCGCCTGGAAGGGTCGAGCTCAGCTTACACCATCCCGCTGGCGCTGCGGCTCGAGGGTCGACTCGATGTCGCGGCGCTGGAGGCCGCGCTCGCAGATGTGGTGGCGCAGCACGAGAGTCTACGCACGCTGCTGGTGGAGGCCGATGGCGTGCCGGTACAGCACATCCTCGAGACCGAAGCTGCCCGACCTGCCCTCGCCGTCGCCGCGATCGAAGAGCAGGAGCTTGCACTCACCCTTGAGCAAGCGGCGGCGCAACCTTTCGATCTCGCGGGTGAGCCGCCGCTACGCGCCACTTTGTTCCGCCTCGCCCCAGAGCGGCAGGTGCTGCTGCTAGTGTTGCATCATAGCGCCTGTGATGGCTGGTCGCTCGCGCCACTTCTGGAGGATCTCAGCCAAGCCTATGCCTCCCGCCGTGGGGGGAGGCCCCGGCATGGTTGCCCTTGCCGGCGCAATATGCCGACTACACGTTGTGGCAGCACGAGCTCCTGGGTGCCGAGGCCGACGCCGACAGTCCGCTGGGCAACCAGCTCGCCTATTGGCAGGCGGCATTGGCCGATCTGCCCGAGGAGCTCGCTCTTCCAGCCGACCGGCCGCGTCCACCGGTGCAGAGCGGCCGCGGCAACCAGATTGCCTTCTCCCTCAACGCGGTGCTGCACGCACAGCTCCTAGAGCTGGCACGCACTCACGGCGCCAGCCTGTTCATGGTGTTGCATGCCGGTGTGGCGGCGCTCCTCTCGCGCCTGGGTGCCGGAGACGACATCCCGCTGGGTACTCCTATTGCCGGCCGCGGTGACGCCGCTCTGGACCGACTGGTGGGTTTCTTCGTCAATACCCTGGTTCTCAGGACCGACACCCGCGGCGACCCAAGTTTCGCCGATCTCCTGGCCCAGGCACGCGAGACCGACCTCGCCGCTTATCAGCATCAGGACGTGCCATTTGAGCGCCTGATCGAGCAGCTCAATCCAGCGCGCTCCCTGGCACGCCATCCGCTATTCCAGGTCATGCTGGTGCTGCAAAACACCGCTGCGCCATCCATCGCGCTCGCCGGCCTGAGCGTCACGCCAGAAACGATCGCCACGCGCACCACCAAGTTCGACCTGACCTTCAGCTTTGCTGAGCGGAGCGGGGCCACCGGTGTGTGCCAGGGGCTGGATGCCACCCTCGAATACGCCTCTGACCTCTACGATGGGGCGACCGCAGAAGCATTAGCCGAGCGCCTGACCCGGCTGCTCGCGGAGGCCGCGGCGGCGCCCGGGCGGCCGATCAGTTCGTTTGAGCTGCTCGCGCCCGCCGAGCGCCGGCAGATCGTGGAGGAGTGGAATGCCACTGCCCGGCCGGTGCCTGAGGTCACCTTGCCGGCGCTGTTCGAGCAGCAGGTGTGCCGCAGCCCCGCGGCCACGGCGCTGATCTTCGAGGATCAGGAACTCAGCTATGCCGAACTTGACGCCCGCGCTAACCGGCTGGCGCATCACCTGATCGGGCTGGGAATCGGGCCCGATCAGGTGGTGGCGATCTGCCTGGAGCGCTCGCCGGAGATGGTCGTTGCGCTGCTGGCCATCCTCAAGGCGGGAGCGGCCTACCTGCCGCTCGATCCCGGCTATCCCGAGGCTCGACTGGGCTTCATGCTCGACGACGCCGGCCCGGCGGCGCTGGTCACCACCTCCGCACTGGCCGCCCGCCTGCCTGCGGCCGGCCCCGTCCGCCTGCTGCTCGACGAGCCGCAGTTGCGGGCCACCATCGCCGCTGCCCCCGCCACCGCTCCCACTGACGCAGACCGCGTCCGCCGGCTCGATATTCGCGACCTCGCCTATGTCATCTACACCTCCGGCTCCACCGGAACACCCAAGGGCGTCGCCGTTTCCGAGCAGGCGATCGTCAATCGCCTGCTGTGGATGCAGGCCGAATATTGCCTCGACGGCAGCGACAGAGTCCTGCAGAAGACCCCGTCCGGCTTCGACGTCTCGGTGTGGGAGTTCTTCTGGCCGCTAATCGGAGGCGCCGCACTGGTGCTTGCCCGGCCAGGCGGGCACCAGGACCCGGCCTATCTGGCCGCGACCATCGCCGGCTACGGCGTTACCACGGTGCACTTCGTGCCCTCCATGCTTCGGGCTTTTATACAGGAGCAAGCATCCGGTGACTATCGGGGTCTACGGCGCGTGATCTGCAGCGGCGAGGCGCTGCCGGCGACGTTGCAGGCCCTCTTCTTCGCCAGTTTGGATGTAGCGCTACACAATCTCTACGGGCCTACGGAAGCCGCTATCGACGTCACAGCGTCGGAGTGTAGCCGCGACCGCGACGAGACCTCCGTGCCGATCGGCCGACCGATCTGGAACACTCGTGTGTACGTGCTCGACGGCAGTCTGCGTCCGGTGCCGGCAGGTGTGGCGGGTGAGCTGTACATTGCGGGGACGGGTCTGGCGCGAGGGTATTGCGGGCGCCCGAGCCTGACGGCGGAGCGGTTCGTGGCATGCCCGTTCGGCGAGCCGGGAGAGCGGATGTATCGCACCGGCGATCTGGCGCGATGGCGGGCGGACGGCATGCTCGACTTTCTCGGCCGGGTCGACGACCAGGTCAAAATACGCGGCGTTCGGATCGAGCCGGCAGAGGTGGCGGCGGCGCTGAGCGCCCATCCGGCGGTCGCACAGGCAGCGGTGGTGGCGCGCGCGGACGGCCCAGGGGGCCAGCAGCTGGTCGGCTATGTCGTGGCGGTGGCAGGCCAAGACCTCGACGCCCAGGCGCTACGAACGCATGCGGCGGCGCGGCTGCCCGAACACATGGTGCCGTCGGCGATCGTCGGGCTCGAAGCCCTGCCCCTCACCCCGAACGGCAAGCTCGACCGCAAGGCGCTGCCGGCGCCCGTCATGGCGACGGCCAAAGATGACTATGTGCCGCCTGAGGGGTATACAGAACAGCTCCTGGCAGCGATCTGGGCTGAGGTGCTGCAGCTTGAGCGTGTCGGTCGACACGACAATTTCTTTGCGCTAGGCGGCCATTCGCTGCTGGTACCAAAGTTGATTGCACTCTCAGGCCAGGCAGGCTTTCACGCCGATGTGCGCACGATTTTTGAAGCACCCACACTGGCTGCCTTAGCGGCAGCAGTGACATCTTGCCGCAGTAACCTCATCGAGGTTCCTGAAAACCGTATTCCGCCGCAGTGCGAAGTGATAACGCCAGCCATGCTGCCGCTGGTGCAGCTGAGCGAACGGGAGATCGCTCGGATCGTCGAACATGTGCCCGGCGGAGTGGCGAATATCCAGGACATCTACCCACTGACACCCCTGCAAGAGGGAATGCTGTTCCATCATCTGACGGCAACTGCGGGCGATCCCTACCTGTCGCAGGTGACGGTGGGCGTTGACAGCCGGCCGCGCGTGGACAACTTGTTGCAAGCACTACGGGCAGCGATCCACCGAAATGATGTTTTGCGTTCCGCCGTGCTTTGGCAGGACATGGTAGAGCCGGTGCAGGTGGTATGGCGACAGGCGCATCTCGCGGTCGAAGAGATCAGTCTCGATCCGCATGCAGGTGATATCGCGGACCAGCTCCGCGCGCAGTTCAACCCCCGACATTTTCGCTTGGATCTCACACAGGCGCCGCTGCTAAGGGCCCATATAGCACAGGATCCGTCTAACAATCGCTGGGTCCTGCAGTTGCTCTTCCATCATATGGTGGACGATGCTACCTCCTTGAGGCTGCTGTTTGGGGAAATCCGGGCGCATCTAGCGAACCGGGCCGACCATCTTCCAGTGGCGCAGCCGTTCCGTGAGTTCGTGGCACGAGCTCGGCTCGGCCTGACCGACGAGAAGCACGAAATGTTTTTCCGGGAAATGCTGGGTGATGTCGATGAGCCGACGGCGCCGTTCGGTTTGCTCGATGTCCAACAGGATGGGACGGCGATCGTGGAGGCAAGCCGGACGCTGGACTCCCGTTTCGCTGGGCGGCTGCAGGCAGCCGCGCAAACAGTCGGAGTCGGTGCGGCCAGCCTGTTTCACCTAGCGTGGGCGCATGTGCTGGCAGCAGTGTCAGGACGAGATGACGTCGTGTTCGGGACCGTGCTGACTGGTCGCCTCCAAGCCGGCATTGGCGCGGATCGAGCACAGGGACCATTCATCAACACGCTACCGATCCGAATCAGGATTGGCGGTCTGAGCCCGCGAGATGGCGTAAGGCTGACGCATGGCCTGCTAGCACGGTTGGTGAGCCATGAGCACGCGCCGCTCCTCTTAGCGCAGCGTTGTAGCCGGGTCTTGGCGCCGGCGCCATTGTTCAGTGCCCTGCTGAACTACCGTCAGCAACGCGACCAACCACAGATTTCTGGTGAATTGGATCGCGCCGAGCACGGAATTGAGTTTCTCGGTTTTGAGGAGCGGTCCAACTATCCCCTCACTTTCTCGGTGGACGATCTGGGAGACACTTTCCGCCTCACGGTGCAGATGGCGTCGACGAGCGAAGTCGATCGGATCTGCACCTATATGACCAATGCACTAGAACAACTGGTAGAAGCTTTGGAGGTACGGCCCGATATACCGATACAGCGCTTTGAAATTATTTCACCCGCCGAGCGCCGGCAGATCGTGGAGGAGTGGAATGCCACTGCCCGGCCGGTGCCTGAGGTCACCTTGCCGGCGCTGTTCGAGCAGCAGGTGTGCCGCAGCCCCGCGGCCACGGCGCTGATCTTCGAGGATCAGGAACTCAGCTATGCCGAACTTGACGCCCGCGCTAACCGGCTGGCGCATCACCTGATCGGGCTGGGAATCGGGCCCGATCAGGTGGTGGCGATCTGCCTGGAGCGCTCGCCGGAGATGGTCGTTGCGCTGCTGGCCATCCTCAAGGCGGGAGCGGCCTACCTGCCGCTCGATCCCGGCTATCCCGAGGCTCGACTGGGCTTCATGCTCGACGACGCCGGCCCGGCGGCGCTGGTCACCACCTCCGCACTGGCCGCCCGCCTGCCTGCGGCCGGCCCCGTCCGCCTGCTGCTCGACGAGCCGCAGTTGCGGGCCACCATCGCCGCTGCCCCCGCCACCGCTCCCACTGACGCAGACCGCGTCCGCCGGCTCGATATTCGCGACCTCGCCTATGTCATCTACACCTCCGGCTCCACCGGAACACCCAAGGGCGTCGCCGTTTCGCATTGCGGCCTCGCCGGCTTGGCGGAAAGCCAGATCGAGCGCTTAGGCGTCACGAGCGCCTCCCGCGTGCTACAATTCGCCTCGGTGAGCTTCGATGCCGCTGTTTGGGAGCTGTTGACAGCCTTCGCAGGGGGTGCCTGCCTGGTGCTGCCGCCGCCCGGCCCACTGCTCGGCAGCCAACTCGCCGCCACCTTGCGCCGCCGTTCTATCACCCATGCCCTGATTCCGCCGTCCGCGCTGGCCAGCAGCAATGCCAACGTCTCGACCGCCTTGCCCACTCTATTGGTCGGAGGCGAGGCTTGTTCGCCGGACCTCGTGGCGCGATGGTCGGCTGAGCGCCGGATGATCAACGTCTACGGTCCGACCGAGACGACGGTCTTCGCGACGATGAGTGGTCCGCTGACGGCGCCGGAATCTCCTCCGATCGGCCGACCGATCTGGAACACTCGTGTGTACGTGCTCGACGGCAGTCTGCGTCCGGTGCCGGCAGGTGTGGCGGGTGAGCTGTACATTGCGGGGACGGGTCTGGCGCGAGGGTATTGCGGGCGCCCGAGCCTGACGGCGGAGCGGTTCGTGGCATGCCCGTTCGGCGAGCCGGGAGAGCGGATGTATCGCACCGGCGATCTGGCGCGATGGCGGGCGGACGGCATGCTCGACTTTCTCGGCCGGGTCGACGACCAGGTCAAAATACGCGGCGTTCGGATCGAGCCGGCAGAGGTGGCGGCGGCGCTGAGCGCCCATCCGGCGGTCGCACAGGCAGCGGTGGTGGCGCGCGCGGACGGCCCAGGGGGCCAGCAGCTGGTCGGCTATGTCGTGGCGGTGGCAGGCCAAGACCTCGACGCCCAGGCGCTACGAGCGCATGCGGCGGCGCGGCTGCCCGAACACATGGTGCCGTCGGCGATCGTCGGGCTCGAAGCCCTGCCCCTCACCCCGAACGGCAAGCTCGACCGCAAGGCGCTGCCGGCGCCCGTCATGGCGAGCCGCAGCACGCGGGCGCCGCAGACGCCAGAGGAGGCGCTGCTATGCAAGCTCTACGCCGATCTGCTGGGGCTGGAACGTGTCGGCCCCGAGGATAACTTCTTCGAGCTCGGCGGTCACTCGCTGCTCGCCACTCGCCTGGTTGGCCGCATCCGCGCCGCCCTCGCCGTCGAGCTGCCGATCCGGGCCCTATTCGACGCCCCCACCCCCGCCCAGCTCGCCGCCGGTCTCGCGGAGGCCGATCACGAGCAGGCGGCCGCCTCCGCCTCCCTCCATGTGCTCCTGCCGTTGCGCACCCAAGGTAGCCGTCCACCGCTTTTCTGCATCCACCCTGCCGGCGGCCTCGCTTGGCCGTATGCCGGTCTCTTGCAGCACCTAAAGGGCCGCCCCCTCTACGGCGTGCAGGCCTTGAGTTTCGTCGACGGGGAGACTTCGGAATTATCGATTGAGGCAATGGCCGAAGATTATCTCCACGAGATACACTCAGTGCAACCTTGTGGCCCCTATCACTTGCTCGGCTGGTCCTTCGGCTGTCATGTCGCCCACGCAATCGCAAATCGCCTGCAGGACAAGGGGGAGCAGGTCTCCCTGCTCGCATACCTCGACGGCTACCCAATGCATGACGCGCCCCACGCAGTTGCTCCTGAACCGACTATTCGGGATTTGATGGAGGTGCTGCTCGATGTGTTCTCGGACCGGCCGGTCGAGTTCGGGGATGCGGTGCCATCTCTTGCGCAAATCCGGGGGCTCCTTGCAAAGGCTGACGCGTTGGCGACCCTCGACGACCGACTTGTTGAGAGTATCTTCAGGAATTTTCGTGACGCCCCGCGCTTAATGCGAGAATTCAGACCAAGAACCTTCCAAGGGGATCTGTTGTTCTTCCGGGCGACGCTGACCGCCAAGGAATCGCAGCCGGAGGACTGGCAGCGCTATGTCACCGGCCGCGTCAGTATCCACGACATTGTCTGCCGGCATGAGAAAATGATGCGCCCTGCCACGCTTGCTGCCATCGGCCCGCTTTTAGCCGGGGCCCTTGAGCGAGCATCGCAAACACGATCTGCCTCCCTATAAAGGATCCACCATGACTAACCCCTTCGACGATCCCCATGCTACCTTCCTGGTGCTGGTCAATGACGAGGGTCAGCACTCTCTGTGGCCCGAATTTGTAGACGTCCCTGCTGGCTGGCACACCGGCTTCGGACCCGCCACCCGCCACGCGTGCCTCGATCAAATCGAGACGCGCTGGACCGACATGCGGCCCAACAGCCTTAAGGCTGCCATCGAAGCAGAGGCTCCGTAAGGGGCTATCACATCGGTGGTTGCGGAGATCGGAACGGAGAATACGGTAGTTTCGCAGCTGATCGCTGTCCCAAGTTACAACTGTGGCCCTTAGGATATTGTTGAGAAAACGCGTAAAAGTCCATGCTGGGCGTTCCTTGCCGATATTGACTCTTGGTCGCTTCGTCGACCTGTCGTACTCCGCCGCGTCTGAAACAATGCATACCAGTGGCGATCCGATGAACACGACGAATCTTCCGATTTCCCATGCATTGCTGCTCGCCGGCAGGATCACATGTACGCCACTGATCGTGGCATTTATATCCATCGCAATTGTCGGTGAAACGCTTTCCCAGCAAGCCGGCATTGCCGTTGTCGTGATTGCTTTGGGCATCATGAGCTTGGCCCTGACCCGTGGAGCCTCGGGGTTTCGCGAACCAAAAGCGATGATTTATGCGGTTGGGACGGGCGTCTTCATTGCGGGATATACCCCTGACTACCTGCGAATGGGCGCACGATCTCTATCCTCTGCGAGGAGTAGCGCCTTCGACGCGCCGAGCTTGAAGAAGAAGTTTTCTTGTGAGGCCATACCTATTGGGATCAAAGTGAATGTTCTTCTTGGTCTAATTGTCTGATATCAGTCCCCCGCCCTGTCGCTGACGCGACCAAGCCATCCGTGTCAGCGACCGCCCTGTCACCACCCGCCACGCGGTGGTGACAGGGTGAAAAGCTGCGCGGCATGGACACCGCGGCCCTTGATTGGCGAAACATTACTGCCGATGTCGCGGTTTTTGCGTCTGCTTTTGCGCTTCGCCCTGGCGGTTGGCCTGCTTCTCTGAAAGCAGCTCTTGCTGAACCTGGCGCTGGCGCTCAATTTCGGAAGACTGGCTCACCTCGGCGGGAATCGGCTGCGACGGATTCTGATCTACTGCCCGCTCCGCCCGGACTGCGGCATTGGCTTCTGCCTGAGTGCGATAGGCATGGTCCTCGCCGCCGCCGTCAAATGGACGCTCCTGTGTGGCAGCACTCCGTTCAGCCTGCCGGACCTCGCGTTTGGCCTCGGCGTCCGTCCGCTCCCGGACGGTTTGAAGAGCGAGCTCGATTTCGGCGTCGGACTTCCGCGCTGGTTCCTGCGGGGTCATGCCTTCGGTGAAGCCTGGCCGCCTTTCCTCGCGCATCTGCTCTTTCTGCCGGCGCTGCTCGATTTTTTCCTGGGCGGCGACAAGCTTGTCCTGCAGTTCCGGATTGCTGATCTTGAAGCCATGTTCGGCAGCAAGCTCGACCGCCAAGGCCTTGTCGCGTTCGGAACCATTGACGGTGATGGTGTCCCACTTTTTCGCCGCCTCGCGCATAGCAGCCAGCATCGATTCCCGATCGCGATCGGCTGGCCTGACCTTATCGCCGTCGACAATCGGCGCCGTTGTCCGGGGTGCCGACGATTGCGACAGCTCCCGCCCGGCCGCCTCGCTCTGCACCTGCAAAGTCGGCGCCTCGGATCTGTTGCCCGGCACGATACCAGCGCGACCGGCTCGCTCCCGAGCAATTCGCTCGCCTGCCGCAACAAGCCTGTCCTGCAGTTCGGGATTGGTAATCTTGAATCCGTGCTCGGCGGCAAGCTCGACGGCGAGCGCCTTGTAGTTTTCGGTGCCATTGATCGTGAGCGAACCCCATTTCCGGGAAGCGACCTGCATGGCAGCCAGCACCGCCTCGCGATCCTTCCATTGCGCGATCTCGACCTTATCGCCATGATCGGTGAAGACGACCGCTCCTGCCTTGCCGTTCTCCTTGCGACTGACATAGCGGATCAGTTCGCCACGCTCCTCGGCCAAGAACTGGCTGAACTCGTGTTTGACGGGAGCAACGAATGTTTCGCCTTCGACCGTTCCGCGTTTGCGTTCGATGCTCTCCTGTGTGGCCAGCATTTGCTGCTGCGTCTCCTTCAGCTTGCCATGCAACTCCTCGATCTGAGGCTGGCGGTCGGCGGGGAGATTCGTCTTGATCACCTCCATCTGCTCATCCATTTGCGCAAATGAGGTCTTCATCACATTCAGATTTGCCATGTTGTCAGCCTCCTCTGTGGGCCTGTTGGGTTGTGTCGATTGGGTTTCGGCAGCCATACGTTCCATTGATCGGACAGCGGTCTCGCTGCGCCGGCGGAACTGCAGCACGGCCGCCGTTTCAGTCTCAGTCAGTGGAACGGGACGCATCGTGCCGGCAAGTTCGCGTGAGACGACGAACCGGCTGGCATCGTCCGCATTGGATTGCCCCCGCGCCGACGCAACCTGGTTCCTGTCGGCCGAGCGAACATCGATATAGCTGAGCGTGCCGCCAAAACGGTGTGCGAACTCAGCGGCCTCGGCGCGATTGCGGGTGAAGATCGGCGCCGACGATCGCGTTCCCGGCCGTTCCGCACGATAGAGCCGCAAGTCGCCTGGTTCCGGGTGAGCTTCATGAAGTGCCTCGGACGCAATGGCCGCTATCTGGCTCCAACCCTGTGCAGCCGCGACAGCATGCCGTTTGCCCTCCTCCCTTGTTGGGATATGGACAACACTTGCCTTCACCGCCTCGACGCGCCGACGAACATTCTCCGTCGCAACACCGCGTTCGACGCGATGAATATCCTTCAGCTTGTAGCCGGGCGGATTGGCGCGCTCGAAGCGGCTCATCGCATCCATCGGAATGTTGCGTTCTCGTGCCTCCTCCGCCAACGTCTTGCGCCACCGCTGAAAATCCTGGATCCGCGGATGAAGCGGCTTACCGGTCTCCGACCGCATTTTCACGGCGGCGTGGACATGCAGATGTTGGCGGTCTTCGTGCAACACAAACACGTAGCGATGACCGGCAAACTCGCGAGCAAGCGTCGCTCGGGCCGCATCGACAAACTGGTCCTTCGGCGTACCCGGCTTGGCGCTGAAGATGATATGCGCGACGTCGCGACGCTCCTGTGAGCGCAGATCACGCTTCCAGTCTTTTGCCTCCTCAAGCGCTGACGAACCGGCATCGATCAAAACATCGGTGGTAAAGGATCCGTCTCTGTTAAGCCGGACGGCAAAAGCCTGATCGCGTGTGCCTTTGCGGATTTGCGAAAGATAGCGGCCGACGCCCTCTACGCCGTGAGCAAACCCATGAACTTCGACTTCCGTGCCGGCGCCAAATGCAGTCTCGAGCCGCGATTGAAGGCCGGTCATCGACTTGCGATTGTCATAGATGCGCAGCGCCTTACGCTCGCCGGGATAAGCGCACGCGGCGGCACTCATGACAACGTCGACCGCCCTTCCCTCTCCTGTCGCTTCAGGCTCATTGCGCCAGGCAATCCGATGGCCGGGGAAAGCCTGCTTCAGCGCCTCGCCAATGGCCGCGTCCGATCGGACCGTCAGTGACAAACGAAGCACATCCTTCGACGGTTGTCGGCCGTCTTCCTCGGCCCATTCATCGGCCAGTGCCTGGATCCAGCTGCCTCCGGACAGTTGTTCACCTGTTTCGCGTTCGACGGCGAGTTCACCATCCCGGCTCTGATAGGTGAGCAGTTTGCCAATACGAGCGCCGCCGGCGGCATAGCTGACCAGTTTGACGACGGCGGGCTGCGATCCGCCTGCAACGGCCAGGCGCTCGGCTGGGCCGGCAGGCCGCCGTTGCGGTTCAGAAGATGGTCCGTTGTCGCCAGGCCCATGACCTGACATAGACGCTCCCCTGTCAAAGGGAGAGATCACACCAACGGGAGAGGCACGCCCGCCCCCGCGACGCCCGCGCCGCACGTCTTCGTCGACCGCCGCGCTTACAACTGGGGTCACACCCGTCCGCGGTTTTCTGCCGGTATAAGGTTTGCCATTGTCGGCGCGGCGCTTTGGTTTCGGTCCCGGCTTACGTCCAGCCTTCGCAGCCGCCAGCACGTCGAGGTCCTGCTGCTCCAGAAAATTCGCGGCTGCCCGCCGCTTCTTCCGCTGCTCGATCTCATCAAGCAAGCTGAGGAATGCATCGACATCAAACATCTGACCTCACCAATCGCTTAGCGCGCGCACGTCCCCTCGCCCGCATCTCATCGAGATTGCGCTCGACATCGGCAACGATCCTGGCAAGTCGGCCAATGCCGTCACGAAGATGCTCATAGCCCGGGTTCCGGCCGCTGTTCAGCGCTCGCGCCACCTGGTTGAGGTTCACACCCACCTTCCTGAACTGCACCACCATCGCTTTAAACTGTATCGCGATCTCTCCCTCCACAGTTGTACCAAGACCGCCGGCCTCACGGGCCAGACGCCGCAGCACTTCGCTGATTGGCAATCCAGTATCTTCGGCAAAGTCTTTCAGCGCGGAAAGCTCGATCTCCGACAGCCTCACACATACCGTTTTGCTTCGTCTTGTCGTCATCGTCGGCCACGTCCGTCGTTGTTCCGGTCGCTCTTGCGACTGCCGGAACGACCTCATCCGCCCGCGCCGGGCACACGCCAGTTTTGTAATACAAAAACTGCTATCCTGCCAACCACCTAATTCATCTTTATCTTTTTATTTCAATCGCTTATACCAGCACTGGAAGTCTTGTGACGACGGTCACGTTTGGAACGACTGCAAGTGATGTCAGTGATACGGCGTGCAAAACGATCATGTGTGACCGCAGAGCTGGCACCACCAAGATGCTTGTAAGCACCAGCACTTGCGGCAGCTAAAGCCGCAGAACACGCCGGGCAGTCAGAGAACGTCTGCGACTGTGAAAACGACAGGACGGCCGGTAGCGCCGCCAGGAACTGGCGGCCAAAAGCACCACAGGCAACGCCACTTGCAAAAGCGCTCCAGCTTCCATATTAATCTCTATATATAAAATCATTCACCGCGCACTTAGGACGGATTGGAATGACAATTATCGCAATGGCGAATTCCAAAGGCGGCGTCGGAAAATCGACCCTGTGTCTGCTGATCGCCTCCGAGCTGGCGCAAAACGGCACGAACGTCCTGATCATCGATGCCGATCAAAAACAGCAGTCCTGCCTGCAATGGTATGGCCGTTGCAAGCGCGCCGGAACATTGCCGACGTCATTGACGGCAGTGTCGGCGAGCACACCGGATGATCTGAAAGCTACACTCAAGACGGCATCAGCCGACATCATTCTGATCGATGTCCAGGGCTCCATCAACGACCTTCTGGTCGCCGCGATCGTCGCAAGTGACATCACCCTTGTGCCAGCGAAGGCCAACGTGATGGAAATGGTTGAGACCGTTAAACTCTTCGAATGGGCGCAGAGCAGTCTCAAACGAGCGCCTCTCAGGCTCGTCCTCAATCGCGTTGAAGGCATCGACACCAATACCGCCGCCTTCCAGGATGCCGTCCAGATGATCCGCGACAACAAGCTTGCCGCCCTTCCGACCTTCGTACGTGCGAGAAAAGTCTACGAGCAGTTTTCGAAGGAGGCAGGCTCATTGGCACAAATCGGAAAGGATCCAAGCAAGGCCGAGCAGGTCTCGAAGGCGCGCAGCAACATCGTCAGCGTGATCTCCGACATTTCCAGGATTATTGGAGAGGCGGCATGAAAGAACCCAATTCAGACGCGGCGCAAATACCGTCTCTCCCCAAATCCCGCCGAAACCTCACTGACCTGGATTCGCTTATTGCCGATTCCATCGGCAAGATGGGAACCTATGACAAAATGCATCGACCATCGGGCACTGGCCACAGCGCAAGCGATCCGGCCCAGGCAACGCCAAATGCTCAAACTGTCGAACTAACGGCCAGCAAATCGGAACCACAGCTCGATCCGGACGACGAAACGCCGGAGCGGTTTCAGATTGTTGTGCCGCGATCCGTCATCATTGCTGCGAAGTTGGAAGCCCTGAAAAAGAAGACGACGGCAGCAGATATTACCGAGCGCGCTTTGCGCGCCTATCTGGGCCTCGATGCTAAGGATTGAAACCGTCGGCGCCGCCAGGTGGCAGCGCGGAAAAATGGAAGAGCATGACCGTAAAGTCGACGATTGTATCGAGCAGATCCGTTGTTCAGCAGGACCGACGACCAGGTTTCCCACGAGGCTTCGGCAAACCCTTCGGCGCTACCTGGCGGGCGCGGGTTGCCTCCGCCTGCTCCGTTCGCGCCAGCGCAAATGCGTGGCATTTGCTTGGGCTCACTCCGGCCGCTTACCACGCCGTCCGCGGCGCTGCGGCTGGAAAACCTTATTCAGAAGATTCACGGAAGGCCGGAAAGATATTCGATCGCTCTGAGCCGATCGGTCTGAAGGCACTGGGGAGCGTCGCATGCTCGCTATCACTAGCGCTCGGGCAAGAAGCGTGAGGCACGATCGAGTACGATGTTCTATTCTGCTGGAGCGCCTTCCAACAACCCGTCGAAAACCTCCAGAAGTGCGTTGGTGATGGCCTGGCCGAGTGCATTGCCGGCCACACGAACGTCTTCGTCGCCGCCGTCCCGGGCAGCCTTGGCAAGATCGAATCCTTGCTCGCTGACAATCTGCTTTGCCACTTCGATAGCCCAGAGGCCGTATTCGCCGCGATTATCTACCTCGATCATGTCTTTCATGGATCATCCTACATCTGTCTCGGCCAGGCTTTTATATCCTCGTCATTCCCGTGGCCAGCATTACGGAGCGTCAAATCCATCACCGCCGTGAATCGAACACGGCCCATCGATTCAAAAGTGTCGTTGGACGTCGTCGGGCGGTGCAGCGATGCTGCGTGCATGGCTCTTTATCCCTATCAGCTTTATTGCCAGCGCTTCGACGCGGCAAGGAACATGGCCCGCTATTATATGCTCTCCATCCAGCCGACGCTGTTTGGCGAAGTGGCCGTCACGCGCGCCTGGGGACGCATCGGAAAGCGTGGTGGCGAAAAGACGGAAATGTTCGAGACAGAGCGCGACGCGGCGGTGCACTTCCTGGATCTGGCGCGTAGAAAGCATGCGAAAGGCTATCGTCCCGTCGCAAGTTGTGGAAATGCCCATATCGAGCACCCTTCCAACAACGACAGAGGTGACAACAAGCACCTGCGATGAAAACTATTCCCCGTGATCAAAAAGGGAATCCATCCATGACCACCACCAATGAAATCGCAGAAAAAATCGCGGCTGACCACAATCTTAGCAAGGCTCAGAGCAAGACGATCGTTGAGGCTGTTTTTGCATCCATCACCGCGGCAGCGACCTCTGGCGCCGAGATCACCTTCCAACCGGGCAAGCCGCTGAAAGATGCGCTCAACAAGTAACTGCCAAGAGCCTCATTCAAAACGGCTTCTGCGCCGTTAATACATAGACGCTCGCTGGATCGATTGGCGGGCATGTTCAGGTGTAATTCAACACGAAGGTATTACGCAGGGATATCCACATCTTTAATTTGGATATCCCCAAACGCAAAATCGCCTGACTTTAACGACGAACCAAGTGATGTGCACGGCATTGAGCGGATGTGGAAGAAGTCTGTCTTGCTCTCCCAGCTTCATTTCCAGAAATAGTAGGACTTCAGCTGGGGCGGAGGCGAGCGGGGACCTCAACCTCGTAATCACGTTTCTCACGCGGTGCCCGTGTTGCGATTTACTCTTGATTAAGTAGTAAAAACGGAGTGTTCATTGTCATCACTTCGAACCTATGCGAGTTCTCATGAAAACACTCGTCATCCTGGTGTTCTCGATAGGCCTTTCAGCCCCCGAAGCGGCGGCCAACACCTCGGGTGAGATATTCGAGTGTTCAGAACTCGCGAATTGGGCTGAACTCGGTGGTGCTAGGTACCAGCTTGCGCAGTTGGGTTACGAGCGTGCGAAGGAGGACGCCCCTACCGCGATTGATCTATTAGCGAAAAGCACTGCTCCGAGCCCCAGTTTCACTCGGGAACGTTCGACTGAGTTCTGGGCAGGCATGTGGTATGGCGAAAGTATCACGAGAGTTGAAAATTGGTTGCAAAAACAATATCCAGTACAAGCCAGACCAGGGGCCAGCGCGTCGGAAAGGGTGATGACCGCAATGACGCAGCAGCAGGTTTGGAAGCCAATAGCGGCGGCCGAATTTCAGCAGCGCGGTTGTGAGTTTTATCTTCCTAACAAGGATTGAGAGGCCCGCTCGAAGCGAGGTCGATGAGAGGAACTAAGCGTTTGAGGCAATCCTCTCCGCCGTTTCGGCAATCTCGATTGGTGTTCCCGGCGGTGCATTGACTTCAACCTCGACGGTCTAGAGATTCAGGAGCGTCATCCTGGTGTAGGGTGGTTGCTCTTCTTGATCTACTGCACGACCAGGTTGATCGCATCCGCGCACCACGCCTATTGACGATTTCAAAATCGAGCTGGTCGATAACGCCACGGCTCGATTTGCCGGCCATGGCGGTCGGTGCGACACTGAATGATCTCGTGCGAGAGGGCGTCGTCGATCAGCCCAAGTGCGGCGTCCTCACGATCGAGGATGTCCCGGCGACGAGCGGGGTCGAACTCCCACAGCAGCGCCTCCTGGCAATCGAGAATGACGGCACGCTCGATCAGAATTTTCGGATGCGTGTGCAGCCAACGCACGAAAGCGATAGCCCCCGGTGTCCGCTGCCATAGGTCGCCACAATGGTCCAGATAGTCGCGCGCCGTCTCCGGTTCGGCGAGATTGGAGCCGTGCCAGATCGCGAGAGGCATCGGTTCGGGGTTGCCAGAAAGGATCTCGGCAATATAGCCATTCGCCACGAAACCACGCCGCAGACTGGTCGCTGCTGAGAGCGGATCGCCGGACTTCAGGCGCAGTAGCGCGTGTTCGTAGTGATAAGGTGGATAGTGCCCGGCTTCGTCCGTGAAGATGCGCTCGGCTTTCTTTGTCTCACCGGCTCGCAAATATTCCGAACCGATCAGACAGCGGATGCCCTGATTGTCGTTCGGGTTCCAGGCGAGCATCTTCTCCATCAGGCGCAGCGCATCGTGGCGCTGACCGAGGCGAAGCTGGGACAGGACCGCACCGTGGGCGGCACGCAGAAAAGGACGATTCTCCAGAAAGCTCCATTCGATCTGCCCCGAAAACTCGGCAGGAATGGCACGTTCGCCTGCTGCAAGACCGCGAAGGCAGGCCTGAAGCGCAAGTTTCGGTTTTCCTTCCTCCATTAGGGCGTTGCCAAGATGGGCATGGCCGTCGATGAAAAGCGGGTGGCGCTCGACCAGCGCCTTGAGCGTTTTGAGATACTTGGCTGGTGTGATGGTTCCCGCATCGCGTTGATCGAGCGCATTGTCCAGTTCTTCGACAATTCCGTCATAGTCGTCGCCATGACGAAAAACGCCACCGTCCTCGAAGATTTCCAATTCGATCTTGCCGTCCATCCTGCCGGGACCCTCTATGTTTAGTAGGCACGATAAGGGCGTCGCCCTTAGCCCGGACGAATCGAAACCCCACATGTCGAGCCAAGATTATCCAGGTGGAGGCATTCTTGGCAGACTATTTTTCGTTACCTAAATTTCAAAGATGGTACGGCAAAGCAACGGGAGAAGTTCGTCAAACGCGCTGAGCCTGGAGAGCAAGATGCATAGATACAAAAGGCTAGAGTGGGTCGAATAGCTCAAGCTTGATCCTACGGTTCGCGCGGCTCACGTTACCATGAGATTGCGTTCGAATTCTCCCTACGCGTAGTCGGCTCACAATCCAGAAACCGCCGTACCCTGCTGGTTATTCATTCGGCAAAGCCAGCCAAAACCGGCTTTGCCAGGGCGCATCAGGCTTCGAGACTGTCGGCAGACATCTTGCCGGACCGACGATCCTTCACCAGTTCGTAGGTGATCTTCTGGCCGTCATTCAAGCCGCGCATGCCGGCGCGTTCCACGGCCGAGATATGAACGAACACGTCCGCGCTGCCGTCATCCGGCTGGATGAAACCGAAGCCCTTCGTCGCATTGAACCACTTTACAGTACCTGTCGCCATTGTCGGCCTTCTCTAGTTTAATTCTCCGGCAGCCCATGCTGTCGGAACGGTGTCTAATACAGAAGGCGAGGCGAAAACAGCCATGGGGTAGGAAAACCTGCGTCAAGTGTTTGCCTGCAGGCGGAAGGAAAGCGCGGCTCAAACGACGGCGCGTAGGTATATCCTCCGACAGCTCGTCGGATATCTTCCATCGGAACCACTCTCGTCCACAGGACATAGAGATAACGACGTAGCCTCCAAAACGAAAAAGCCCGCCGCGGGAGGAGGTGCGGCAGGCTTTCGAAAAGAACCGAACAGCAGCTGGGAGGAGGAGTGCTGCTGTTCCCGCAGACGATCTTGGGAGGAGGATAAGAGCGCCTGCAAATCGAAGGGATGCGGGAGGAGGTACATCGCTTCGATGGGTCTGAGTATAGACACGCTTTGCCCGTGCGATAGGCATTTCTTTGCAGGGCAGTCATGCGCCATGCGAAAAGCGGGAAGCTCAAGAACGGGCAGCTTTCGTGAGGAAGCGCCAGAGCCACCGAACAAAAGCGCCCACTTGAGGACAATCAGGCGCCGGCAAAAGGACGGAATGAATAGCTATGGAGCCGTTAGCGGGCGACCGCGGCGCGGGCAACGTTGCGGATATCACCGCGATCGATACCGAGATCGTGCAGTTCACGGGTCGACATACGGCCCAGCTCACCGACCGTCTGACGGTACTTGCGCCAATTGTTGAAAGAGCGTGCGACATTCATGATGATCCCCTTTCCTCGGGTATTCGAAGCCGAGCTGCCATCAGCGGCGCTCCGTTCGCTTCGATGAGAGACATATAATATCAAGCCCTGGATTTTTGCAGCGCCAAGGCATCACCACACCTATGCGCTGATCGCATAGATCGGCAAGTCCGGCGGTGTCGTCCTTTCGATCAAGCCCTGAACCGATCGAAGGCCGTCAGGTGCAAGATCGGCGGGTCCGCTTCATCCCATTGGTAGATATCAGAGCGCAGATAGCGAAGTTCCTCATCGAGATCGTCTTCGTCAACTTCGACCCACCAGGACTTCGGGCGACCGTCGCTGCCGTCCGACCAGCGATAGCCCCTCGCCTTCAGATGGTCCTTCATGTCGAACGGACTGTGCTCGGCAAAGATGCGAACACGTGATTGCTGGCTGGCCAGGTATAATTCTTGGAAGGCGCTTTCTTCGTCTGCCTGCTGCCGATCGAGGATCTCCAGAAGCGCAAAGCAGTCGTCCACGGCGCGGTGGCC
The DNA here is from genome assembly GCF_003627755.1 of Rhizobium jaguaris. Classification (NCBI taxonomy): domain Bacteria; kingdom Pseudomonadati; phylum Pseudomonadota; class Alphaproteobacteria; order Hyphomicrobiales; family Rhizobiaceae; genus Martinezella; species Martinezella jaguaris. Next base: position 27,649 of record NZ_CP032697.1, on the reverse strand, counting down.
CTCGTGGAAATAGCCGGCCTGGCCTATGAGGTAGCCGAGCTTCGTGCCTTCGAAGCCGCGAGCGCTCCAATCGATCTCCGAAACCGAGCACGCCCACGCCTTGCCGGAAAAGACAGGTGAGAAAACATCACAGAACGGCCGGTCAAACCCGGCATTGTGGGCGATGACCAGGTCTGCCGGTTCAATCAGTTTACGCAGGGCGCGGATATCAATCACCTGTCCCTCCACCATCGCCTCAGTGATTCCCGTCAGCCGCGTGATCTCGGGCGGGATCGGCGCGGACGGCTGCTGCAAGCCGCCATAGACACCGATAACGTCGCCGATCATTCCATCATCGTTGAAGGTAAAGGCGACTGCACCGATCTCGATGACCTCGTCGGTCCGGTGATTGAGACCCGTGGTCTCCGTGTCGAGAATGACCCCGATACGAGAGAACTCCGGCCGCCTGGACGCGGCAACAGGCCGAGCGACGAGCTTCCTGAGGACGCGATAGTTTCGGCTATCTTCAAGCTTCCGCGCCATGTCTTCGTCGGACAATGTAGTGGGCTGCGGTCGTCGTGGCAGCGCCACGCGTGGGCTCACCTCTTCCACCGCAGGAGGCGGCGCCTTCGAAAACATGTCGAGTTGCGAATCCATTTCCTGCTTTCGTCGCCTGATCGCACAAAAAATAATGGCGCCCGGCATCCTATGCAACGCAAGATCCGATTTGCGATATTGGATAACTATTGGCAAGCGGGCCTGTGAACGATTGCAGCACTGGAGGAGACGATGGACGCAGTTCCAAAATCAGCAGCAGTTCGCTTGAAGGAGATACTTGCGGCCGTGAAGCCCCTTGCAGCCGAATATTACCGCATCAGCGGCAAGCCGCTCGGTGTGACAGGCGAAATTGCCGAATATGTTACGGCCGAACTCCTCGGACTTGAATTGGTCCCTCCCCGTACCGCCGGATATGATGCCTTACGCCACACGGCTGCCAGCCTGGAGCGGGTTCAAATAAAGGGAAGAGCCTATGACCCCGCGGTCAGGAGCACCCAGCGGATAGGCACGATCAAACCGGAAGGTCCATGCGACGTCGTCATGCTGGTGCTGCTCCACAACGGAACTCTCGATCCCGTTGAGATCTGGGAGGCTCCTTTTTCGTCGGTTTTTGCTCGGCTGGCCGAGCCGGGATCGAAATCGAGGAACGAGCGTGGCGCACTTGCTGTGTCGGATTTCAAGCGGATCGGATCGAAGATTTGGCCAACGGAGCAAGGATCATAAAGGATGCTGTATTCGCCTATACGTCCTGTTTCGCAGACAAGATCGACCGCCTTGAAAGGACTCGAACCGCCGACCCCGCCGTTGAGTCGTTATGTTCGCGCCGAATTCCCCTGTACGGGCAAGCTACTTGCTCTCAGGAATGCCCGATGTGGGGCCGGTTGCCGACAGGCAGCTTTCGAGCGGTTTAAGTAGGAGAGCGAACCTCTATTCAGGATGCTTGTAGAGCATCTATGTGGCAACATCGGCATTATGGGCTGAGGAACCGCCCGTTATGGCGTGGGTCGAGACACTGTGCGGAAGGGCGAATGAATGAAGTTGAGCGGCGAGCAGCGAACGCGGTTGTAAAACCGATTAGAATCTTGCGGCACCCTCACTTCCTCCCTATAAACTAATGCTCCGGCTGCCACATCGATGCAACCGGAGGGGGAGAAGATTTTCAACCATGTGCGCGGTAGCTCACACTACAACTATCGCGATGCAACAGCGAACACGAGCGACCGCAGGAGTTCGCGCCGTTGGCTGATGCCTTGCTTGCCCAGGATATTCTTGACGGTGCGGCTGTTCGCGACCGGCCGAATCTGTTCGTGATCGGCATTTTCGACCGGCGCATCACCTTCTATTCCCAACAGGTCCGGGCGCTGTCGCTGGTCCACGCGCTCAAGGAACTTGGCTATCTCCATGCCAATCCGAGGATAGCGGTCGTTGGCGGCGGGGCGGCCGGCGTCACCGCAGCCGCAGCTGCCGCGCTGGTCACCGGGTCGCAGGTCGTGTTGTTCGAATCCGCCGATGCCCTCTTGCCCCTTCAGTCGACGACCGATCGGCGGCGGCTCGATCCGCATATTACGATTGGCCGGCGCACTACACGACCGATCCCATAGCCGACCTGCCAATCCTTGACTGGGAATCTGGGACATGCCGCACCGTCCGCGACGATGTACTGCTCGGGTTCGAGGACATCGTTGTCAGGCTCGCACCGCGGCTCGAGCGACGGCTGCGCCATCAGGTTACCGCGCTTACACGAACTGCGGACGGTTATCAGCTCCACATCACTGATCTCAATGCACCGCCGCCAGGCGCGGAGCTGCGCGAACAGTTTCACATGGTGTTTCTCGCCGTCGGGTTCGGACTCGAGCCGGGCGAACCGGTGCCGTCGATACAGAGCGCCAGCTATTGGACCGATGCCGGCGTTCCCGTTGCCGAGTTTGCAGGTCGGCCCACCCCGCGGTTCTTCGTCAGTGGCGCGGGCGACGGCGGACTGATCGATTTCGTGGCCGCCGGAGCCCGCGATTTCGATCATGCCGGGATGATCCGGCTGATCTCCGAACATCCCGGCATCGCGGCGTTAAAGCCGGTCCTTGCCGCGATCGATGTGCGCGCTCGCGCTGAGGATGCCAAGGGCGCCCGCTTCGATTTCATGGCGGCCTATGACGCTGAGCTTCTTCAATCGCTCACAGACATCGGCCTCGTCGCTGCGGTCGCGCAGCAACTCCGCCCCGGCGTGCAGTTAACGTTTCAGACCCAGCATGCCGAGCTGTTCGATGTCTCAACGGCAACGCTCAACCGGCTCGCCGCCTATCTCACCATCAAAGCCTGCGCTGGCGATGCCCAGCGCTCCTTCCGGCATCTGCAATGCGGCGTCGTGACGCGGATCGACGCGCCGGATCCGGCGCCGATCATCGCCCCCTTCTGGCTCGATTGCGCAGGGGAAACGGTCGCTGCGGATGCAGTGATCGTGCGGCGCGGTCCCCGGCGCGAAGTGGTGCGGGCTCCCTTTGCCCCACACCTGGCCAGTTTTGATGTGACGCACAGGGAATGGCTTGCCCGCCATGGCGACGCGACGCTTGTCCCGAAGTTGTCAGGACCGGCACGTTCCCTATTCCGGGAGGCAGCGCGCAGCGCGAATATCCTCGCTCCGCGGCTGCAGCGACAGGCAGCCAACCAGCTCCCCATATCGGTGCAGCTACTACGCGAAGGCGCCAACATCCGCTGGTCTGGCGCGGTCCCGGCGGAGCAGCTTATCCGATCGTGGAGCGAGCAGCAGCCCTTTGAGATCATCTTGCCCGATGCGCCCGAGGCTCTTGGCGCCGTCGCAGGGGCCGTGCTGCGGGTCGCCTGCCACAGCAACAATTGCCGGCTCCACGCCGCGCCCGGCCTGTGGAGCCGGCTGGTCCGCGAGCTCAGCCTAGAATCGCCGCACGCTGAAGGCATGGCGATGCCAGCGATCGTGGCCGGCAATCCCGGCGGCGCCGCCCAGGATCCGGTGGCGCTGCCGCTCGATATTCTAGCGCGTCGGATTCACCGGTCGCTCGATAGCTGGCTGCTCGAGCGCCTGGACGCACACCTCCAGCCATTTTTCGCGAGCAATGCTGATCCCGGCCGCCCGATCAACGTCAAGATCGCACAGGATCTTCGGGCGGCCATGGCCGCGACCTGGGCGATCTGGCATGCATCGTTTACCGATGACCCGGCACTGCTGAACCATTTCCTGCGCCTGATGATCTGTGCGGTCGACGAGGACGAACATCGCGACGCGGCACAGATTCTCGTCGGCCCCAGCAAATGGCCCGTGATCCTGCGCGGGACCGCTGTCGCGCTTGCCATCGCCGCGGCCTGGGACGCCACATCGCCCAAAAGCGCCAGGCCGGGCAATCTGGTTCGCCTACGCGACGGCGACAGCGAATGGGCCGGTCATGGATGCGCGGCTGACATGATCAACGGTGACGAGATGTCATTGTGTGCCGCCTCCTTCATGTGGCAGACTCAGTTCGTCATCCTCGTGGTCAAAAGTGCCATCGAGGTCACCCGAATCGCCGAACGGCCGTTCGCGCAGATCGACACCGACCAGCCGGGGCTCAGCGATACGGATGGCTCTGGTCCGGTGATCATGTCGATCAGTCGCGATTTCATCGACGCGGCGGCGGCGGGTCTGGCCGAGCTACGCGCCCTGCTGGCAACGGTTGAGGCGCGGCACTTTGAGGGGCTTGAAAAGACGATCATGAAAGGTGCGGCATGACGGATAGTGCGACTCTGTCACCTGGACTGGCTGATTTCGCTGACCGGCTGCGCAACGCGGCGCTGAAGCTCGAGCTCAAGGTCGAGGATCGGCCCGAACTAGCGAGCGCAACCTTCAACGGCGGATCGGCCAAGTCGACGACGCTCAGTTCGACCGATCTGCCGGCGGAAAGCCATGCGATCCGGATTGATCGCTTCAATATCGTGCTGGGCATCCTGCCCGACGTTGCCGCCATGGAAGCGGTGCTCGAGACGCTGCGGCGCTACCGCAATCAATGTGTCGTCGCGCGCTCGTTCCTCGGGGCTAACGAGACACTGGACTTGCAGCTGATGCTACTGGGACCACGAGCGAGCGAGCGGCAGGAAGCCTGGCGCGCGATGGCGTTGATGGTCGAGCGCGATGACCGCGTCGCTCGCAAGCTGGCGTGGCTGCGCCCCGAAGATCCGCTGAATGACGAAGAGAGTTTCGCCGACTTCCTCAAGCGAACCTTCCTTGCCCGGCCATGGATCCATGCCGAAGGCCAGTTCGAGGATGTGGCGCTCGATGAGCTGAGCGGCACCGGTGCGACCGCGCCGGGTCTACCGCGGACGACGGCGGACGAATGGGAGCGGATCGCACTAGACGAGAAGAAGACGCCGGATGAAATTGTCGCGGCGTTGGTCAAATCCTGGGGTCGGAGGGGTCAGGCATGAGCGAGATCTTTCTCTCCCGCATCGTGATCCAGGATTTCCGGACCTTCGGCGACTTCGCGATCGACATTCCGGCGGCGCCCGGTCTTGTTCTGCTCACCGGCACCAACGGCTTGGGAAAAAGCAGCTTCTTCGATGCAATCGAATGGGGACTGACCAACAGAATCCGCCGGTTCGAACCCTATATCAACAAGGGCCGCAAGAAACTCGTCGAGAAGGACTATCTCACGCGCCGGGGCGCTGAGCCAGGGTCGCATAGCGTCGCGCTAACCTTCTCGGACGGCGACGCTGTCGAGCGCAGCGCAACCGGCGGCACAGCGATGGCGGACATCGTCGCGCAACTTGCGCGGCCCGACCGCCGCACGATTAACGATCTTGGGACCTATCTCGCCCTCACTCATTTCCTCGGGCAGGCAGCACAGCAGCGATTCACCAGCCGCGACCCGCAGGACCAATGGCAGGCGCTCAAAGGGCCGAGCGGCATCGATCGGCTCGAGCGAGTTCGCGCGGGCCTGCGCGGGCGGGCGACCATCGCTGCATTCACGCGCAGGCTCGACGCCGAACAAGGCGTCGTCGCCACGCTCGATCGGGAGATCGCGGACTGGCAAGGATGGATTGCCCGCCTTGAGCGGCTTCGCGCTGCCGCCCGCGCAACCGGCGTGCTCACGGCCGACGAAGTTGCTGCGCGGATTGACCGGCTCGAGAATGACCTTCAGCAACTCGCAGCGGGCCAGCCGCTTGCGATCACTAGCGAGGGCATCGGACCGCGCCTCGCGGCGATCGCCGATCGGATCGACGAGGCCTTGCGGACGACCGGCGAACGCAAGGCAGCGCTGGAGGGGCTATCGGCGCAGTTCCTAGTTAGCCAGGCCGAAGGTCGGCTCGATCATCCAAGCCTCTTGCGGCTACGCAGCGTGATCAGCGATGCGCGGGCGCGGCTCGATCTGGCGTCACAGCTGGTCGGCTCGACCGGCGCCGCAGTGACCGCGCAGACCGCAGCGATCGCCACGATCGACCAGAACATCGCCGTGCTTGATGCGGCGCGTACTGATTTCGCCCGCCGTGCCCAGCTGGCCGAGCTGATCTCGACCGAGCAGCAGGATCGGACGTCGCTGACCGAGGCGATCGCGGCGCACCGCACGACGATCGTGGAAGCCGATGCGAAGATCAGCCAGCATGGCGAGGCCAGTGCCGAAGTTGCGAGGCTGCGGAGTCTCGCTGCATCGGCGCGTACACTAAACGAGGCGATGGCGGATTGCCTAGATCTCGAAGCCGAGTCCGGAGCTGCCGAGTCCGCACTGACACAGGGACGCGAGGCCGCCGCACGCGCCGCGTCCGAACTTGTCCCGCTCGAGACGCAGCTAGCCGATCTCGACAGCAAGATTGCCGATGCCGAACGCGAACGCGCCGAGGCTGATCGCCATGCGTCGGCGATCAGTGCGGCCTTGTCGCAGCTGGCCAGCCATATCCATGAGGACGATACCAACTGCCCGGTGTGCCAGACGCCGTTTGAACCGGGCGCGCTCAAGGCGCTTGCTGATGCTGCGGCGTCGGGCAGCGACCATCGCCTCGCGCAAGCCGATGACGCGCTGGAGGCCTTGCGGAGCACCCGACCTCCGCTCGGCGATGAAATACATCGCCTTCGCGGGGTCGTTGCGGCGGTCGAGGGGCTCGAACGGGGCGCGAGGACAGCGGCTGATGCGCTGACAAATGCACGTACCAGCATTGCCCAAACCCTCGCTACCGCCCCCGAGAGCGACCTTGCCGCGCTTACGGCAACCCGGGCACGCGATGCGGATGCCGCACTTGCAGCGGCAGAGGCAGCGCTGGCACCGCTGTCGGCAAACGCGGCGGCGGCAACCGAACAGCGATCGAGCGTTGCGGCTGATCTTGACGAACTCATCGCGCGCGACAACCAGCTTGGCGCACGGCTGGTACAGTATCAGGCAGAGGACAAGGCCTGCGCCGATCGCATCGCCGCACGCAATCTATCAAACGCGACGATCGGCGACATTGAGACGAGATTGACGGCTGAGCGCAAGCGCCGCGAAGACGCGCGGGCTCGTCTGGCACAACTGAGCGAGGCGGCGTCCAGCGCGTCTGCGGACGTCCAACGCGAGCAGGCCGCGCTCGACCTCGCGCAACGCGACCTTGCCGCGGCCGAGGCAGCCCGCACATCCTCTGAACAGGCGGCGCAGCAGATGCAGCAACGCTGGACGCGTGCTGGTCTCAACGACATTCCGAGCCAGGCTGAATATGACCGTGGGCTCTCCGCCATCGAGGCCCTGCTGGCGAGTTTGCGGTCACTGGCCGAACGCCAACTCGTCCTTGGCCGGGAAAATGAGGATGCGCTCCTCCAGACCGAAATAGACGAGATCGCCGCTTCGATGCGGGCGACCGGAGGCGACGACGGCGTTCGGGATCCGGCGGCCTATCTGGCCGCGCTGCAGACCAGGCTCGACGCAGCGCGGGCGGCGGTCAAACTCACCACCGCGGCACGAAGTGCGGTGAATCGCTACTCGGAAGACCTTCAGAAGCAGGCTGACGATTTCTCGGCGCGCGTGCTAGACCCGCTCAATACGGTGATCGACGATTTTAATGAGGCGATGCTGAGCACGCCTGGTGAAAGCATTCAGTTCAAGGCCGACACGAGGGTCGATGCGACCAGTTTTGGCATGGCGCTGCGCTACCGCGAGAAGGTCGCCAATGCGATCGAGACGAAGAAAGATTTGCCGCCTCAGGTCGTTTTGAGCGAAGGTCAGCTTGCCGCGAATGGTTTCAGCATTCTTTGCGCGGCGAGTACCGCCTATCCTTGGTCCCGCTGGCGCGCCCTACTGCTCGACGATCCGCTGCAGCATAATGACATCATTCACACGGCCGCCTTTGTCGATGTGATGCGCAATATGGTCGAATTGAACGGTTATCAGCTGATCATGTCGAGCCATGACCGCGGCGAAAGTGAGTTCATCGCACGCAAATTCGATGCAGCCGGTCTGCCCTGCTCCACGGTCCTGTTAACAGCGCCGTCGGACAAAGGCGTGGTCTGGAACGCGCCAGAACATAACAAGGCCGCGAGACGGATATTACGCAAGAATGCACAGCCTCCAAGCGCCAGCAGCGCCTGACGTGGCTTAATCGAAGGTTACTGTGCTTGTGGTTAAGTGCGTGCGGATTCCGACGTGAAGCCGGCCGCCAATCCGATCAAAGACCGGCCACCATTCCGATTTGAAGCCGGCCACCGTTCCAATCAAAGACCGGCCAGTTTTCGGCACTGAAGATTACCTCCTGGGTCAGCAACTTTGGCATCAAATACCTTGCGATGAACGAGGGGATTTTGATGCCGGCAAAGAGAAGGCTGACCATGAGACATTTGCGACAAATGCTGCGGCTTGCGGCAAGCGGAACCAGCTCGCGTGAGATTGCCGTCGTGTTGGGAATTGCGCGTAGCACGGTGCAGGATAATCTGCAGCGCGCAGCGGCGGTTGGGTTAAACTGGCCCTTGCCTGGGGATCTCACCGACGATGCGCTCGAGAGCAAACTCTTCACTCGTAATGGCATCAAACACGGCACGAGACGACGCGTCGAACCCAATTGGTCCGATCTTGCCATCGAGCTCAAGAAGCCCGGCGTTACCATGCTCATCCTGTGGGAGGAGTATCGTGGGTCGCACCCCGAGGGTTATGGCTATAGCCGCTTTTGTGAGCTCCTACGTGGTTTCCAACAGCGGCTTTCACCGACGATGCGCCAGGAGCATGCGGCCGGCGACAAGGTCTTCGTCGACTATTCCGGCAAGAAGATCCCGATCGTTGATCGCAAGACTGGCGAGATCCGCGAGGCGGAGATCTTCGTGGCGGTGCTCGGTGCATCCAGCTTCACCTATGCTGAGGCGACATGGACGCAAACGCTGCCTGATTGGATTGGTTCGCATGTCCGGATGTTTCGTTTCTTCGATGGCGTTCCGCGGCTGGTCGTCCCTGACAATCTGAAGTCGGGCGTCAATCGAGCCAGCTTCTACGATCCCGAGATCAACCGCAGCTACGGCATGATGGCCTCCCATTATGGCGTCGGTGTTCTTCCGGCACGGCCGCGACGTCCGAAGGACAAATCGAAAGTGGAAAATGGAGTCCGTTTTGCCCAATCGTGCATTTTGGGGCGGCTGCGTAACCAGACATTCTTCTCGCTGGCCGAGGCCAACGCCGCCATCGGCCAGGCACTTGATCGCATCAATGATCACGTCATGCGCCGGCTCGGCGTCAGTCGCCGGCAACTTTTTGAGAGTGTCGAACGTGCCGCGCTCGCCAGCCTTCCTATCGAAGACTACGAATTCGCCGAATGGCGTCTGGCCCGCGTCTCGACGGATTACCATGTCGAGTTCAAGACCTTCCTTTATTCCGTGCCGCATGGTCTCATTCGCCAGCAGGTCGATCTGAGGGCAACAGCACGCACCATCGAGATCTTCCATCGCGGCAAGCGCATCGCCGTGCATCAGCGCCGCTATGGCGGCCCGCGTCATGGAACCGACCCGGATCACATGCCCAGTTCCCATCGGCGCTATGCCGAGTGGACGCCGGATCGCTTTCGACGCTGGGGCGCATCCATCGGGCCGCAGACGGAAGGGTTGGTCATCGCAATCCTCGCCAGTCGTCCGCATCCCGAACAGGGCTTTCGAACATGCCTGGGTGTCCTGCGCCTGTTTCGCGACATCGAACGCAGTCGTGCCGAAGCCGTATCAGCACGCGCGGTCGAGATCGGTGGGCTGAACTGCAAAAGCATTGCTTCGCTCCTGGCCAACCACAAGGCCGGCCGCCATTCCACCGAACCAACCGCCATTGTCGATCACGCCAATCTGCGTGGCCCTGATTACTTTCATTGAGGAGACAAACCAATGCTGATCAATCCCACCATCGATATGCTGCGCGAACTCGGCCTTTACGGCATGGCCACAGCCTTCCAGGAGCTCGACGCACAGTCAGAAGCGCGCGGCCTCGAGCATGGAGAATGGCTTGCCATCCTGCTCGAGCGCGAAGCTACCATGCGCCGCCAGAAGCGGTTCGAAGCCCGCGCCAGGGCTGCTAAGCTTCGCCATGATGCACAGATCGAGAATGCCGACTTTCGTGCGGCCCGCGGTCTCGATCGCAATCTATTCATGGCGCTTGCTGGCTGCGACTGGATCCGTAAGCACCACAGTCTCCTCGTCACCGGGCCAGCCGGCGTCGGTAAAAGTTGGCTTGCCTGCGCCCTCGGCCACAAGGCATGCCGCGAAGATTTCTCCGTCGCATACCACCGAGTTCCGCGGCTGTTCGCCACGCTCGCACTTGCAAGAGGTGACGGGCGCTACGGCAGGATCCTCAAATCTCTCGCCAAGACCGACCTGCTGATCCTCGATGACTGGGGACCAGAAAAGCTCAACGATGATCAGCGGCGTGATCTTCTCGAGATCATCGAGGACCGCTACGAGCGTCGATCAACGATCGTCACCAGTCAGGTGCCCCTGGATCGCTGGTGGGAAATCATAGCAAATCCAACGCTCGCCGATGCCATCCTGGATCGCCTCGTTCACAATGCCTATCGCATCGATCTCACTGGCGAGAGCATGCGAAAACAGCGTTCGCCAGGAGCGCCTGAAACATCCCACGCTTGACCAAAAACAAAACTCAATCCAAACATCAACGAGACCCAGGATCAGTCCGAGAAATGGCCGGCTTCAAATCGGAACGCTGGCCGGAATGAAATCGGAATGACTGGCCGGCTTCAAATCGGAATCGATGGCCGGCTTCATCGGAATACGCAAGTGCGATCTGTTCGCCGAAGATGATCGGTAATCTCGCCTGACGCAAGTCCGCGTCAATACCGGTCAAGCGGTCGCCGTTGCGCTGCGCACGGATGAGCAGAATGTCGCGGATGACCACGAGCGCGGCGTCTACAGATCCTCAAATTGCAAGCGAAATTGTCGTCCCCTTTCAGGGCTGCTCAGCAAGCCCTTAAATGTCCGATATGGGGCGCAAAGCAGTCGTCCTGCGCTTGGCTGTGATGCCGCTTTTTAGAGACGACAAGCCACAGCCCACAAAATCGGATCTGTTTGATGTGATGGGACTCAAACCATTGAAACCTTGTTACCATCCTTACCTCTAATTTCACTCTCTAATTTTTTGAACCTCTCAGGTTGATTATCATTCCGCCGAATAGCGGGCCCAATGGACGGAAAGTGAGCCGGTGATGTTGGCTCCACTTGCATCATACCGACGTGCATACTGATCAGCGGCGCCACAATTTCTTCGACGTGTCGACACGCTCCTATTCCTGCTCCCACTTTGCTCTCAGGACGGCGGTTCTGGCGCTCCCATCAACGCCTGGATAGATTCGGCTGAAGTTCATTCCCATAAGCTCTAGGTCTGCTAAAGCGCGCCTGACATCTGTGGCAGGTATAGAGAATCGTCGCAGCGCGGCGGGCGCCTCGTCGAAATGTGATACGTACTCCTCCAAGCTGTCATATGGAGCCTTGAGGAGCGTGAACCATCCAAGTTGATTTCGCAACCTTTCGTTGCCATAAGAGGGGACATGGATAATCTCAACGCCCGCCTCAGAGCTCCACACGTTGGCTACGCAGCGGTCGATACACCAAACCGCAACGTTTTTTACGTAGCTCTCGTGGCCTTCTATGAGCGCGTTTGCGTCTAGTCCGGCAAAAGCGAAGAATGCGGCGACGTAGGGACTTTCGCTCCAATCAAGAAGTCGCGTCGGGACCCCGTAGTGTTGTGCGAGACCGAGTCTTCGATTTGGGTCAGACCAAATGTCACGGTCAATTTGAAGACCTTCAGTCTCTTGTTCGAACAGTGTCATGAGCTTCTTTGAGGCTTCCGCCTTGTATCGTCTCTCTCCCTTGAACCAGCGGTCGAACGAAGAGATCAGCGGCCAACTCTCTGAACCCTGCCCTCGAAATAGGAAACGACCTCGGTCGAACGGTTTTCCCGTGAACAGATCCTGGAGATCTGCCGATTTGAAATCATGCCAGCTTTTGCTTGTAGTGGTAGCAAACTGTGTCAACGAACAATCCTAATTCTTCCGTTACGCATTGTACGGAGGCTAGCGTCTCTCCGTAAACGTTGAGTTATTCGACCGATCCCGATGCCCGTCGTCGCGCGGTTCCGTACTGGTCAAAGGCTTTTGTCTCCGTCTACGGTCGTTCGTTCAACTGCGACGCCATCGTTGTAGCTGCCGGAGACCGGTCGACCAGAATTATTGACGCGCTTGGTATCATCCTTCCAATACATACGTCGATGGTGCGTTCGCTAATTGAGTCGGTGATGGACGACAGCCAGTCCAGATACAGCGGCGACCGCGGAACCTTGTTCCTTTATACCCGGTAGCTCAGCACAATCGATCTCTTATGCAAGTGAACCAGCCTTTCCGCTTTGCGATCTCGTCGAGAACAGGCGGATGGTGATTTCAGTATCACGAGCGCATCTCCAGCCTAAACGTCTCGTATAGTCAGTTGCAACGGCAGTTCAACGGGCGGTTCGTCCTCTCGTGCGAGAGGAGTGTAAGGAAGGCCGTCGGGAATGCGCCTGTTATCGACATTTTGTTTCAGGGAGGCTAGCAGACGCTCGGTCGCCGCATCCATGGAAACGGCATTCACAGGGTTTTGCGGCGGAAGCTTTCGCCATTGAAGATCGTCTTGATCTTCGCCCCGGCCGAGCACGGCGAAACCATCGGGAAATATTGCGCCACCCGAGGCTTTCGCGGCCCCTCTCAGGATTTCGTCGAACTCCGGGAGGTTCTCCAGCAAGCTGGACTTCGCTTCTTCGGCTTCGATATAACCAAAGACCTTCCGGGCAGTTTCCAATTCAAGAGCCAACCTTTTCAACACGGGAACCGGAAGCCGTTGAAAAGCCAGTTCATCATCCTTGCCGTGTTCCGGCCGCTCTATCAGAAATTCCCCGACAATCCAGGTTTTTTTGAGCCAGCGGACTGTTACAAAGACTTCTTCCGAGGGTCTCCAAGTCCTGGCGCGTGCTGCCTCACCGACTCCCGTGCCAAATAGAAGCGTCAGCACACCACAGTAATTCCCGAAGCGTATCGAACTTGGATCTGACTGCTTATCCGGATCTAAACCGCCTCCTTCGCAGTCAGGTTGGGCGACCTGAGTGTGATGTATGAATACCTCTGCTTTTTTGTCTGATGTCATCCAGCTCCCGATCGCAAAGCCGTGGCTGGCTATGAACGATCCGATCTCGATCGCGAGGTAGGGTTCGACCTGTCCAGAGTAGCCTTCCCGTACCGTCTTATCGAAAGCTGATTTACTGCTTCCCTTGGTTGCCTTCGATTCAGCAAGCGCGACGAAATCGTCGCTGCTTCGGCTGAAAATAAAATCAGGCGTTCGATCGGTGTCTACATCGCCATGCACCGTGTAATTTTCGAAGTGGTCCACCCAGCGGTAACCATCCGCGATCATCTGGAGGTAGGCAATTCCATCACCAACCAGCGCAGTCATCGACTTCCGGAGATAATCTTTCAGTCCGCGGACTGACTCAAGAAACGCAAAGTCGTCACTGTCTTCTTCAACGTGTCTCGCGATCAATAGCCGACATGCTTCAACATGTGCCTGGGTCGCCTGCTGATCCAAAGCCAAGCGACTGGAGCACTGGGCCATCGCTCCAAAGAGCTCAGCAGGCGTGAAAAAGACCTTTGTGTTACTTGGAACACGGCCTTCGATCAAACGCGAACTCTTGCTCGCGTGCCCGGTCAGTTTGCTTAGCTTGACTTCCTTGCGCTTCGCGTTCCATGACGACTTGCTCATTGCCCCATCCAATTAGACTTGCGTATTTGAAATTGCCGCCATTATGCTTAGAACCACATGTTACAGCATCGCACGCTTGTTCATCGTGCGAGCGCCATCGAGCATCGCTCTGGCCACAGGGCCCATTAGTGTGACACGCTTGGCGTCCCACACGATGTCGCCGGTCCGCGACTCCAGATGCCTCAGGTCCTTAAGGCTTTCAGACACTCCTACTCCGGAGCGGCACAGATAGTGAAGTTGATCGATGCTCATCCACCAGGTCGACATGGCGAAATCGTGGAGTGCATCTTGCCTGTCTTGATCTTGCTGCGCGACACAAATGGCATCGACACTTTGGGCAAGGACTGCCAACTGCTTGTTGATTTTAGCGGTGACTGCGTCGGCTACAGGTTTCTGTGTTGAGACACGGCTTCCGAACAACCGCGCAAAAAGTGGGATGATTGTACCCCGTGCTTGCAACGCACCGTGGTCAAAGAGGCTAATAGCGAATTTTTCAACCTGCCGCCCGTTCAGCTCAAGCGACCGTCCATCCTCGAAAACGATCTTCCCGTCCGATCGGAGCTTCGCCTCGTGTCTGGCCAATTGGCCTTGCATTTTGAGGAAGCTCTCTGTGAGGTCGGACAGCACCGCCAGACTATCCCCCTGGCGCGCGGAGTTTGTCAGTACTTTCTTTTTGCACTCAAAAAGGTAGATGTGGCTTTCGTCCTCGGCAACGATATCGATTTCGAGACGATGTCCCCTGCTCTTTCCGTGGTATTTCGCCCCCTCATGGGTGACGGTCATACCGATGTCTCTCAAGACGTCGGCCGTCAAAAGCTCAAGGGCGCTTCCGAACTTGTTCTCCAGCTTCGATAGATCGGTCGCGGCGCCAAATTTGCCAGCCTTCCGCTTTTCGTCCTTCCGCATCAGTTCGAGCAAGCGGTCTACCAATGCACGAACGGCGATGGATTTGGGTTGAAGTAGAAATTCGTTTGATCCCATTGCAATCAGCGGAAACGCCGCGTCCATTCTTTTGTTGGTGTCCGCCGGCCCATCATACTCCCGGTTTATCCGGGATGCGGGGATAGACAGGAGTTCCAGCAGCGGGGTCAACCTGGCAAGATCTGCAGAACCCGACGCAAAGAACACCGCCGAAAACTGCCGAAGCTGGCTTTCTTCCGCTAGCTCGAGTAGTCGCGTCGTGAACATTCTCCACTCGGATGGCGATGCTCGCGGAAAATCGCAGCCCACCCTTTCAAGCGCATTGAAGAACATCCCGACGATTTTCAATCCAGCCTTCGGTTGCCACTGCGCGAAACTGAAAAGTTCGTCATATAGGACGGTTTCCCGGAGAACTTTTTCCAAAAAGCGGGTGGGCAGTGATGTGTTCTCGAATATGCTATGGGGTTCGAGATCGAGAGCCGCGGCGAGATGTCTCGCATGAAGCTCGGCTTTCAAGATCTCGGCAGTCGGATTGCCTGTCCTTGTTTGCGAACCCAGATGCTTGAGGGCGACATTGTAAATGTAGTGGAACGGTGTCCCTGCTTGCGAAACTTCATAGACCTGTGCAGGAGTTCGGGCTGAACTTAGCGATCCGTCGATACTTCGCCCGGTCCCCTGCATACCTTGGAGAAGCAGGTTTGCAGTGTTGAGGCCGCCGGCGGCAGCAACGTGTTTTTCGATCTTGCGGCAAATGTGTCTGAAAGACTTCGAGCTCAGACGCGCCCCACGTCCATCTAACTCTACCTCGAAACCTAGTTGTTCAAAGAACAACAAGGACCCAGCGACGATGCCCTGCCGACTGTTGGTCGAAAGCCTATACATTGCCCTAGCCATCAATCGCGACGCGTGCCCCAACGCCTCGGTCCATGCTTTGCGGTTCGAAAATGGGGCGATGTTTCTTTCACCGCTACACGCATCCCGAACGATAGCAAGTAGTTGCCAACGCTCTGGTGGCGCGCGGCCCAGATGCACCGCGATCTGTAGAACGTTCCAAAAATAGTGAAGCGCTTCCCAGTCCATCCCCTCCGGACACGAGAGCACGCGGCGAATGCGGACATAGATCTCTTCATGGTCGAGCGGCTTCATCACCGCATCGTCATGGAACTCACCAATAGTAGAAGACATGAAGTCATCGAATGCGGTTGTCGAAATCACAACGCTCATCGGTTTCCCTTCAGAAAGATCCCTAGCGACGACTCCTCTGATCCAGAGCCCCTGACCGGGTTTCCTCCCCTGGGACAGCCGCGATACCGAAGGGCTTTCATTGCCGAGCGAGCTGACGCTGCCCGTTGACGATAGCTGTCAAACGTCTCCACGCCGACGTAGTGCGCAATGCGGGCTCAGCCTCGCCGATATCTGCCAATAACGCACCCAACTCACTCGGGACATACGGCGGATCGAGATCGATTACCCGATCCGCCACTTCCAGAACTGCTTTCGGCCAGCGCTTGGCGAGGCTGGCTCGCTCGCCTGCATCGGCGCCGCGCCTCTGTCTGAAGAGATACATATCTGGATGCTCCGTCGGCCTGAGAAAATCTTTCAGCGTTTTGATCATCTCCGGAAATTTCTCGAACGAATCGTCGGCTAGGCGAAGAAGTGCGTCACTCGTGCCGGATGTTTGGAATCTGACCTCCTGCGGCCAGACAGCAGTGAAGAAGCGTCTGCCGAAAGATGTCCACGCATCGTGTTCTCCGATGATCCGGCTGGCCGTCCAGATCGCGGTCTGACGCCCTTCGTCATCCACTGATTGAAGTGCGGCTCGGCACTCTTCGTCCGAAATGTATTCGCGCCCCTTTCTATGCCACCATGCTGCGATGACGAGTACGGTGACGGCGTTCCGCTCGTCCCGGTCTTCGGATAGCCAATCGAGACGCTGCGAAAAGATGCCCAGGAACGATTGCTTCAACTGCCGGAACAGATCCTTTGATTGGGGAGGACTGCCACTATGTAGAAATCCTCTCCACGCAGCTTCCGCTAACACGTTCTCGAGGTCAAACAGAGGTAACAGCTCACGTCGCACCCAGTCGGGGTCGACAAAGTTAAGCCATTCGAGATGTCGCCCCATTAGTCCTGCCGCATGATCAGCACCCTCACCTATGGAGCCTAGGGATCGTGTAAGGCGAGCGGCGAGCGGTCCGGCAATTTTATCGTTGCGACCAGGCTGGCTCTCACCAATCGCGTCCAACAAGGTATCGACCAGTTTTCCCACGGGGCCGTTGATTGCGTGGTCCAGCGATCTCCTCGAACTATGAATTTCCTTGCCCGCGACGAAGCTCCCACCCAAACCGCTTTTCGTTGCCTCCTCACCGGCAGCTTGGAGCGTGTCGAAAGCGTCATCCCAAACCCCTTCAAAGGTTTCCGGATAAATTTTCGCGATCCCTACCATGTGTTCGGAAATCCATGAAGTGAGATAGCCACGCACGTTCACCTTCAACTCGGCCGGCAAACGCAATATTCTTCGCCCACACAGGGCGGTAGCGCAGGGGGTCGTGTTTTTCGGCCATTTCGAGAAGAGCTGTTGCCAAAACTCCTGGGGATACCTGCCTGCCCGCGATTCCGATGCAAGCGCAGCTAAGGCTCGCGCCGGCCGTTCCGCAACCAGGCCCTCAAAGGGAGCGTGCTCGACGAACATGCTCCCCTGTCGCCCACTTAGGCTCGCGGCCGCGGGTATGATTTCCGTCAAAGGCAAGCCGTCGAGGCTTGACGGATCCGTACGTCGCTCCACCCACCCCGAGCGGCCTTCGTGATCCAGGTCGGCGACGACTTCGCTTCTTTCAGACCAACCCTCGGACGCTCTGATAGAAGCGAGCGCCGCCGCCGCGGCATCCGACAGTTCGCAGTGATTGCGCTCCAGCCATCCCAATCGCGAGCCTATCTGGTATCGCCTGAATTCCTCGCTCCCCTCGTGATCCGCCGAGCGGGCCCGTCCGACAGGGTTGCAAATTCGCTCCTCGACCGAGCGCCTCTGTGTGTCGGAGAGTTCCTGCCATCTGAGGCGGAGCAAATGCAGCACGTCGCGCTCGAGGTAGACGTTCCAGAACGACGCGTCCGAGAGCTCGATCAATCCGGTCGCGATCACGGCCGGCTCGAACAGACCGGGCGACGCCCATGCATGCAATCTGAACTTGTCGAAGAAAAAGGGGGCGGATGGTGGCAGTAGAGCGACTTGCCGTAGCGCTGCGGGCTTATCAGACCGGGACAGGCGGTCGAACAATCCAACGGCCCAGAGAAAAAGATATTCCGGCCCGTCCTGCGGCACGAAACGGCGTCCGGGTTTCTCTTCCGGTTCCAGTGTGGGAAGCCGGAAGAACTCTGCCGAAATCCCTGTCTCTGCCAGCAAATCCCCCGCACGTTCCAGCGATCGGCAAACGATCATAAGTACTTGGGCGAGAGCGGCATCAGGAATATCGATGTCCTGGCCATGGCGCGATGTGCAGTGAACCTGAAAACGAAGCAGCGCTTCGATGTGAACGTCGGGGGACCCGGGCGGAAAGACCTCCGCGACCGGCGACAGTTTCAATCGGGGGCGAATGGTGCTCTCGAAAGCCCGAAAAGCACCCCTCGTCCATCCCGTACGCCGAAGCTTGTTTGCGAAATCATACCATCGGAGATCGTGGAAGTCCTCTCCGAGATCATCCTCCATTTCCAGTAACAGAGACCAGGCACGCTGGACGCCTTCCGAGAACGCCGCCCCATAGCCGGACATCCGTCGGTTAATCCGGCTCGTCAGCTCGGTATGAAGACCCAGTTGCCGGCTCGCCCACCAAATCGCAACCGGCTCATGGCAAACCTTCTCGAACCAACTGGAAAGGAATAGGAGACGCCGAGGGAGAGCGTGCGAGCGGTTGGCATAGGTCCCGCTTAGCCGAATGTCACCGCCGACGTCCGTATCGGAGGGCAGACGCGCAAGTAGATCGACGCCGTAGCGCAACCGGCTTCCTACCTGAGGCGTATCGTCGTCGAGACCATAGTCCTGCAACGGATTCACGTCGACACGTCCATTGCCTACTGAGGCGCTAAAAGATGGCCGGTGGCGCGTATTGCGATCAAGCACGCAAAGCCATTCTGCATTTGGTGGGGGATCGCTGTTCGAAAACGCCAACGCTCCGTCAGGGGCCGCGGCAAGAGTCGCCACCTGTCCGCGCTCAAAGGGCCGCAATGATCTGGGTGATTGTTCCGCCATCCTAGCCACGCGCACGTTCCACGCCGACGGATCGTCTGCACGCACTGCCCACTCATCGAGTGAAGCCCACAGATCCTCAAACGCTCCAAATGGGACGCCAATGACCCCAAGCTCGCGCCACTTCGAAACTACATCGCTTTCCTCTCCCCGATCAAAAGCATAGATCGGCTGTAGCCTTGCAGAGGTGCTGCCAGCCAGGCCTTCCAACAGATATCGGATCGGGGGATCTCCCGCGGAATAGCCAAGCAGCACCACGGTCTTTCGTTCAAGCAGTTGCCGGAAGAAATTTGTGGCCCAGCCATCCGCGAGATATGCCCGCCCGAAGTCTCCAGATCCCAAGATGAGCGAACTTGCCGTACCTTCCCTATGTCGACCTGACCCGAGCCTCCCATGAAGGTAAACGACTCCGTCGTGACTGCTGTCGCCCGTCATCAAAGGCAAAATCGGCGGTGACCAATAGCGTAACCCCGGCATTGCCCGTTCGAACAATAGATCGAAGTTTGTCGTGACCACGAACGGCCTACCCCTTTCGTCTTTCGAAAGGCGGAGCACGGTCTCATGGTTGACCGCCCGGACGTTCTTCGGCGTCCTTAAAAGACGCGTCACCTCGGCCTCGATTTTCTCAACGGAGTAAAGTCGTTGAAGCTGGCCGAAGACCTGATCGAAAGGTGGTGCGAGTTCGGGGTCGTTGCCGGCGATCGCGGCGGCCATTTGCGTCGCGACCTTAGAAGCCGCTGGCACACCTAGCTTTTTCATGACCTGAACGGTCAGCTCGAAAAAGCTTAGTAAACCGGCAGGTTTCGATACTCCAGCGCCGCAAAAGAAGACCACTTCGCCCCTATCGCGGCTCGTGAGCAGCCCAGTCGGTATAGATGGTCCGAGTTCTGTAAAACGCATGGTAGCATGTTAGATCGGCGACTGCTCGCAATCCATGCAAATTGTAATTAGCAGGGCCGATGTTTCCCTTTGTCCACAACCGCGTTACTCTGGGATGTTTGAAGTCTATCGCCCGACAGGGCAGCAGTAGTTTTCGCCCAGCAGAGGATACGCATCAAGCAGTCGTTACCGATGGGTTCGGATATTCCGGCGGTTTCGTCACGAGCCAATGGCTCCCCTGTGAACTGGCTCGATCTCGCGCCATAAGCACTGGAAGCGTGACGGTGGCGCGTAGGCCCCGCAATTCCTGCGGATCGTTCAGAAATGCAGCGTGGCTCAGCCACAGTTCATTATTTTCGATGATCCCATGCAGACCTGCGAGGTCTGTATAATGTGTAAGGCGCGCGGGTGCCTTTCTGTCGAGACCTGACGTTCGCACCGTGACACTATCCGACCCCACCGACTTTCTAGAGTTAGGCATCTTCGACCTCAATCGGGACTCTTTCGCGTTTCCGGAGAAGGATTAAAAGATCGAAATGTCACAGCGTTCAAGCAAAATCCGGATTTCAAATGGCTCTCCGCCGCTAGGTGTGCGTCAGGTTTCCCATCGCGGAACCCGTCATATCGGCGCTTGCAGCGGCAGGCTGGTCGTACATGGCGGCATACACGGAAAGATTTTAGCGACAATCGGCGTTTGCGGCTTGAGCGTGAAGGGTAGCGGAGCTTAATTGTCGGATCAATGGCAGTTAGAGGACTCTCAGTCAGCTAGCTGACCTGTCGACTGACGGGCTTCCTATCAAGCGACAAACTTAACGCGTTAGGGCACTAGTATTCGGAGGAAATTGTGAAGCTGCGAAAAGCTCGCATCGTTGGTTTCCAGTCATTTAGAGACTCGGGGGAAATTGAATTTTCCGATGGCACAAATCTTATTGTGGGGCAAAACAATGCCGGAAAGAGCGCCTTATTACGCGCTCTGCAACCGGCATTGCGCGACGACCGGCATAGGAGTCCTGAAAAATGGGCCGCAGCAGCTCTTCCAGTTCCCCTTGTCCGCCTTGACATCGAAATCAGTGGCCCAGAACTCGAAACTGCTCTGATTGAGAACGGCCAAAACTTCATTCCGATCCCCGACGAGCACGACGCTGTCGCGTATATGGATCAGTTACTGAAGTCTCCTAAAATGCAGATTTCCGTCAGCCATCGACCGGGATTGATGTTCTCCGCGCCTTATCCTGGCCACGATCAATTTGCTGCGGGCACCCGCCAATCCAGCGCCGTCGTCAATGTCTCCGATGGAAATTTGACGTTTCAGCAAATTTATAATGGTCAAGACACGACCGCCTTGCTGGTGCATTCGCTTTGGCAGAAGTCAATGTTTTATTTCGACCCCGAAAGGCTGACGATTGGCGAAAGCGGATTTGCGCACGCGCCACGTTTAGCACCGAATGCGAACAACCTGCCGGCCGTTTTACAGACATTAAGAGGTGATCGCGGGGACCTGTTTGACCGGCTTGTGGACTACCTCCGCGAAATCTTCCCCACCGTCGGCAATCTAAGTGTTCGCCCTAAGCCAGAGAATGGAAACAGCGAAGTAAGGGTATGGCCGACGGAGGCCATGGAAAGGGTGGAGCTCAGCTTTCCTTTAAACCAAAGCGGAACCGGGGTCGCTCAGGTCATTGCGTTGCTTACGGCTGTGATGACCGTCGAAAATGCTGTGGTGGTTATAGACGAAGTGAATAGCTTTCTGCACCCTGCGGCGGTCAAAGTTCTGCTTCGAATTCTCCAGACTGCATATAGCCATCATCAATATATAATATCCACGCATGCCCCGGAGGTCATCGGTTTCAGCAATCCGAGTACTCTCAACGTTGTGAAGCGTCTCGGCTACGAGTCATCGGTTCAAAAGCTGGACTTGAAAAAGGTGGGGCAATTCAGGGAGGTCGCCGAACATTTGGGGGTCGCAATGGCGGACGTTTTCGCCGCCGACCGCATTATCTGGGTCGAGGGTCCGACCGAAGAACTCTGTTTTCCTCTCCTCTTTCAACACGCGGCCGGCCGGCCGCTTCCCCGGGGCACGCTCGTCACCTCGGTCGCAAGCACAGGGGATTTTTTCTTTAAGCGTCGGGATCGCCAACTTGTCTATGAAATCTACAGTCGTCTCGGAAGCGCGGTGACGCCACTGGTGGTGAAATCTATCTTCAGCTTCGATACCGACGACCTCTCGCAAGCCGACATTGACAAGATGACGGAACAATCTCGGGGGAAAATGCACTTTCTCCCTCGCCGCCATTTCGAATGTTATCTGGTTGATCCAGGCGCGATCAAATCGTTTCTACAGGAAAAAGATCCCGAGAACGCGAACCAAATCGACCGCGCTCAGGTCGAGGCGACACTCCAGAGGCTGGCAGACAACGACTTCAAGATACCCGAATGGAAGGGCGATATCCATGCGGAGGACTGGCTAGCTCGCGTTGACGCCGCGAAGCTGATAGACAAGGCATGCACCGAACTCTCGCAGACGCGCGTCAGTTTCAACAAGAACCGCGACTCGTTGTTCTTGCTCCAACACATATGCAGCGTTCATCCCGAGGCAATAGAGTCGCTCGCCGCGTATGTCTGCAATCTAGTCGGCGCGGTCTCATAGAACGATGGGCTGCGCGTCCCTGCTGAGCCAGGCACATCGCTGTGCCGACCGTTCAGGCGCGCCTCATTCTGCTGAATGGCAACCCCGGCCCTGAGATCCATGCCGTGACGCACGCACCCGCCGGTCGGCGAGGACAGGTAGCCGTGCAGTTTCGTCATCCAGTCGAGAATCTGCTGTTGCGCCGTTCCCCGGTTGCCCGATCTCATCATCACCGATGATCTTGTTGAAATACTTAACCTGAAGCGTGCCGTCACTTGTGCCGGTGCCCCGGAACACAGTCGCGACCGATTCCAGAAGCCCAAGGATTTCCGACACCGCCTGCCGGCTTTTTCCTTCATCGAGGAGCCGGTACAATGTCGTGAGGATCCTTAACCGCCGCGGTCATGACTGGAGCGTTGAGCGACTCCGACGCGCGGTCCATCGCATGGTTCGCGAGAAGCTCGCCGAGCCGGACCTGCTAGCTCGCTCTCCGCGCCGCGCCCCCGAAGATCATTTGATGAAGCTCGTCGCCGCGATCACCATCGCCGATCCCAGTCTGTCCTTACGCGATATTGCTACGCAACTCGATCAGATGGGCGAGCGGCCAGCACGGGGTGGCCGGAAATGGCAACCATCGACCGTCAAGGCATTGTTGGACGAAGCCCATCGCTTCGGCCTCGTTCGCCCTTGATGGAGCGCACCGTCAAATGCCCATTTGTACGATCTCAGGGTTGCTTAAGACCCTGCTTTTAAGACGCCACGTCGTCTGAGCAAAAATGACGATCATGGTGCGCATGGATTATCACCGAAGCAATGATCCGGCGGAGTGTGGGGTTCGCAACTTCGCGGGCTGCGACCGGCAACAGAACCCATTTGATCCGCCTCTCGCCTTTCTCCGGATAGGAAGGCGCGATCCCTTGAACGTTCAGGAGATGGACGGAGACGCTGTAGAGCAACGAGCATCCTCTGCGTGCTCACTGTGCTCACCCGTACTCGGGAGAAAGGGACGGCTAGGTGCTACCAGCATCGCGTAGGTCATGCCAGGAGCAGTATTGTAAAAGTATTGTATTTTGCCATATAGTGGGAGCAAGGAGTAAATGAACATGGCACGCGCAAAAACCTTTTCGCTTGGCGATACCTACGACGGGATTCTTTCGGATCTCGTCCGCAATGGCCGGTTCGGCACGGAGACTGAAGCCGTACGGGCCGGAATTCGTATGCTGGCGGATCACGAGCTTAAAATGCAGGTCTTGCGTCACGACATTCAGACGGCCGACGCCGAGATTGAAGCCGGCCTCGGGAAGGAATACGCTACCGGCGCGGATCTCCTCAAAGACGTCATGAACGAAAGCTAAGGCCATCAAACCGAAACGCTTGATTATCGCGCCGTCCGCGATCGAGGATTTGCGGAATATCCGGCGCTATATCGCAGAGAGCAGTCCTCACTATGCGCAGGAATTCTTAGCCGACCTGACCGCCAAGATCGCATGGATCGCCGAGGTGGACTTCACCGGATCTCCCCGCGATCATATTTCAGAGGGCCTGCGCGCCCTGCCCTACCGGAACCGCTGCATCTATTATCGCTCCTATCACGACCGAATCGTGATCTTGCGCGTCAAACACGGCGCCGAGGATATCAAGCCGCAGGATTTCGAACTTTAGTTAGCTATAGCTTTTGACTATGGGGCGCCCAGCGGCGCGCGCCTTGCTCCAACGTACGCTGAAATCTCGGTTTGCATAAATAGGCGTCACGACATCTGTGGACACCCCGGTGAATGCAAGAAGAATTTTCAGTCAGGTATCATTTGCAAGTAGTCGGGTGCTGACATCTGTCCGGCCTTTGTTGCGACCTTCAGATGTCGCGGGCCCGTATGGGAGTTTGCGAACCAGATCCAAACCACGAAAGCGTGCTTTGATGCACTTCGTCGTGAACTGATTCTTCTGGCCCCTCTCATCGACCGTATCGCGATACCTTCCTTTGACCTTCCTACATTCTCGACGCCTCAGGCTGTGCAGCTATGCCGCTGCCGGAGCTCTATACGTCCCTCCCGATGCCATCAGTGCCCATACGATCCGGGCGAGCTTGTTGGCCAGAGCCACGATCACAAGCATGCGCGGTTTACGGGCGAGCATGCGAGCAAGCCACGTCCCTTGTCGACCGCCGCGTTTACAAGCTTGTTGGACCACAGCGCTGGCGCCGATAATTAGCAGCCGCCTAAGCGTCCGCTCACCCATTTTTGACGTCGCGCAGTTTCTGTTTTCCTCCTGTTGAACGCTGCAATGGCGTTAGGCCCAACCAGGCGGCAAAGTCGCGACCCTTCTTGAAGGTTGCGGCGTTTGGTGCCAGCGCAATAAGAGCCGTTGCGGTTATCGGCCCAACGCCAGGGATTGTCGTCAGCCGGCGAGCGTCTTTGTCCTCCCGGGTGCGTCGTACGATTTCGCGATCGAGTTGCTTGATCTTCTCCTCCAAAGATCTGAGCGCTTCGACGAGCATGAGAAGCACTGTACGTGCTGCTTCCGGTAGATCGCTTTCGGGATCTCCTACCTTTTCAACCAACTTGGCAACGTGCGCCGGCCCTTGGGCAACGATCAGTCCGTATTCCGCCAGATGACCACGCAGGGAATTGATCAACTGAGTACGTTGCCGCACCAGGATATCTCGAACTCGAAATACCGCCGAACTGGCCTGTTGCTGCTCGCTCTTCACCGCGACAAACCGCATCGTCGGCCGTTGAGCCGCCTCGCAGATCGCCTCAGCATCGGCCATGTCATTTTTCTGGCGTTTGACGAACGGTTTGACGTAGGCTGGCGGAATTAAACGAACCGTATGGCCGAGATCACCGATAGCGCGCGCCCAATAATGCGCTCCACCGCAAGCTTCCATTGCAACTACGCAACGCGGCTGGGCAGCGAAGAAGCTCAACACCTTGTCGCGCCGCAATTGCTTTCGGAAAGCAACGGCCGCCGAAGCATCGGCGCCATGCGCCTGAAAGACATTTTTCGCCAGATCCAACCCAATTGTGCTAATTTCCATTTCGGGCACTCCTCTGTTGTGGAGGTTAAACACCTGCCACCTTGGCACATCGATGCCGTCGAGGGGTGTCCACCCCATCACGAAAGTGGTGGATCTGCCCGACATTTGAGAACATAGGGTGATCACATCGGATGGGCTGCGGTGACTAGCGGTTTAGGTTGGCCAAAGCCTGATCGAAATTGAGCGTGGCCTCCCCACCCCCTCTGCAACGACACACTATTCCGATTTCGTGCTGATGCGCCGACCGGGTGGTAACACTTCGAGGCTGCGACGATCCATCTGCGCCAGCACTTCATCAAAGCTGAAAAGGGATTGCCAGCCGAGCCCGTTCTTAGCCCGGCTTGAATCATACACACGATCAATGGTGCGTGGCAGGCTCCATCCTCTCCGGTCAAACTCAGCAGCAAGATCGGGCGCCCTACGTCTGATGGCGGAAGCCGCATCTATCGAAAGAATTTCACAGTCTTGCTTTATGAAGGGGCTAGCCGCCGAGACAATGTAACGCTGGAAATGCGCCCCGCCATTCGACAAAGCTGCAGCGTGGGCGTCGGCGACGTCACGCGCATCGATGCCACGATGCAGCCTATAAGCGGCCATTACGTCGCCTGGCTCCGGAAAACTCCGCGACATGCGTAGAACCCGCACGGCAAATTCTGGACCAGCCATTTCTTACAGTACATTTTCAGCTTCAAGCTTCGTCCGATGATAGATGCTCTTCGGCAGAGGGGCCATGTCTTCGTCTATCCAGGTGCAAGAGCCGACCGAAACGACATACCCATACAAGGCCGTCGTGCTGGTGAAAACGAACCGTTTCACGCCTGCGGCGATCGCCTCCCTTGCGATGAGCCGGGTTCCCTCCACGTCGATGCGCTGAAATTCTTCATTCGGCATTGTGCCAACATGGGGGCATGGAGTGCGGACGTGTGAATTACCGCATCTGCTTTTCGAAGAACCGGGCGTAGCAGCATCTCGTTGGCGAAGTCGCCGACAACATGTGTAGTCGAAAAAGGAGAGCGATCAATTCCAATGATCTCGTGTTGTCCACACACGGCGCCAAAAATGGCTCGACCAATTCGTCCGGAACTACCTGTAAGAACTATACGCATGGGCAGCTTTCAAAAATCTCGTTTTGGTGACTCACCCAATCCGGGCTGAAATCAGCGATGAAATCGCGCCCGAGCGCGGATGATTGCGCGCCGCTACAGCTAGTATGCTCGCGTAAGGGAAAACTCCTCAAATTAACGGCAAAGGACATAATCAGTGAGCCCAAAAACCATTGAAGTCGAGATCTCCTGATGGCTGCTCGGAAGTCCAATCGAGCGGCTCGGAAAAGGCCATCAATTGAGCCCATTCTTTCATGTACGCTGCTGCAATTGTCTCGTCATGAAGAAGAAGCGCGTTCTCGAACGACCGCGTAGCGTTTGAGGTTACGTTGAAAGAGCCTGTCCAAACCGCGTACGGATGCGCAACCCAACGAGGAGTGTCGTATTGGTCTTCAGCCTTCTGCTCAGGACGACAAAAAACGAGGAATTTATGATGCATTCGTGGATGATTGGTCATTCTGTCCTTTGAAAAAGGACCGACGCATCGGACCGGTTCAATGATAAGTTTTGAAGCCGACCATTCATCCCCATCCTTTTCCCATCCATCTCCGAAGTAAAGTCGATTGTCAAAGTCAAACCATCTAGCGTTAAATCGCGGGAGGCCCGCTATCTTTGATATCAGATCCGATTTTGTTCCAACCAGACCCCCTTTTTCGTCCGTATCCTTTCGAAGCCAATCTTCTTTCTGGAGGAGCACGGAGACCGCCTTCTTTGTTGCAAGCTCTGCCCATACTCTTGGGAGGGTGAACCATGCGACGCAGCCCACGACATAGCTCGCAGCGCCGATCTGCTCTAACAGGTGCCTCTCTAGATTTTTGAAGAACACCTCGGCATTGCCAGATCGCGTCGAGTAGTCCTCCTGTCTAATTCCTTCAATCCAATCGAGCTCATTCAAATTCAGCATTTTGGCCCCGCACCTGAAAACAAGATGCGGAAGATTGCCCGCTCCGAGATGAAGTCACCGTTTAATTTTCTTTGGAAATCACGCGAAATTATTCGTTGGATAACAATCCATTTCCTCGTCCGCGTGCGCTCAAACAGCTCGAATTTCCCCGCTGACATTTCCACCGAACACGTGGGCCGCGCATCC